>CALEYA010000108.1 GCA_937926215.1 uncultured Croceitalea sp. | reverse complement strand
CCCCAAGAAAAGGAATTTTATAACCGAAGTAATAAATAAGAAATCCCACCATAGTTAGGTGTTGGTACCGGTTTGGCAAAGTAGATGCAACATTTCGTTTTGCTTTTGCATCAATAGCTATACCCGTTTTAGATGCCTTTGGTTAATTTTGATAAAAAATTGTACTTACTATGCGACATCTTGGTTTGGTCTTTGCACTTCTTATCCTTTTATTTTCATGTGGTTCCGATTCTGGCAGTATTACCATAATTCCAGATGGTGATAGCGGGCAAGAAGAACCTATGGAGGACAATATGGATGCGAATGATGATGGGGATAACGAGATGGCAAGTGCATTCGATGATGGCGTTATGCGGAATATCTCAGCTGTTGAGATTGTATCGGAAATGAAAGTAGGTTGGAATTTGGGCAATAGTTTGGACGCAGAAGGACCTGTGGAAACCTTTTGGGGCAATCCGGTGACCACACAAGCCATGATCGATGCGATAGCCGATCGTGGGTTCAATACGTTACGGGTCCCGGTTACTTGGCGTTTCCATCAAGGGGGAGCCCCTAATTATGCTGTTGAAGAAGCATGGTTGGATAGGGTTGAAGAAGTAATCAACTACGCAAGGGCCAATAACATGTACGTGATTATCAACGTACACCATGACGACCCTTGGATCATACCTACCAATGCGGAGGCCGATGGGGTTAAGGACAGACTTTCCAAACTGTGGACGCAGATAGCAAACCGATTTAAAAACTATAGCGACTATCTCATTTTTGAGACCTTAAACGAGCCAAGGCATGAAAATACCCCAGAAGAATGGAGCGGGGGCACGGCAGAAGGAAGAGCCGTGGTGAACGAATACCACCAAGTGAGCTTGGATGCCATTCGTGCTACAGGGGGCAATAACAGCGAACGACAAATAATGATCTCTACCTATGCGGCAAGCACGTTGCCCATAGCTATGAACGCGCTGGTAATCCCTAATGATGACCCCAGAACAATACTATCCTTACATTCCTATTTTCCTTTTCCGTTCACTTTGGAAGGCACCGATAGCACTTGGGGTACGGATGATGACAAGGCGCAGTTAGAAGCGGAAATGGACCGTATCAAAACTCAGTTTACGGACAATGGAAAAGCTGTGGTGTTAGGGGAATGGGCATCGGGGAACCAAAGCAATTTGGAAGACCGTATAGCCCATGCAACATTCTATGCAGAAGCTGCAGCGGAGCGAGGTTTTGCCAGTGTTTGGTGGGACAATGGAAACAGCGGTGTTTCTAATGATGGCCTTGCTATATTTAATAGACAGACCATAACCTGGCCTTTTGGTGAAATAGCGGACCGTATTGTTGAAGCCTATGATTAAGTAATTCCCATTTCAAAATAAGGACTCCCTTAGCGCTGTTTTATAACTGGAATATTATTGTTGATACGAACAAACTTTAAAAAGTCCTTGTTCTTGGCCACTAAAATATAGGACTGCCCTTGTACACGGATCATTGCCAAATCTTTAACATCGCCATCTATAAAAAGTCCGGTTTCATTTGGCCCTTTTGTTTTAAAATTGCCGTTGCCAAATCCCTTTAGAAAGGTTCCATAGCCTGCATCTGCCCTAGGGGTCTCCACTTCCGATGCGTAAAGATTTCCACCTAGAACCAAATCCTTAGTTCCGTCGGAATCAAAATCGGCCACTAATATCTGATTGATAGGAGCCAACTGGGCGGTTACGGGTAGGTTTTTGCGAACGAACTTGCCGTTCTCGTTCAGAAATACTGCCGTTTTAAAGGAGGCAACTTGATAGTGGATTCCGTTTTCAAGCTTCTTTTCATCATATATATCCACTAAAGTAGCTTTGGAAAAAGCATCGTAGTTTTTAAACTTCTCCTTGATTAAGGGCATTTGTTGGGAAGAACATTCCCTTCCCCTAACGGGGTATTGTTCGCCATCGTCATAATAGCCCAATACAATATCGTTGGTCCTATTTCCATCGAAATCGTTCAGGAACACGTCAAAAGTTTCTGTTTCTGAGGCTTTGTATTTGTAGTTTTCGCCAAGATTGCCAGCAATGAGGTCTACATCCCCATCGTTATCTATATCCTCGGATTTCAAGCTAAACCACCAACCTCTGGTATCCCCTAAGCCCAAACTTTCCGTTGTTTCTTGGAATTCTTTTCCGGACCTGTTTTTAAAAACCCTAAGGTTCATCCATTCTCCGGTAACGGCCAAATCTTTCCATCCGTCGTTGTCATAATCTATCCATTGGGCAGCTGTTACCAATCCCAATTGGTTAAGGGCAGGTATAAGGGTGTTTGTTGCATTGATGAACTTTACGCGGCCTTGTACGCTAACATTTTCTAAAATAATACTTGATGCAGGATATGGGTAGTTCCCAGGTACAAGTCGTCCACCCACAAACAGGTCCTGATCGCCGTCCTTGTCAAAATCACAAGCGTAGACCCGACTCCCACTCTCCCGGATCGGGGGCAGGGCATTGGTGCTTTTGACAAAATTACCCCCTCCCATATTGATGTAGAGCCTATCCTGTAACATGGGCGAACCAGGATCAAATTCATTACCGCCACTAACGATATATAGATCGTTGTCCCCATCATTATCCGCATCAAAAATAAGCGAACCAATATCCTCGTGCATTCTATCTTCTAGTAGGATTTTTAGTTTTTGTTGTTCAAAAGAACCACCTGCTTTTTGAAAGAACATCCCTCCGGGATATTTGGAAGCGGCACCAATGTAAAAATCTTCCAGCCCATCCCCATTTAGATCACCTACGGATAACCCAGGACCAAATTGTGAGGTTTTGTGCGGCAAGAGGATTTCGTTCTTAAAATCATCATAGGTATTCTCCTTATGTTTGTAAAGGGCCAAGGTATCTGAATAGCTTTGGAACAAATGGGCGATATCCTCCTGTTTTTCGCCAACGTTCTTCGCGTTTTCTATAGCCATTGTCAAACTGCTATTGGCAGGTATTTGGGTCAGTTTTTGAACTTTGTTATTGGGCCAAACAACAATAAGGCTATCCACAACCTCATCTTTTGCGATGCCAAAATGCAATTTTGGGGCGACGGACGATTGGAACCCCCTGCTCATGGTTACTTCCTGAAGCTGATGCATGTTGCCATGGTATAGATGTACTTTTGTACCCAAGCCATGGCTGTTCTTCTGGGGCCCTTGAAAATTTAGGGAAATATGGTTGTTTGTATCGGTGCTATGGTTTTGAAAAATGGATACTACCTTATCGATGTTATTGGTTACGAGCTCTAGGTCGCCATCGTTATCCAAATCGACATATACCGCACCGTTGGAAAAACCCTTATCCTCAATGCCCCAAGCCTTGTTGTTTTTTGAAAAGCTAAGATTTCCATTGTTCTTAAATATAAAATTGTCAATGGGCTCTGATGGGATGCGCAGGCTTTTGACGAGTAGGCTGTCTTTATGTTTCTTTTCGCCTTTAAGACTTTCAAAGTAGTCTTTGTTGTTAATTTCCCGTCGTGTCCCGTTAGAAACAAAAAGATCTTTATGGCCATCCAAATCAAAATCGGCCAATAAGGGGGCCCAACTCCAATCGGTGGAGGATATGCCTGCCAATCTTGAGATGTCTTTAAATTTTGGTATTCCATTATGGCTGTGCCCGGTATTCATTTGAAGTGCGTTCTGCATGTATTGGTACTGGAATCCCACGCGCTCAATATTTTCAAAAAGTTCAGGGTTCATACTGGCCATATTGGCCTTTGATCTACGGTTGGAAGCCGCGTCCATATCCATTTGTACAATATCCAGGAACCCATCATTGTTAAAATCGGCGATATCCACCCCCATGCCATAAAAGGAAGTATGCGCGGTAGCTTCTTTTATTTCATTCTTAAATGTGCCGTTCTTTTGATTGATATATAAGCAGTCCGGGGTGCCAAAATCATTGGAAATATAGAGGTCTGTCCAACCATCATCATTGAGGTCGGATGCTGTTACGCTTAGGGAAAGGCTATATAACTTTACACCGGCGGCGGCCGTTATTTTGGTAAAATGGTCTCCATCGTTCCTATAAAGGTTGTCGGTTTCCATATCGGTTACCCGATCCATGCGCATTTTGTAATGGTAGCTGTTGTATTCAAAAGGTGTAATGGGATAGTTGGCCACATAAACATCCAAATCCCCGTCCTTGTCAAAATCAAAAAAGGTGGCGTCCACACTATTTCCGGCATCGTTTAAGCCGTAATCGGCTCCTTGCTCTTCAAAAGTATTGTCTCCTTTATTGATAAAAAGTTGGTTTTGTTTGTTTCCGGACTGTCCTGCTACCAAGCAATAGATATCTAGCAGGCCATCTCCATTGACATCGGCCATGGTTGTTCCTGTATACCACCTGTTATCACCATGTAACCCCGCGTCTAGGCTGATATCCTGAAATGCTAGGTCGCCTTTGTTGAGATACAGCTTGTTTTGCACCATGTTTCCCGTAAAAAAGAGATCGCTAAGGCCGTCATTGTTAATGTCTCCGGAGGCAACGCCACCGCCCATATAGATATAGGGATAGGTAAAGTAGTTAAGGGTGTCATTTTCTACCAAACGGTTTTCAAAGGTTATTCCGGTGGTTTGGGGTTTCAGCTTGCTAAAAATAGGTGACCCTGGTCTTTCTTGTTGCGTGTTGCTTTTTTTTGTTTTCTGGGAATTATCGCTGCAACCAAAAAACGCCAATCCTACCAAAAAAATAAGACTCCTCCACATACTTTTATTTTTTTACAGGTCTTTTAGAGACATAACTTTTTTTCAAAATACTAAAAAAGAAATGAGCGGAAACTAAAATCCCCGCTCATTATAAAACTAAACTAAACTAATCCAATGCCTTAATAACCGGGATTTTGATCGCCTGGACCAATGGCAGTGTTACTATCAATTTCGTTCTGGGGTATAGGCATCACCCTGTGTACGTTGGGGTCATAGTTTCGTACGACCCGTAATGAGGGGTCGGGATTGTTGAAATTGGCATCTGGGAAAACGGACAGTGCTTCTGTATCCAAGTTCCATCGAACCAAATCATCAAACCGTTGTTGCTCACCACTTAGCTCTACAAACCTTTCATGAACTATAGCATTGAATATCTGTTCCGATGTGTTTACCGGAAATCCCCTAGCATCCATGGTGGCGGTTCCATACCGCGGCATGCCCGCACGATCCCTGATTTGATTTAGGAAATCTACGGCACCCGTATTGTTGCCTAGGTTCATCTCCACTTCCGCTCGCATTAAAATTACATCGGCATAGCGCATGATACGCACGTTCACCCCACTGTTCTCAGAAACGTCCTGCTCATCGTACAATTGCGAAAACTTATACCATACGGGACCTCCAACACAGCCAGGACATGGAAATTGAAAGGCCTCCCCGGGGCCGTAACTATTGTTGCCATCAACCAGAATTGCCTGGTCCAACCTTGGATCGTCCTGTTCAAACTCGGCAATTACCTTCGCTGAAGGCCTTGCGTTTGCCCATCCCGTGTAATCTTGGGAGTGGAAGGTTACCTCTGAAGTACCTATGCCAGTTTGCGCCCAACGCTCTTGTTCGGTTCCAATTTCACCGTTATAGCCAACTTCGAACATGGATTCATCATTATGTTCGCCGGATTCACTAAAATTATCCCGATAATCTTCAATAGGAAGCAAACTGTGGTTGGTAACGTTATTGAACGCCTGTTGCGCCTCTGGATACATTTCCCTATGCAAGTATATTTTTCCCAAAAGGGCATAGGCTGCTTCCCTGGTAACCCTTCCTGTCTCTGTTGTTCCTTTTGGAAAGGTCAATTGGGTGGCTAATCTTAAATCTTCTATCATTTGGTTGTATACGGCATCTGCAGTGGCCCTTGGTGCATCATCCAAAGCGGTCTCCAAATCCAATTTTAAAGGAACGCCCCCAAAACGTTTTACCAAATGGTAATAGTACAGGGCTCTTAAAAAATAGGATTGCCCTAAAGCGTTGTCAACGTCGGTTTGTCCAAAATCGGCGGTCCCTGCATTTGTACGCATACGTTGCTCGTTACCGATAACAAAATTACAGGCGCCTATTCCATTAAAACACGCCGTCCAATACTGGGCTATGTTTTCAAGGGTCGCATTGAATTCAAACCTGTTGAAGGGAGCAAAATTAGGATCCCCACTGGATACTACCTCATCGGACATGGCATCTGGAAATACATACCCGTTTCGTTGGTACACGACTTGAAATTGATTGTAACTTGCATTTACGGCCGCTTCTACTTGACTTAAAGACTCAAAGAAAATTTCGGGGTTTAACGCATTGGTATTCTCTACGGGCACATTTTCATCGCATGCCACCTGCATTAGCACGAAGAGGAATACCGCACTCTTCAAGAAATAGTTACTGATTCTTTTCATTTTTCTCACAATTAATTTTATTTAAAATTCCAGTTGGATTCCACTTAAAACGGTAATGGGCCTAGGTTGTGCACTACGATCGATGCCCAAACCATCAACCAAGCCCTGTGCATTATAAAATGGGGCGATTTCTGGATCCAATCCTGTGTAATTCGTTAAGGTGATCAAGTTTTGTCCTTGAACGTAAAAGCGCAATTTTTTGATGACACCGTTCCCGGACTTATTGACTAAGGTGTTGGGGAAAGTGTACCCTACGGTAACGTTTCTCAACCTAAGATAGGAAGCATCTTCTATATATCGGCTGGATATTTCGTTGTTGATATTGGAGCCAAATCGAAATCTGGGGATATCCGTAATATCTCCAGGATTCTGCCATCTTCGCAATACACGAGTACCGTAATTTAGTCCGTTGTCCAAACCTTCCAAGTAAAAAATATTACTGTTAAAGGCATCAACGCCCTGAACACCGTTGAAAAGTACGTCAAAATCCCATCCGTTGTACTCTGCCCTAAGATTAATGGCATAGGTAAAGTCTGGATTGGGATTTCCTATTACTGCCCTGTCTTCCAAACTGATTTGCCCATCGCCGCTAATATCAAGAAAGCGTACATCACCAGGTTGTACTGGAACGGCAGAGGAGGAGTTGTTGGGAAGTTCGGCATCTATTTGTTCTTGGGTTGAGAAAACCCCGTCTGCTACCAATCCAAAAAAGTGGAAAGGCGCCTCGTTGACCGCTAACCTATTCAATGCCGAGGCAAATGGAGGATTTAAACGTGCCCTTTCAATAGGCTCACCGGATGCCCCCAAGCTTTCAACAGTACTTTCCGCCCGGGTTACATTGGCCCAAAAATTCCATTTGAACTTTCCTTTGTAATCATTATAACCCAAAGTAAGTTCTAGACCTTCTACATCGACGATTCCAACATTTCTGATTACCGTAGACCCTGTTTGGGAGTTTCCGGGGATTCCGGCGGAGGAGGGGAGTTCTACGGGAATCAATAAATCTTCACTACGGTTTTTAAAGTAGTCCACACCAAATTGGATTTGATCATAAAGGAAAGCTGTGGTCAACCCATAGTTCTGTTTTATTTGCGTTTCCCAACGCAAATCTGGATTTGCGGCATTATTCGGACTTATTCCCGGTGAGGTTTCATCCCCTATGGATGACGGCAGGTTTAGACCTAAGGTTGGTAAGAACTGGTTTACCGCATTACCTGTTCTGTTGTTGCCCGTTTCCCCATAACTGGCCCTGAATTTCAAACTGTTTATTGCATCTACCTTAAACCATGGTTCATTGGAGATGTCCCAGCCTAAAGCACCGGAAAAGAACCATTGGGATGCGTTCTCAGGTGAAAACCTTGATGAAGTATCCCTTCTCCCGGAACCACTTATAGAATAGCGATTATCAAATTCATAGCCGGATAAAAAGAGAATGGAATTTAAATTTTCAGGGACTGAAAAGGAAGTTGCCCTTGCATTTGGGGAAAAAGCCTCGGGAATCTCGGAGGACACTTCATTGTTATCCGAAATCAAGGCAGACTCAAAACGTATCTGCGTTTGCTCCAATACTGCCGAAGCATTAACGGAATGTTTTCCAAAATCCCGATCAAACGCCAAGGTGTTGGTAAGAACGGTCTGGGACAATGTCTGTCTTGTTTTGTCGATAAAGTTGATCGGGTTTGCAAATGAACCGTCTTCTGCAAATGCCCTTCTTTCCCTATCCTGTAACAGCAAGTTGGCATTTAGACCAAATTGAGCTCTGTAGGTAAGCCCGTTCAAAATATTTATGGAGGCATAAACACTACCTATTACAGATGAAAACCGGGTGAGGTTGTCTTGGGAATTTTGTATCCGTATTTGATTTCTAGAATCGTTTAAATCTAAAGAGTTGGTACCACCAAAAAGCCCGTTTTCCGAACGTACGGGAATATATGGGGCTTGTCCAATAATATTCTGAAAAGGATCTCTACCTCCGTCTTGTTCCGGTGATGTTGTTTCATTGTAGGCTAAGGAAAGGGTTTGTCCGATCGCCAACCATTTACCAATATTGGCATCGGTATTTACGTTAAGCGTGGTCCTTGAAAAACCGGTATCTATAAATACGCCATCCTGATCTAATCTAGAAAGGCCTACATTAAAACGTGCTTTTTCGCTACCCCCGTTTATATTGGCACTTATATTGTAAATGGGTGCTTGTCTAAAATAGGCATCTTGCCAATCGGTATCAACACCGTTCCCATCAAAAGAGGGATCTGTGTTCACCCTGCCTACTGGGAAATCCGGCCCGCCATTCTGGCCTGTCAAGGCATTGATTTCCCTTAAAAATTGAATGTACTGATCCGTATTCAGTAAATCGTAGCGTCTATTGAATTCTTGGATACCCGAAGATACATTTAGGGATAAGGTGGCATTGCCTACTTTACCTTTTTTAGTGGTTATTAAAATTACCCCATTAGTTCCCCTGGAACCATAAACGGCAAGTGAGGCAGCATCCTTTAAGACATCTATCTTTTCAATACTGCCCAAATCAAGACTATTGATGCTGTTGGTAAAAACACCATCCACTACAAAAAGGGGCGTTCCGTCCCCAAAAGTATTTACCCCGCGTATCTGCACCAAGGTTTGTGAACCGGGAGAACCACCATTGGTGATGGTAACCCCAGCGGCCCTTCCTTGAAGTGCTTGCCCAATATCCGATGTTGGGAATTCGCTCAGCTCTTCTCCTTTAACTACGGAAACAGGAGTATTTCGTTGCGTTCCGTAGTTAACGATAACTACTTCGTCCAAGCTTACCAAATCTTCAAAGAGTTCAACATTTATTTCTTCTTGTCCTGTATAGGTTACTTCTTTTGGTTTAAATCCTACATAGGAGAACGTCAGGACATCCCCGCTATTTACTTTAGTTAAGGTATACCTTCCATCAAAATCCGTTACCACACCAATTTGTGTGCCCTTAATTATAACATTGGCTCCTGGTAGCGGACCGTCACTTGCGGTTACCGTGCCAGAGATCACTTGTCCCATTGCCTGACTTGTGATGACCAAAAACAGGACAAAACATAAGTTCTTTAGCTTCATTTGTTCGATTAGTTTAGATTTAACATCAGACCAAAACGTGACCCTGATTTTTGCCCGTTATGGATGTGGTTACTTAGTTGGTATGCAAGTTAATTTTACTGCTAGCTTAGCGTCACCTTATTTGATGCAATAAATATGTCAAATGTTGCATTTGAAAGAAGGCGTGCAAATACAATAGGTCCAAGTGCATTGGAAGCTGAAGTATAAGTATGGTTTACGGTAGGGGAAACAGTTTATTTGCCCTGTTTGGGAAGCTCCCCAAATTGCTTTTTATAACAAACCGTAAAATAGGATGCGGATAGGAAGCCTACTTTGTGGGCTACTTCGCTAACATTAAGATTCTTATCGCTTTGCAAAAGTGTCCTAGATCTTTCCAAACGTATGCGTCGTATAAACTCAATGGGGGACAGCCCTGTTAGGGTTTTTATTTTTCGGTACACTTGGCTTCTGCTCAAGCAGAGATGGGAAGAGAGTTTTTCTACGTTTAAGGATGAATTTTCTATATTTTCTTGAACATACGCAACCACACTTTGTATAAAGTGATTGTCCAGATCGGTCTCCTTTGTTTCGGTATTTGGCAAGGTAACATTGGCATATTGCTGCAATAAACGCTCTTTTTTTAAGAGGAGTTGTTCTAAGACAACCTTAAGTTCTTTGGTGTCAAAAGGTTTAACAAGGTATGCTTCGGCTCCGGCTTCCATACCTTTGATCCTGTCTTTTGTAAGTTCTTTGGCGGTTAATATAACAATGGGAATATGGTTTAAGGTTGGATCGCTTTTAACTTTTTCGCTGAAAGCTATCCCATCCATCAGTGGCATAATAAGATCGGTAATAATGATATCCGGATGGCGTTCCATCGTTTTTAGCCAACCCTCCTGCCCATCGGATGCCAAGATTATTTCGTAATCCTGTTCCAATATCGAAACAAGATAGTCCTGCAAGTCCACATTGTCCTCAGCAATAAGTAGCTTCTTCTTTGATTCTTTTTTTGATAGGATATCTTCGATTTTATAGATTTCCGGTTTGGGCTTGGCTATTTCTTCCACAGGGATAAGTGAGGTCTCTTTTTGTGCCTCTGGATACTGTGAACTTTGATAAAACTCTTTACCGTAGGGCAATATTATTTTAAAGATGGAACCTTTTCCCAATTCACTTTCCACTTCAACAATGCCTTTATGGAGTTCTACAAAGCTCTTTACCATCTCAAGGCCTACGCCCGTGCTTCCGTAATACGATTTGTTCAATTCACTGATCTGATAAAATCGTTTGAATATCTTCTTGTAATCCCTTTGATCTATCCCGGGACCATTGTCTTTTATACTTATTTCCACAACCGGAATTGGGGTTTCTTTACTTAGCAAGTGGAGTATCTTTTTCTCTCCGGAACGTATCCTTACCTGTATTTTACCTTCGTTAGGTGTTACTTTAAAGGCATTGGACAATAGATTGAACAGAATCTTTTCTAACATTCCCCTATCTGCCCAGACATCAAGGTTCTTACTTTCAAATTTTAGATCTAAACGAATTGCCCTTCTCTTGGATTCCTCATTAAAAAAACTGAGAATGTTTTTGGTATGTGTTATAAGGTTGAACTGGCTTATCCTAAGGCGAAGCTTATTGGACTGCAACTTTCTGAAATCCATTAGTTCATTGATCAGTCTAGAAAGCCGCTCCGCGTTCTTATGGATGATACCGTGTTTTTGACGTACCGTTTGTGAAAAACCGGCATCTTTTAATTCAATAAGCTCCAATATGGGATTGATGATCAATGTTAGCGGTGTTCGAAACTCATGGGATATGTTCGTAAAGAATTGCAATTTTTGTTGTTGGAGCTCTACCTTCTGTTTTCTACGTTCACGTTCCAACCTAAAGATGTTTCTTTCATTAATCCTTTTTTTGTAGAGAAACATTCCGGAAAACACCAAAAGCGAAAAAAGGACAAAATAAAGCATATAGGCCCAAAGCGTTTTCCACCATGGGGGCATTACTTTGATATTCAATATTACAGATGCCTCGTTCCATTTGTTGTCGTTATTGGCGGCCTTGAGTTTAAAGGTATAGTCTCCAGAAGCAAGATTGGTATAGGTGGCACTGGTTTTGGAATCTACATAATTCCAAGATGTCTCAAAGCCGTCTAGAAAATAGGCATATTGATTTTTCTCTGGCCTGGTATAGCTTATGGCTTCATAATCTATGGTCAGGATATTTTGATCATGGCGTAAGGTAATGGTATTGGGTTCCGGTGTAAAATGCAAGGGGCTAAACTGGTCCGACCTGCCGATTTTTTTATTGAAGAGCTTGACGTCTTTTAAATAGGGTTTGATCAAGTACGGATTGTAATTGATGTCTTGGGGGGCTATGGTGTTTAGCCCCTTTTTGGTGCCCAAGTAGACCGTATTGTTGTTGTCCATGACCACGGCGCGGTCTATCAAGAAATTTTCAAGCAGGCCGTCATAAGTGGTGTACCTAACGAACTCTTTGGTAGCTCTATTTATGTTTAATACTCCTTGTTTACTGCTTAACCAAAGCTCATTTTTAATGGGTTCGAATATGGCGTTTACATAGGTTAAGTTATGGTCTTTGAGCTCCAGCCGTTCAAAATCTTGGGTATCCCGTTGATAGGAGTAAAGGCCCCCGCCATTGGTTCCAAACCATATGGAACCGTCCTGGGTCTCATAAATATCCAAAATGCGACTGGAGCTGGGATGCCCGTCAAACTTGGAGGAAATTGCGGTATTGTGTCCAACGGCGGTGTACTCATTCCTATCCTTTTTTTCAATATGGTAAAGCCCGGACGAAGTACCGATCCAAATATAGCCATAGCTATCATGGAACAGTACTTTTACATCTTTTTGGGTAATCTCTGAATTGGCATAGGACTCCCCTTTGGGAACCTTAATTTTTTCTGTTTTGGGGTCAAAAAAATAGACACCTTCTAAAAAAGAACCGATCCATACCCTGCCGTAGCCATCTTCGGTAAAACAACGTACCTTATTCGTTTGGAGCACTCCAGATGAGTTAGCCATGGTAAAGTTCAAAAAGGCTTTTGTTCCTTTCTTTAATAGAAAAACACCATCGCCCCAAGTGGCTATCCATACATTGCCCTGGCTATCCACAAAAACGTCTTCTATATATATGCCCGGCTTTAAGCCGTCATAATCAGCATTTGGATTTCCGTACACATTGGTAATCTCTCCTGTACGGGTATCCAAAATATCAATACCATTGATTTGTGCTATCCATATTTTATCATCCTCAGTTCGGGCCAATGCTTTTATATCGTTGGTGTGTATGCTATTTCCGGTATCTTCCCGTTGCAAGGCCTTAAATTTATCATGGTGCTTGTCAAAAAAGCCAAGGCCATTTTCATAATAACCCAACCACAGCCTATTTTCATGGTCCAACAACATGGCCCATACAGAATCTGAGGCTATGCTTTGTTTGTCCTCCGCATTATACTGATAGTGTTTTACTATTGTTCCATTCATATCCAGAATGACCAGTCCCTCATTTTCAACGGCAACAAAAACGTGTTCCATACCGCTGGCAATGGTCATTATTGCACGTTGAACAATAGCTAACTTGGTAAAGGATGGGTTGGCTTTTTTTAGGTCCCCTTTAAAAATCCCGCTTCTTAAGGTCCCCACCCATAGGTTTTCCCGCTCATCCAAATGTAATTTTGTAATATGTTGGTCTGTGCCATTATGGTTCAAGGGCATTTTTAAGATGTTCCCTTTTTGGTGGAACTGTTCCAGTTTTAGGCCTTCATTTGTTGCAATGTATAGATTCCCCTTGGTAGAATATTCCAGATCTAAAACAGCGGTTCCCGATAAGGCATAGTTCTTAAGGGCCTTCCTGGCCATATTAATTTCCCTGATGCCATCATAGGTGCCCACCAGTAGCGTGTTTTCATATTCTGCAAAGCATAGGATATTGGTGTAGTTGACACTAATGATATCTTCTATGTTGTTGTTGAACCGGGTAAAAGTGTTCAATTGGTCGTCATAGAAGCAAAGCCCTGCATCGGTACCTATCCATAACCGTCCGGAGCTGTCCACAAAGAGAGAGCTAATGGAATTGCTGTTAATACTATTGGGGTCTTCCAGATTATGCACGTAGTACGTATAGGAATAGCCGTTGAATTTGTAAAGTCCCGCACCATCCGTGCCTATCCATATAAAACCAAACTTATCCATTACCATGGCCGTAATCGGGCGTTGGAAAATGTTTTCTTTAACGGCATTGAACGTTAAGGCCTTGAAATCAATCTGGGCATGGCTATTGCCAAAACCAATAAAAAAAGCAACTAGAAAAATAAGTTTTAAAAAGGGGTAGTATCTTTTTTTGGTATGTAGCATCTCCAGAGAATTGAAATTTCAAGTAAAGGCATTTTGTTGCCAGTAAAAATAAAATTTGTAGCATTTTAAGCTTCAAATGTTGCAAACATCTTCCAAACAAATGTACATTCCTATTCTAAAGGAAGTAAAAAGTTATATTGTATTAATTATTTTAAACAAACTAACTATGCGACCGTTTATTCTTCGATTTGGTGTTCTCGGAACATTATTACTTTTTATGATTTCCTGTAATCGAGAGGTGGAGTTTGATGCTGTTTTAATGGAAGGCCCTGCACCAAGTGAGGTCCAGGCCAACATCGTATTCAACAACGAAGAAGCACCGTTTTCGGTCACGGTAAGCCCAACGGCCCAAGGGGCAACCGCTTTTGAAGTGTTGTCTGGAATCCCGGGGGCGGAAGCCATGCTTATAGGAATACAACAATCGCTAACTTTTAGTTATCCGGACGCAGAGGAGAACTTCTTTGTGACCATTAGGGCAATTGCTGCCAATGATAGGATAACGGAACAGCAATTTGAAATAGTCCCTCCAGCGGACCCCTGCACCCAGATTTTTAGTGCTCCCGTAAGTTGGGACAACGGGAACGACCCTTCCTTCTTCTTTGGTTTTAATGGAGTAGAACTAGAGGTCGTCTCAAATCCTGACCCCTCTGGTGCAAATCCAGATGTTTCCAATGTCTTACAAATTACACAGGACGGTGGCGGAAACTTTGATGGATTTGGAGTTCAAATGACGGGTCCGGCCCTTTTTAGTGCTGAGGATAAAGTGGTGCGACTCAATTTCTGGTCCGATGTTGAATTGCCAGTGCGTTTTGCTGTACAGCAAGACCCCAATAACGAAACAGAACGGGAAGCAGAAGTTACTTTAATACATACCGGTAGCGGTTGGGAAGAACTTCGTTTTGATTTTACCACGGCAACCGCTGGTTTCACGGGAAGTCCCGATGGTGCCCTTGGAATTGCGGACGGTGCTAGTTTTGTGCCTACCGGCGAATATATCAGGTTCCAGATGTTTATTAGCCCTGGTAACGATGTTGCGGGCACGTTTTATCTAGACAATGTAGGTATTTGCCCAGATGGAGGTGCAACCCCGCCGGAAGAACCGGAAGAAACGGACCCTTGTACTACAATTTTTGGGGAACCGGTTACCTTGGATAATGGCGAATCCTTCTTTGGGTTTAACGGAGTTGAAGTACAGGTAATCCCCAATCCGGATCAATCTGGCGCAAATCCTGATGCTTCCAATGTGTTGGAAATCGTGCAAGACGGTGGTGGTAACTTTGATGGCTTTGGAACCGTACTGGGAACACCAGCTGATTTTGGCGCTGAGGATAAAGTAGTGCGGCTCCTTATGTGGTCTGAAATTGCGGTAACCATCAGATTAAATATGCAGCAGAACCCCAACAATAATGAAACAGAGCGCGAGGTTGAAGTTGCCGTTGCCCATGGAGGTACTGGCTGGGAAGAGCTTAGGTTCGATTTTGCCAATGCCGTTGCCGGCTTTACAGATAGTGGGGAGGCCTTAGGTATTCCTAATGGAGAGGCTTTGGTGCCAACAGGGCAGTATAACCAACCCACTTTCTTTATTGCTCCCGGGGAAGACGTTTCGGGTACGTTTTATATAGATGATCTTGGTAGCTGTCCTGAGTAAGGTATTTTGCGTTATGCAATAAAAAATAAGGTCCAAGGGCGAACATTGATTTAAGATGCTCGCCCTTTTTCCTTGTGACAAGAATGTGGGATTGGGCGTTTTAATGTATGGGCGTGCGCGGACCGTGGCTGAAAAGGAATTTAAAAACCGTATTTGGATGCCAATATAGAGATGCATCAAATTTTATAGTTATTGCTACAAATTGCTTTTGATGCTAAGGGCCTGGGAAATACTTTTGAATACCAATGAATGTCCAACACATCAAAATTTTGAATTCAGGTACTATGAACATTAAAATAATGAGTCCTTTTTTAGTTATGCTCTGTCTTGCCGTGCAACTTGGTGTTTCCCAAGATAAAGAAGAATATCTCGTTACCGATTTTGATAGTGGAGGTATACTACCCAATGCCTGGCAGTCTTTTGGCGATTTGGCCAATTATGGCGTGCAGCAAAGAAACGCGAGCAGCGATGGAAAATATTATGAGCTGGTTTGGAACGGTGCTACGGACAAAGGCTATTTGGTGGCGCAGTCGGATATTACCTTTCGGTTGATTCCGAAAAAGAAGCTTAAAGGAAAAAGCATGGACAATGTCTTCCTTAAGATGGATGTTAATTGTGGCGGGGCCCCCGGCACCGTTGTTAATATTGTTTTGGTTGATGGTCCAAATGACTGTTGTTCCAACGAGGTCAATTGGCAATATACCTTCACCAAAACCAATTGTGGTTGGGAGACTATAGAAATAAACTTGGCCGAATTTGGGTATGCCTATAATCCGAGCAATCATGAAAAATATATCAATATCAATAAAGTAGGTAGGGTAAAAGTTGGAGTGGATGTTTTTTCCGGTCCTGCGAGACAGATTGTCCAATTTGATAATGTTGCTTTGGTTGTAAAAGACAGTGTTACCGTAAAACGATATGATGAAAATGCTATTATTGCTGATACTACAGCACTAAAAACCCAAGCAAAAGACTTTTTTGTGGGGATGGCGGTGAATCCCACTCGTGTTCAAGATCCCAAGTATGCAACAGTTTACAAAAAGGAATTCAATAGTATTACCGCAGAAAATGCCATGAAAATGAAAAGCATCCTAAAAGGTATGGATGCCCAAGGAAACCTTATTTACGATTGGACCCAATCGGACGCTATTGTTGATTTTGCGGAAGCGAACGGGATGAACATTCACGGTCATACACTAATTTGGTATAATAGCATCCCCGATTTCTTAAACGATTTTAAGGGGACCGATCAAGAATTTGAGTTACTTATAGAGAAGTACGTAACTGCGGTTGTGTCAAGATATAAGGGAAAGGTGGATTCATGGGACGTAGTAAACGAAGCGATTGACGAAGGTACTTCCGAATTCCGGAAATCGGTTTTCTATGAACGTATGGGTGCGGATTATGTAAAGAAGTGTTTCCAATATGCTAGAAATGCGGATAAGGAGGCGAAACTTTTTTACAATGACTATGGTTTAATGTATGATACGGACAAACAGCGGGGTGCATTCGCATTAGTTGATGATCTAATGGCAGATAACCTTATCGACGGCGTAGGCTATCAAATGCATATCGACTTTAATTTTCCATCCAAACAAGAGATACAATCCGCTACGGACCTTGCCGTTGAGCGAAAACTTTTGGTTCATTTTTCAGAGCTGGATGTAAAGGTCAATTCCAAAGGCAAACTAAAGGAGTTTACAGTGGATAAGATGCAGGAACAAGCTAAAAAAGTGTACGAAGTAGTAGGTATTTATAATAGTATTCCCAAAGCGTATTCGTATGCATTGACCATCTGGGGTCTTAAAGACGACGATTCCTGGATAACCCCTACCTACGGTTTCCCAGATTGGCCATTGTTGTTTGATAGTGATTTTGGAAAAAAGAAAGCATATTCGGCTTTTTTACAAGCCTTAGAATGAATAACCGAACAAGGAATACAATTTTTCGAGGGGTTATTCTAGTGGTCATGTACCTGCCCATGTTCAAATTGGGCAGTGTTTTAGGGGAATAGAGGGTAGGTCTTGCTCGAGATATTTTCCATAGCATTGCCTTGTGGTGCTTATTTACACTAAAGATATTCACCAATTCTTCATTACCTTAGCCTTAAAAAGCAACTATGGCAACCAACATAAAAAATGTGTTTGTTCCAGGACCGATTAGCCCGTCCTTTATTGCCAATTCCATTGCCAAACACCAAAGTAAGACCACTATTGGCGCACATGATATTTTTTTGGGCCAGGTACGTGCAGATGATATTGAAGGTAAAACGGTAAGTGCTATCGAATATACCGCCTATGAACCTATGGCCAACCAAAAATTCCATGAGATTCGAGAAGCTACCTTTCAAAAATTCGACCTGACTTGCATGCATATTTATCATAGTTTGGGCAAAGTTGCCGTTGGGGAAATCTGTTTGTTCGTTTTTGTTTCTTCCCCACATAGAAAAGAAGTGTTTGAGGCAATGCACCACGTAGTGGAAGAAATAAAAAAGGAAGTTCCGGTCTTTGGCAAAGAATTGTTTGGCGATGACTCGTATCAATGGAAAGTTAATACTTAAGGGATGGTTGATATTACCCAAAAACAGAATACCCATAGAACGGCAATAGCACAAGCGATAGTTCAGGTTGGTTCAGAAGCCACCATCAATGCCATTCAAAATAAAACGGTCCCAAAAGGGGATGTTTTTGCGATGAGCAAAGCTGCCGGATTCCTGGGCCTAAAGAAAACCCCGGAACTCTTGCCGGATTGCCATCCGCTGCCTATTGAGTTTGCCGGTATCGATTATGAGATTCAAGGGCTAAAGATCCTGATCAAGGTCACGGTAAAAACCTTTTATAAAACCGGTGTGGAAGTAGAGGCCATGCACGGGGCCAGTGTGGTGGCCTTAAATATGTACGACATGTTGAAGCCTATTGACAAGGCCATAGAAATTCAACAAATCAAACTAGTGCAAAAAACTGGGGGCAAGTCCGATATTCAGAACGCTTAGCAAGCCTAGTTGCGCCGTATTTTAGGCTTTGTTCAAATTCTCCAGCATTACTTTAGTGGTAGTATCCAAATCAAATTCCGGTACCCATCCCCAATCCGCATTGGCTTGGGAATCGTCTATGGAAGAAGGCCAAGAATCAGCGATTTGTTGCCTAAAATCGGGTTGGTAGGTCATCTCAAATTCCGGGATATGGGCCTTAATACTATCCGCAATTTCTTCGGGTCCAAAACTCATGGCGTTCAAGTTATAGGAAGACCGCACTTTTATGGTTTTAGGGTCGGCATCCATAATGGTAATAGTGGCTCTAATGGCATCATCCATAAACATCATGGGCAATTTTGTGCTTTTTTCAAGAAAACAGGTGTAACGTTTTTCTTCCAAAGCACTGTGGTAAATTTCAACGGCATAATCCGTAGTACCCCCACCGGGCAGGGTTTTCCAACTGATCAATCCTGGATAGCGCACACTTCTAACATCTACTCCATATTTGGCGTGGTAATACGCACACCATCGTTCCCCAGACTGTTTGCTAATGCCGTAAACCGTTGTGGGATCCATTAAGGTTTGCTGTGGAGTATGCTCTCTAGGCGTATTGGGACCGAAAACAGCGATACTGGACGGCCAGAAAATTTTATCCACTTTCTTTTCCTTGGCTAAGTTTAGGACGTTAAAAAGCGAATTCATATTCAGGTTCCACGCCCGCATAGGGAACTTTTCCCCTGTGGCGCTCAACATGGCGGCCATAAGATAAACTTCTTCAATTTCGTAATGCATCACCACATCTTCAATAGCATTGTAATCGGTGGCGTCCATAAGCTCAAAAGGACCGGATTGCATTAAAACGGTACTGCCTTCGCGTATATCACTCGCAATAACGGATTGGTTCCCGTACTTCTCCCGTAACGCCATGGTGAGTTCGGTCCCTATTTGGCCACAGGCCCCAATAATCAAAATGGATTTTTGCATTTAAAATCAAGTTAATTCAAACCGCGGTAAAGATAGCTTATCCTAAAATTTGTACTTTCGTTTTATGGGTAAAATATGGATTTTTCCACTTGTTTTTCTGATGTTTTTAAGCTGTAAGAAAAAAGAAGCCGAAGTTGCCGAGGCGGATGACGACAGGGTTTTTCTTACGTTTCAAGATATGCCAAAGGTTGCTCCGGTCAATGAAAACGTAAAACAAATCCTTACGGAATGGAAGGAATTCCAAGAGTTACGGAGTAGTTTTGATGTCCTCTTTAAAGCGACCAATAGCGAAGACTTGACTTTGGCCGTGGAAGATTTGGTGGAAAAGGAAAAGGCCTTGGCGGAAAGTACGTATCCTACAATGTTCGATACTGCTAAAATAAAAAGTAGGCAACGGGTATTTAAGACGTTCTTGCTAAAAATACAGGCAAGCGTTGCGGACCGTACCGATGTTTACGGACCCATGAAAGAAATGTTGTTGGCGTACAACGCCATGCGAAAACAGTTTAACGTGATAGAAAATAACAAACTGGATTTAAAATCGATTTTAGAGAAGAGCTAAATAGGTCTATGGTTGTCCTTTTATAAGTGGAATAAAAGCTAAAGACCTAATGGTTATGTTGCTGTCTTTGGGTTTGGGTCGTGTTCCTTTATCCTAATCCTACATTTTTTCTCAATATCAAAAACGTTGCTAATACCGGATATGTAGATGGTATCTTGCCCCAATTTTCTTGCTCCTTTGTTCTTTTTACGCATTTTTCCGGTGCGTAGCTCCAATTCCAAATCTCCATAATGGCCTTTGGTCTTTAATGTAATATTTCCAGAAAATTGCTCCCAGTCCTTTACAGTCAGTTTTCCCTTGCGGTATTTGATCAACCGAGTGGGCGTTCCCACAAAATAGCCCCCTTTTTGGGTGAGCTGTAGAATTCCCGAAATAAAAACAGTGATACCTACCAATAAGAATACACCTATAAAAACACCAGGGAAAAGAAGTTCATCCATGTTATCCAAACTGGCTGTGGTTGGTTTGCCGCTTACTGAAAAATGGACATCCTTACCCGTAAACAATGGACCAAAAAATGCAACGATAAAGATGCTGACAAAGGCGTTCCAAAATATGGAGAAACCGATGGTGGACCATGCCTGTTTCTTGGGGTGGTTGCGTTTGCTCTTTGCGATAAAGTCGGTTTCCTCCCCATCTATAAGTGTTCGTAATTGGGCGGGGACGGTATTGAATCTCATATAGCCTAAATTAAAACAAGGTTGGTTTAAATTAAATATGTTTCGATGTATAAACAAAAAAAGAGGCATTAAGGCCTCTTTTTACGATCAAATGAGCGATTTTATTCTTTTGTGCCTGCCGCTTCGTTCTTTTTAGCTTCCAAGGCTTGTTTGCTAAGGCTTGCCAAATTAAAACTGGGATCTATTTGCAAAGCTTGGTCAATTAAGGCAATGGCTTCATCAAATTTCGATTTATCATTATTGAAGACCAATAGGCCTTTAAGGTGATGGAAGGCCGCTTTAAGCGAAACTTCGTACGGTTGCTGACGCTCATAGAAGGCATGCTTCATATCGTCTTTTACGTTGGCAAGGCCATATTCAATATTGGTGCCAGCGCCGGTAGCATCCCCCGTCAGGATTTTAAGATCGGCAAGTTCGTAGGCCAAATAGGCATTTGGACTCCTTTTGAACATGATTTCAAATTGTTCTATGGCCCTTTTGGGTTGGTTGAGGTTCTTTAAGGAAATCGCTTTTACCTGCACCGCAAGATCGGAACTGTTGGTGTCGTTTTCAATACCAACCGTATTCAAGGCCTGCAAATGTTGCCCGCTGTTCATGTACACATAGGCAAGGGTATCCCTTCTTTCTTGTGATGGCGCCAGTACGTTTAAATGGGTAAGCGCATTGATTACACCGTTCACATCGCCCTGTAAGCGCATTTCTTTGTAAAAAGCTTCATAGTGCGATTGCAGATTGGTGGTGGTTTGGGCAGTTAAGAAAGGCCCTATGGCCAATAGGGCAAGGAGTGCTATTTTTTTCATGGTCATTTAAATTTTGCATGGCAAAACTAAAAAAATAAATGTTCCCTCCCTGTTAAATAAAAGTATAACAAAAAAAAGGCGCCCAACTAGGCGCCCATGGTATGTGGTATAATTTTTAGTAGGACAGTTGCCGCTTGTTCGGCGTCGTCAAATCCTTAATGAGTTTTGCGTAAAAGGCAATACTCTTGGCATCCGTATCCAAGCAGGATTTTAAGAATGCACTCAAACTTATAAAAAAGAGGTTCATAGGCAATAGCTCTAAACTTACGTTTACGGCCTCTGGTTTATACCCTTGGTCATTAACAACAATATTCATCATTACCCTATGACGATGATAGTCTATTTTAACATCTGTGGCATTGTAGTGCTTTTTAATGATGGCCATATGAAACTCCTGCATTTTTTTAGTCATCTTTTGCTTGGCACTACTTCTTGCAATAGTTCTTTCTATCTCCATCAAGATTCTCGTTTTTAATCCTGAATTTTCCATAACTCTAACTTTTTAACTTAGTATAAAATTAGGTTTTTAAGTCGTAACTAATTAGTAATCAATACTTCAATTAACACAAAAAGGGGAGAAATGTTGTGAAACAAGGTTTTTGTGTTGTGAGCTATACGTTAATAGAGGTAAGTGAATATTCTTTTTTAGTAAGAAAAAACCTACTAATTATTCTTTTTTTGTAAACTTTAGGAGTTTTTTTGTCGTACTGTGGCGGAACCAGTCCTTTTTTCTGGGCTTCCGTAGTGTAATATGCTTGTTTTGATGGGTGATACGGATGTACCCCATTGTAACAGGTATTCCATAACCCTTCTTTGACAATTGTTATAATCATAAAGATACAATCGTTCAAATGGATAAGGTTGATCAGTTCCTCCCCGTTCTTTAGTCCTTTCTTACCGGAAAGAAAGGTAATGGGATGCCGTCCTGGGCCTATGAGTCCCCCAAACCTGATAAGGGTGGTTTTGTATTTGACGGTATCCATTAGAAGTTGCTCTGCTGCCAATAACTGTTTTCCAGCATTGGTTGTAGGTTCTGGTGTTGTCTCTTCTGTAATGGCACCTTCTACGTTTCCATAAACGGACGTACTGCTGATAAAAACTACTTCTTGGACTTCACTTTCTTGTAAAACCGAGTTAAGGGTAGCTATCCGCTTGACAAAATTGCTATGTGGTGCTTTACGCAATTGGGGCGGAATGTTTATAATGAGGACGGTAACACCTTTAAGAAAGCCTGCTATATCACCAACCACCATATCCTCTTCCAATCCAATCACATAGGGGTTTATACCTAGGGCGGCCAAAGCAGCTAGTTTAGTAGGGCTTGTTGTACTTCCCTTTACCTGATGCCCTTCTTCTAAAAAGGATTTGGCAAGCGGGGTACCCAACCAACCGCATCCTAGTACACCAATGGTTTTAGTCAAATCGGATGGTTTTTGTAATTAAGGTAGCATCGTTCAGCACAAAAGGCATGGGAATACTTTGCTTTGGTCGCTTGGGAACGGAAAAAAGGTTATTGGTCAATAAATCGTTCGCCGCTTCGTAAAAGGTGAGTTCTAAAATTTCATCTTTTGGTAGCTCCAACGCTATTTCCGTATAATCGTTATCACTTATATAATGGGTAATTAGTTTGCCCCATCTTCGGTTCTCCAAATAGTATTCCGATAAGGGTATCCCGTTTACAACGGCTTTCTCCAGCATGATGTCATTGGTGAAGACCTCCAACCTATTTACCGGTCTTTTTGGGGAAACACATAATGAAATACGACGCGTATTCCCCACCACGGAATCCTGCATGATGGAAATATCCGGAACGGCTAAAGACTTGTTGGGTGCCTCTGCAGTATGGGTAAACCCCGTATTATACTTACTGCTTATGGTTTTGGATGGGTTTTCTTCCTGCTCGGGCCGTTTCTCCTCCGTATTTTCTAAATATTGGGCATTCCATCCAATAAGTATGTTATCATAGCTGGCCCATTTTGCGGTATCGGCATCGGCATCATACACATAGAGTAAACTGCTAGGTTTTGGCGTTTCTGGGGAGTAGGTAGAATTGATATGTGCCCCAATGCTGAAGACCAAATACAGAAATACGGAAATGATGGCAAAACGCATCTTATGTTTGGAAAGCCCGAACAAAGGCAGTAGCAAAAAGTACAAGAGTGTGGTAAATACCGTGGAGGCCACTAGCATTTTAAGACCAAGACCTACGGGAAACATCTTAATAAAAGGGGTATATATAAAAAGTGCCGGTAACGCCAAGAACAGTACTAAAAAAGGACTGGGTTTTTCTTGCTTAAGCGTCACCAAAAAGGTAGCCAACAGCCCAAATACGGGTATTATAAAGAAACTTGCGCCCTCTAAATAATAGGACACTCCTGCACAAATACCAAACCACAAAAGTATGGGGGCCACCAAAAGATTTGGCGTGCTTATTTTCTTGTAGCGATTGTATACAAAGAAACAGACCGCTAAAGCGAAAAAGGAAAAAGCGAAAATATAAGTATGCCCGTTATAGGTAAAGCCATGGAGCATGTCTTGATACCAAGGATACCACCATTTTAAGGCGGACCAACTAACGTAACCGACCGCGCCGTTGATCAAAAGTGCTATTAGCATAGGTATAAAACCTGTAAACACCCCTTTCATCTGGAGTTCATCTTTTTTGAAGCCCAGTATCACCAAGATGATAAAAGCCAGTAATGCCAAACCAAAGAGCGGCCAAATCCATTCAAAGGGATAGGATATCAAATTAAAGAAGGGAAAATTAAAGTAAATTTTATCGTTCAAGCTTTTTAGGTGGGTAAGGTCGGTATTGGCAAAGTGCGTTAACAGTGGCATAAGATAGCTGCCTTGGTGGGCCAATGTTTTTCTGTCCAATCGCCCATATGTATCCAAAGCGGTATGGTAATCATAATGGTCATCGATAAAGGCAAAGTTGAATCCCTCTATGTCGCCATCTTCTCGAAACACGGTTAAATCCGTATCGTTGGGTAGGAGTTTATAAATGCTGTAAGCCAAGGAATTGGTAACTGGGAATTTTGGATTTGCCTTGGTAAATTCATTGATCAAGGTAGCATTGCCCCTATTGGTTTCAATAAGCATATAGCTTGGCCCTCCGCTGCCCCTTGCTTCAAAATTTAGTACCAGGCCAACATTTTTGGACCAGGGATGTTCTTTTACGAACAAATCGGCACCGTTAAGCCCTAGCTCTTCGGCATCGGTTATTAAAATGATGATGTCATTTTTAGGAGTAACCCCAGTAGCCAAAAAAGCACGGATGCCTTCCAATATGGTAGCTACGCCGCTGCCCGCATCACTGGCACCAAAAGAGGAATGTGGGTTGCTGTCATAGTGCGATAAGAGCATCAAGGCCTTGCCAGCGTCGGCACCTTTTATTTTGGCAATGATGTTGGTCGCTTTGCTAAGGTTGCCCCAGTCCCCGGTGGTATACCCTTCTTGGATAGCTGTTTCCAGCCCCATGGCTTTTAATTCCCCAATGATATACGATGCTGCCCTTTGATGGCCGGGAAAGCCTACGGCATGGGGTTCCAACGATAGATTTTTGACATGCTTTAAGGCCCTGTCCACAGCAAATTGATCTTCCCCTTTTTTAAGGTCCGAGCTATAGCTGGGCATCAGCGAGCTAATGCTGTAATAGGCCGCATAGACGGCCAAGAGGAGACATAGTGTTCTAGAGAAATTCATAGCATTGAAAGTTGGCACGTAAATGTATAAAAATATGAGGTTTTCGCATCTTTTACCATTAAAAATTAAATAATTCATTAAAAATCACTATCTTAGGTAGTCAACCTTTCAATTAAAATATTATGGGAATCAAAAGTTTTCAAGGGGCCAGGGCCAAGACCGATTCAAAAAAAAGTTATGACGCACCCATTTTGGTTACGGATTATATGACCAGAAAATTGGTGACCTTTTCGCCGGAACAGTCCATTCTAGAGGTTATGGAAGCTTTTGCCAAATACAAGATATCCGGTGGTCCCGTTATGGACGCCAATGGCTTTTTGGTGGGGATTATTTCTGAGGCGGACTGCATGAAACAGATTTCAGAGAGCAGGTATTTTAACCAACCTATTTTAGATAAGAGCGTGGAGCGCTTTATGACCAAAAACGTAGAGACCATACCGCACGACATGAGTATATTTGATGCTGCCGGGGTTTTTGATCGCCACAACAGAAGAAGGTTGCCGGTGATGAAAGATGGCATTTTGGTGGGGCAGATCAGCCGTAAGGATATTGTGGTAGCCGCGTTAAAATTAAGTGGGCAGAATTGGTAAGCAGGCCCCTTCTAACTCCCCCAATGGGGGAGAATTCTATATAGAGATTAACTTAGCTATTTCTTCTTTAAATAAATTTGTCATTTAAGAGACTGATTATTCCCTTTTAACGATCATATAAAAATCATTGTCCAAAGGAAGATAGCCTAGGTCATAGACAAAATAATAGGTGCTTCCTTTTTTGGTGGTGTAGAGGTTGGTCAAATACTCAAAATCAAAGCCCCTATCCAGTAATCGGGTTTTTGTAGTGCGGGTTTTTCCCTCTTTTAGCTCAAAACTATCCAGAATGCGGTAGTTTTTTCTGAGACGGTTGTTAATGTTCCGAACGAGGTTTTTACTATCCTTGTTCAGGTTGTTGTTGTAGGCATTGCGGCAGTGGTCCGAGCAGAACTTCTTATCTGCCCTTCCCTTTATTTCCGTACCACATTCCAAACACTGCTTCATTCCCTATTGTTTTTTGTAATTAAAAACGGTCTCAGAGCTGGAACCGTCTTCATTGCCTATCAAACCGTAAATATTGATTTCATTGGCATTCACCTTTTCAAAGGTAAACCCATCAAAATATACCCTGTTGCCTTCCGTCTTGATATGTTTAAATTGTTGGACCTCCTCCTTTTCTTCCCAAGCGTGGAGTTCCGGACTAAAGTGTTTCAACTCAAAGACGAGCTTACTGGCTACTTCCCGTATATGTCCTAGTTCATAAAAATTGACTTCACCATCCACCAGCAGTCTAAAAACGAACATCATGGATTTTCCGGCAATGGGACTCCATATTTCCTCGGTTTCCCCACCAAAGGCAGTGCCTTTCCAGTGGCCTTCCATCCAAGAAACCACTTCTATGGATTCGTTAGGGGAGTCTTGCCCTTCCTTTAGTTGCAACGTATTCTGGGCATTCAGCAAGCTGCAATGCAATACCAGCAAAAAAACTATAGCTCTCATAGGCTTCTATCTTTATTGGCGCCGCCAAAGGGTATGCTACCCCTAGGCCTGTCGGTCCGGTAGACGGGCCTGCCTCAAAATTAAAATTCGGTTTTGTATAAATGCCCCGCGGGCTTTCCCCGAGGAGGTTTACCTACTGACGAAAACGAACGGCCATATTGGACCTATTCCACAACAATATCGTATTTTTTTAACAAACCCAATAGTCCCTCACTGCTAAACCTAGCTTTGGAAAGCCTGTTGGTTGTTGGGTCTATGGAAAAATGGAAGGCATGGACCAGATTTGCTTTTGTTAACTGGGTTTGTTGGAATATGGTTTGATGCAGGTTGCCGTTCGTAAAATTGGCCTCGGTAAGGTCCGCTTCCGTAAAGTCTGCTTGGGTAAGGTTACTGCCCGTAAAATCCGTCTTCTGAAGCGCCATACTGCAAAACGAAGCAAGCGTAAGGTTACATTCCTCAAATTGCAAACGCAACAGCTCCGTGTTGGAAGTATCAAACTGTACCCCAACCATTTTACACTGTTTAAACACCACATTGTTCCATACCGTATGGGCAATATTGGTATTGCTTAGGTCACAATCTACAAATAGACAATCCACAAAGTTTTGGTTGTCCAAAAAGCCTTTTTGAAAATGACAACGCTCAAAAGTGCACTCCTCGTAATCCGCTCGTGCCAGTGGGGTATGGGTATAGGCTTTGCCGGTAAAGATTTGGTCCGCTATAAAAGGGCGTTGCATGAAGGGCCTTGTTTTTAATTGGGTTGAAAATCAAATTTAAGATAAGAAAATCGAGTATCAATTGACACCGTCAATTTTAAGGGGCAATTCTGATATCCAGTCTTTGCTCCCAATAGCGGAAGTGAGCGATTCCGCAATCTTGATATTGTGCGCTTTACTATGCTCCCTATTCATGACGATACAACCCGGATTATGAAAACCAATATCGTACTTTTTGGTGAAAGTCCCCATTTTGTTGGTTTGTGCGTTTGTAATGCCATGATAAATGAATTGACTATCCGAATATTGGGGTGGCGCACAGCTTACCATGGAATCTATCTTTTTAAGGCTTACCTGTTTCTGGGCATGCAAAGCTGTGGTGCCAACTAGGCATATGATTAAAAAAATATAAAAAGTACGGTTCATGTTTTTCTTTAAAGACGATAACATATTGGTGATGTGGCAAACTTCTCTGCAATGAGTAGTTGGGTGGGTTAGCACTTAACTCCCAGCCATACCGAACGGATGCGTTCGGGCAGGTTTTCAGTCAGCAGTTTTTGT
>CALEYA010000107.1 GCA_937926215.1 uncultured Croceitalea sp. | reverse complement strand
ACGTTCTTGTAATAACTTCTTAAGTTCATCATCGGACTCGTTCTTGTCCAAGCTCTTGTTCAGCTGTTTGGTGAACTTTTCCATCAAGGATTCTTGCAATTCTTGCTTTTCCAAAAACTGTTTGATATCGTTCTTTTCATTAAAATTGAGACTTGTCTTTTCCTTTTGTTGCTTATTAATCTCCTCTAAAGCCTCCTTTTGCTGCTTTAGCTGGTCCAAAGAATTATCCAGGTTATCAATTATAGACTGTTGCGCATCTAACTCCTTGTTTTTCAATCTCTTATCATCCAAAATGGTACTTCTAAACACTTGACTTTTAGTCCGCTTGCCCTTTCTAAGCCCGTCATTGTCCCTAACCTCAAAATACAACTCGTAAGTCTCTCCTTGTTCTATGTTCAACCCACTAGGAAACGTATAATAGAACTGTTCCACATTGGTATTCGCTTTTACCAATGAAATCCTTTTCGTCTTCTTTCTGTTCTTAACCGGATAATACACCAAGGCCACTTCCTTTATCTTGATATCGTCCGAAGCCAAACCGGTATAATAGGACGTATTAGGATTTAAGGAATCCAACACCTGTTCCACCTTAATGGTCGGAAAGGCATCCTTGATCACGGTTATCCCATATCCCAAATTCTCATACTGGTTGACATTGGCATTAGAAGTTGCCAAGACATAGTTCGTAGCATTATAAAATCGGGTCGCATGCTGGAAATTATCCCCCTCCTTAGCAAAGGTCATCACCGTATCCTTGGCCAAATATTCCACCTTGTCGGTATGCACCCCTTCAATATTCCAGACCACCTTTGTACCCTCAGGAACAGTAGCATTGCCCGTTCCTTTTATCGTTTTGTTTTGCTTTCCCAAATACTTAGGGTATTCCAAACGCATACTAAAACCGGATATCACCGGGATACTCCCTACCTCTATATCATAGGTCCTTGAATCAAAACCATTGGCCGTAAAATAAAAGCTGCCGTTTTCCAATGGTGCTTCCATTCTATAGAAAAATTGTCCATCCCGTTCTTGCATCAATAAGGGTGTCCCATCCAAAACCAAAGTAACATTCTCCGGTCTGGAATTACCAATCGTTTCAAGCTCCAAGGTCAAGCTTTCATTTTCCAAAACCTTAAGGGTATTGTTCAAAAGCTCATACCTAAAAGGTGCAGGCGGCGCATAGGCCACATCATAATTAACGACCCTTTTATACGACCCTATAAAATCTGAAATACGACCAGAAACAACCAGCAACAAAACAATAACCGCTGGAATCAACACATACTTTGCGTAACCCCATGATTCCCTAAAACTAATGGCATTGACAAAAGGAACATCCTTAAGCGTATTTGATTGTTGTTCTATGGCCGCGACCAACAAGTCGGACTGCTCGCCATTTCCACTTAAATCCAATAAATTAACCAATCTATCGCCAACATTTGAAAAATGCTTCCCTATCAGTTCCGATGCTTGGCGATCCGTAATTCCCTTTTTTACCCGGAACAAATACAAAAGTGGAATGGCTATATAACGATACGCCAGAAGCAATAGCCCTACGGCCAAGACGAGCAGCAAAAACAACCTCACAGAGGACCCAAGCCAAAGCAGATACTCCACGCCTGTAATTATCAAAAAAAACAGAAGGCTCAAACTAATAAAAAGCAATATTCCTTTGATTAGCTGCTTGGTATAGTACTTTTTAATGTACGCACTTAGCTTAAGGAGGATAGAATCGAAATTATTCACGGCACATGAATTTACTACCAAGATACCTTTTGTTTGAAAACCAAGGGGAAAATGTTTTGTTAAATACGATATAGTGCCTGTTTCTTTAGCCCCTTACATCTTACTTACATGCGCTATCTTTGTGCCTCAAATTGAACCCATGAGTCAAAAAATACGGGTGCGTTTTGCGCCTAGTCCCACAGGACCACTTCATATTGGAGGTGTGAGAACCGCCTTATTCAACTACCTGTTTGCTAAAAAACATGGCGGTGATTTTATAGTACGCATAGAGGATACCGATCAAAACCGATATGTTGCCAATGCTGAAAAGTATATCGTAGATGCCTTGGAGTGGTGCAATATTCCTTTTGATGAAGGCCCGGGGAAAGAAGGTGCATTTGGTCCTTACCGACAAAGTGAACGTAAAGCGCTTTATAGCGACTATGCTTCCAAACTTATTGAAAGAGGCCATGCCTATTACGCATTTGACACCCCAGAGCGATTGGATTTCCATAGAAAGGACCATGAAGCCAAAGGCAAAACCTTTATCTATAATTGGCACAACCGCTTAAAGCTTGACAATTCCCTTTCCCTAAGTGAAGCGGAAGTACAATCAATATTGGAAGCCGGGCAACCATATGTCATCCGGTTTAAAACCCCTGAGAACCAAAAGCTTCAACTACAAGACATCGTTCGTGGTACTATTGAAATCGACACCAATGTGCTTGATGATAAAATTCTTTTTAAAAGCGATGGTATGCCCACCTATCATTTGGCCAATATTGTGGACGATCATCTAATGCAAATAAGTCATGTTATCCGTGGTGAGGAATGGCTGCCGTCCTTAGCCCTGCACTGTCTCTTGTACGATGCTTTTGATTGGCAACGCCCCCAATTTGCACATTTGCCTTTGATTATGAAGCCCACAGGAAAAGGCAAGTTGAGCAAACGCGATGGGGAAAAGGGAGGTTTCCCCATATTTCCGTTGTCCTGGAACGAATCTGAAGGTTATAAGGAAAAAGGTTTTTTGCCGGAAGCGGTGCTTAACTTTTTAGCACTCCTCGGGTGGAACCCTGGAACGGAAAAAGAGCTTTTTAGTTTGGAAGAATTGATAGCGGCTTTTAGCCTGGAGCGTGTAAACAAATCCGGCGCACGCTTTGATCCCGAAAAAAACAAATGGTTCAATCAGCAATGGTTACAACAGAAATCCAATACGACCCTAGCTCAGGAATTAATCTTGGTCCTCAACCAAAAAGAAGTGGATGATAAATTGAAAAACCTAAACCGTGTGG
>CALEYA010000106.1 GCA_937926215.1 uncultured Croceitalea sp. | reverse complement strand
GGTCTTTAAGGATGGGGCTTCCAAATGCTTTTCCGGATAACCTGCCACACCAATACAAAAATTGGCACAGTCGTCAGATTCAATAACCTCATGCAGGTATTTGCCACAATTGAGGTCCCCAATTTGTTTTACCAAATCAATGGCATACGGATGCCCCCCGTTGGTCGGCTCAAAATACTTTTCTTCCCGCATGGCATCACCCCTAAGGGCCATCACATTATCAATACCCAAATAATGGCAATCCACCAGCAAATATTCGGTTTCCTCCTTGGTAAAACCACCACACAATACATGGGGCACCGTATCTACATCATACTTATGCTTAATAGAAGCACAAATACCCACCGTTCCCGGCCGCATACGGGTCAGCTTTTTATCCAACAGCCCGTCCCTATCAATATAAACGTATTCCTCCCTAGAGGTCGTTACATCAATAAACGGAGGGTCAAACTCCATCAAAGGGTCTATATTATTGTAGAGTTCCTGTATGTTTCGCCCTTTTACCGGCGGTATAATCTCAAAAGAAAAGAGGGTTTTCCCTTTTGCTTCCGCTATATGTTCCGTCACCTTCATAATTCCAATATCGTATTCTTAAATTTTTTCTTGGCGTTCCCCTCAATTTCTTTCGGGGCCGGGCTTTCCGCTGTATCTTTTCTTTGGTAAACTTTTATTTTCCCAAAGAAAAGGATGCCGCTACAATCCTTAACGCACGGTTATTCATCCCTTGTTCTTGTTAGTATACTATTGATCAGGTTTATCTGCCCTAAATGATACGCATCATGCTGTAACATACCCGCTAACATGTAGGCATTATTATAGGGCTTCCCTGCGGTTTTCGCTTCCAACCAATCTTCTTTTTTCTGTTTCAACAACGCGCACAATTCCGTTTGCGTGGCTTCCAAAGCCCTTAACGCTTCTATTCTTTCTGCATTATTCCGTACCTCATTATCGACTCTCCAGTCCATGGGCGAATTCAATGGAATATCAAAAAGGGCATTCCCCTTTATCTTTTCAATCACAAAACCCCTCCAATCGATCATATGGAACACTAAGGCTGCAATGCTATTGCTTACTCCATTGGGTTTACGATTCCAATGTTCCAAAGGTACTTTGTCCAAAGCATCACACATAGAGTTCCCGTACCAAGGATTTCCTTGATAGAGCGTTTCCAAATCCGTGACAAATCGTTCCAAACCCATTTCTCTAATAGCGTTGTTGCTCCAATTCCTAGTCATCAGCAATATTGGGTGCCAACCATTTCGTTGCTTTTTCCACGGAGATCCCTTTTCGCATTGCAAAATCTTCCACTTGGTCTTCCTTTATTTTTCCCAAACCAAAATAGCGCGCTTCGGGATTTCCAAAATAATACCCACTTACACTGGCTGCCGGCCACATGGCCAAACTCTCCGTTAGTTTTACCCCTATGGCTTCTTCTACCTGTAACACCTCCCAAATGGTCAATTTCTCCAAGTGATCCGGACATGCGGGATATCCCGGTGCTGGGCGAATCCCCTTATACGATTCTTGAATCAATTCCTCATTGCTCAGTACCTCATTTGCCGCATAGCCCCAATGATTGGTGCGCACCTCTCTGTGCAGGTACTCGGCAAAGGCTTCCGCAAATCGATCTGCCAATGCCTTGACCATAATTGCGTTATAGTCGTCTAGGTTCTTCTCGTACGCTTCGGCCAGTTCCTTGGTTCCAAAGCCCGTGCTTACGCAAAAGCATCCCATATAATCTTGCACCCCGCTATCTTTTGGGGCAATAAAATCTGCCAACGCATAGTCCGGAACCCCTTCCCTGCGCTTTAACTGTTGCCTAAGGGTCCTAAAAACATGCTGTTCCCCATCCTTGGAAATTTCAATATCATCATTAGCAATACTATTTGCCGGAAACAGTCCAAAAATCCCTTTGGCTTTAAGTTTCTTCCCAGTAACAAGTTCCTTCAGCATGCTTTGCGCATCGGCAAAAAGTTCGGTTGCTTGCGCTCCCACTACCTTATCATCTAGGATATCCGGATATTTTCCATGCAAATCCCAACTCCTAAAAAACGGGGACCAGTCAATATAGGGCACCAAATTTTGCAGTTCAAAATCTTCAATAACCTGAATTCCCATCGTCTTTGGCACAACAATATCGGTCTTGGACCAATCAATGGCAAACTTGTTTTCCCGGGCAGCCTGTATACTTTTATATTCTTTCTTTTTAGTGCGTTTTAAAAATTTATCCCGAAAGGTTTCATAATCCAATTTCAGGTTTTCCTTGTAGGTATTGGAAGTTTCCCTTTGCAATAAATCGCCTACAACGGTTACCGCCCTTGAGGCATCGTTTACATGTACCACAGCGCTACTGTATTGCGGGTCAATTTTTACGGCCGTATGGGCCTTACTGGTCGTTGCCCCACCAATCAATAGGGGAACCTTAAAATTTTGGCGTTCCATTTCTTTGGCCAAGAAGACCATTTCATCAAGGGAAGGTGTTATCAATCCACTTAGGCCAATAATATCTACATCGTTTTCAATGGCGGCATTGATGATTTTTTCCGGGGGTACCATCACCCCTAGATCCACAATTTCATAGTTGTTACAGGCCAAGACCACACTCACAATATTTTTTCCAATATCATGGACATCCCCTTTTACCGTCGCCATTAAGATTTTTCCGGCAGCCCCCCCCGCCCCCACTGGGGGAGCTAGCAAGTTTGCGTGAATTTTTTCAAGGACATTTTCAATATCCCCTAAAACTTCGTCATTAGTAAAGCGAATTACACGATATCCTTGACTTTCCAACCAAGAGCTTCGTTCTGCATCTGATTTTTTGTTCTCCGGAAGTTGATGGATGGTACCATCTACTTCAATAATCAAATTTTCCTTTAGGCAAATGAAATCCGTAATAAACTCACCTACAATATGTTGTCGTCTAAATTTAAACCCATCAAGGTTTTTACCACTTAAAGCGTTCCAAAGCATGGCCTCCGCCTCAGTGGGTTGGTTACGCATTCTTTTGGCATGCTCTTTTAAAAGCCCATATAGTACAGGATTTGCCGTTTCCCAGTATTGCTCCCCCTTTGGGGGTTGGGGGGCCTTTAACTTCTCCTCTTCAATATAGGGCAGTAAATAGGCCACGGCTTTTTTCATGACGCGGGCGGACTTTACCACCTGGGGTAAAAACATCTTTCCACTCCCAAACAAATCCCCCACAACGTTCATCCCGGTCATTAGGTTCCCTTCTATGACCTTAATAGGCTTATCGGCCGCTTGGCGGGCTTCTTCTACATCTTCTTCAATGTACTGGTCAATTCCCTTGACCAATGCCCTAGTAATCCTATTTTGTAAGGGTTCTTTTCGCCAAGAAAGATCCACTTTGCTTTCCTTGGCTTTTCCTACTACCGATTCCGCAAAATCCAGCAAACGCTCCGTAGCATCATCCCTTCTATTCAGGATAACATCTTCTACGTGCTCTAATAAATCTTTGGGAATATCATCATAAACTTCCAATAAGGCCGGGTTTACAATCCCTATGTTCATGCCCGCTTTTATGGCATGATACAGAAAAACGGAATGCATTGCCTCCCTAACCGGGTTGTTCCCCCGAAACGAAAAGGACACGTTGCTCACCCCACCACTTACGCTGCAATACGGTAAGTTTTCCCGCACCCATTTGGTGGCTTCAATAAAATCCAAGGCGTTGCGCTTATGCTCGTCCATCCCAGTAGCTACGGGAAAAATATTGAGGTCAAATATGATATCCTCAGGCGCAAAACCGACTTCGCCCACCAAAATATCATACGACCGCTTGGAAATTTCTATCCTACGGGCGTAGTTATCCGCTTGTCCTGCCTCATCAAAAGCCATAACGATTACGGCGGCACCGTAACGTTTTATCAATTTGGCATGGTGTACGAATTCTTCCTTGCCTTCTTTTAAGCTTATGGAATTGACCACACATTTTCCCTGAACAACTTGAAGTCCCGCTTCTATGATTTCCCATTTGGAACTGTCTATCATGATGGGAACACGGGCAATATCCGGTTCTGCAATGACCAAGTTTAGGTATTTGACCATGGCCTCTTTACCGTCAATTAGGCCATCATCCATATTGATGTCGATAATCTGGGCGCCGCCTTCTACCTGATGCCTGGCCACTTCCAATGCCTCATCAAACTTTTCTTCCTTGATAAGCCTAAGGAACTTCTTTGATCCTGCCACATTGGTACGTTCCCCAACATTGATAAAGTTGCTCTCCGGTGTTACCACCAAAGGTTCAAGACCCGAAAGCTTGAGAAATCGTTCTTGGTTATCCATAATTAGCTGCTCACCCATCCTACTATTCCAATTCTTTTAACCTTTAACCAATAACTGTCGCGGCGCAACGCCGTTAACCACAGCCGCAATAGCACTAATATGCTCGGGGGTCGTACCACAACATCCCCCCACAATATTTACCAAGCCTTTTTCTACATACTCCTTGATTTGCGCGGCCATTTGTTCCGGGGTCTCGTCATATTCCCCAAACGCGTTTGGCAATCCCGCATTGGGGTGTGCGCTTATGGCATACTGGGATTTGGCCGATACCACCTCTAAATGCGGCACCAATTGACTCGCCCCCAACGCACAATTAAAACCTACTGAGAGTAAGGGTATATGCGAAATGGAAATCAAAAAGGCTTCTGCCGTTTGCCCCGATAACGTGCGCCCGGAAGCATCCGTTATCGTACCGCTGACCATTACAGGCACCTTTATCTTGCGTTCTTCTTTCACTTCTTCAATGGCGAACAGGGCGGCCTTGGCATTGAGCGTATCAAAAATGGTTTCTACCAAAAGGAGATCTGCCCCGCCATCCAACAGGGCTTCTATCTGCTCTTTGTAAGCTATCCGTAGCTCATCAAAAGAAACTGCCCTAAAACCAGGGTCGTTCACATCTGGCGACATGCTGGCCGTTTTATTGGTGGGGCCAATACTGCCCGCTACAAAACGGGGTTTATGCGGCTCTTTGGCCGTGAATTCCTGCGCTACCGTCTTTGCTATTTTGGCCGACTCATAGTTGAGTTCGTATACCAGACTCTCCATATGATAGTCCGCCATGGCAATGGTAGTCCCAGAAAAGGTGTTGGTCTCCACAATGTCCGCTCCAGCAGCAAAGTACTTACGGTGCACTTCCGCAATGGCTTCCGGCTGTGTTAAGGACAATAGGTCATTATTGCCCTGCAAGGGATGCTCCCAATCCGCAAAACGCGCTCCCCTAAAATCTTC
>CALEYA010000105.1 GCA_937926215.1 uncultured Croceitalea sp. | reverse complement strand
AAAATGAGCTTTTATGTTTTATTGACGCAATTTATACAAGACTTAGGATCTAGTACCGCAAGGCATGGGGTTTCGAGTCTCTCCATCCTTACCGAGTGAAAGCTTCTTGGAAACGGGGAGTTTTTTTATTTTCCAAAGGGTCTAATACATCGGGGCAGTCCCACAAGGCATTTGCAAGAAGCAAGATTTTAATTTTAAGGCATGTCTGCCTTTCGGATGGGTAGAGGTCTTGGGGTATTAAACCCCGTAGCGGCACCAATACATGGATAGTCGATAATCCAAGGGTATGTAATAACAATCCAAATAAATTACCGAACGTTTGTTAGGTAATAGTGTCCTATTCGACAAAAGCCGTATGAGACCAAAAAAAATTGAAAATAAAGCGTTGTTGGATGGAGTAATGTCCGTGTTTAGACAAAAGGGATTTGATGGGGCAAGCTTAAATGATTTAGCGGAGTCCAGTGGTTTAAAAAAGGCAAGTCTATACTATAGATTTCCAAACGGAAAAGAAGAGTTGGCCATTAACGTATTGAAGTATACATACGAATCTATGGAGGCTAACATTTATAATACGTTAACTGATAAAAAAATGGCTCCAAAGCAACGTTTGGAAACCGTTATCGATAAAATAAATGCCTTTTATAAGGGGGGGGAAGATGCCTGTATTTTAAAATCATTTTCCATGGATTCCAGTTTGGCATTGTTTGAGACCCAAATAAAAAAGAGTATGGATAAATGGATAGCGGGATTTGCCGTTTTGGGGCAGGACTTGGGGTTGAAAACTGATGAAGCTGAAAAATTAGCTACGCGAAGTTTGGTGCTAGTCCAAGGTAGTTTAATAGTGGCAAAAGGCAGTTCATCAAAGCAAATTTTTAAAGACGCACTATCGGAAATTAAGACTAGCTATATCGGTTAGCTTTTTTTTGATAAAGTTTAAAACCGAACGTTCGGTAATTAAATGAATTATTTAATGAACAACATATAAAAAGGTAGAAGCAAGTTTACTAACAACTAATTATATAAAATGAAAACGAACAAAACAGTTTATTGGATTTCCACAGGAATCCTGTCGCTATTATTCTTATTCTCAGCAACGATGTACTTAGTCAACTATGATATGGTCGAAGGCTTTTTTGACCATTTAGGATTCCCTACTTGGTTAATTTATCCCTTGGCGATTCTCAAAATTCTAGGTATTGTCGCCATCTTAACTAAAAAGTCAATTTTTTTAAAAGAACTGGCTTACGCCGGTTTTCTATTTGACGCAATTTTAGCATTGGCTGCACATATTATCGTTAAAGACGGTGAATTTATGCTGGCATTGATAGGTTGTTTGACCCTTATGATTTCTTGGGGATATGACCGAAAAGTTTATGGAAGTTATGTTCAAAAAGTTAATGAATAGCAATAATGGAAAATCACTTGGAAGCTCCTATTAAAGAAACGATTAAAAATTTGATAAAGGCAGGTACAACCTTTGATATTGAGCAATTGGAACTCATCTATCACAACAACTTAAAAGTAATTATGATAGAACAAAATGGAGGGAAAATGATAGCGAACAAACAGGCCTTTAAAGAATTATTTCAAACAAAAAAAGAGAACGGAGACACTCCCTTAAACACTTGGGTTCAGTTTAACCATATTGAAACACAAGGTAACCTAGCCCATACCATTGTTACTCGAAAAGTGAATTTAACAGGAGAGGAACAACAACTAACATTAAGTATTGATTTAGTCTGGGAAGAAGGACGTTGGCAGGTGACCAGGGAAGTTATTTTTTCCCAACCTCTAAAGTAAGTATCAAAATATAAATTAAATATTAAAGAAGAAATAATGAAAGAAGAAATAATGAAAGAAGCTATTACAAAAGAAACAAAGCAATACCAGAACGTTACCCATAAGACGGTAACTGTAGGTGGGGTTACTATTTTTTATAGGGAGGCTGGCAAGATTGATAATCCCACTATTTTAATGCTGCATGGCTTTCCGTCCTCATCACATATGTATCGGGATATTATAGAGCCATTAGCAGAGGATTATCATATTATAGCACCTGATTATCCCGGTTTTGGGTTTAGTGCAGCTCCTTCCTTGGATGAATTTGAATACAGCTTTGATAACATTAGTGGAGTTATGGACGGTTTTATAACCCAGCTTGAATTATCCTCCTTTTATCTTATGATGCAAGATTATGGTGGGCCAATAGGTTTTAGAATAGCCGCCAAAAACCCAAAAGGTATAAAAGGACTTATTATTCAAAATGCCAATTTGTATTTTGAAGGTTTAGGCGAATGGGCCCAAAAGATTGGAACCTTCCAAAAAGCAAATGATATGGAAGGGCTAAAAAGATTTAAAGACCATCTTATTTCTGCAGCAGGTATAAAAGAACAGTACCTTACAGGTGCACATAATGCGGATAAGATAGACCCAATATCCTACTTGACGGATACCGCTTTTATGGATAGGGAAGGGATAAGAGAGGTGCAATCAGCACTATTTAGCAATTATGGAACCAATTTTCCAAAGTATCCAGAATGGCAAAACTATCTAGAAGAGCATCAACCTAGTACACTTATTGTTTGGGGGGAAAATGACAAATTTTTTGGTAAAGCCGGTGCGGAAGCATACCGAAATGACTTAAAAAACCCAAATATATACCTCTTTAACAGTGGTCATTTTATGCTGGAAGAATATGCTTTGGAAGTCGTTGACCTCATTAAAGACTTTATAAAATAAAGAGTAAACATGGGGCAGGTAATAACGAAAAAGGGTGGCTGCCGTTAGAGGGGTTATTGGCCTAGGTATATGCCTGTAGATCGCTAGATAGCCCTAGTGGATTGCCCCCTTTTATCTAAAAACAACAGCAGGTATTTTTAAGGATTGGAAAATAGAATATCTTTAAAGAAGATAACCAACCATTAACACCGCCATGTCCGCAAAAAAGAACTATATCTCTCCCATACGGAGCTTTGATTTTTATTTAGAGAACTATCATAAATTGCTTAAAAAGCTAAAGGTGGAGCATGATATGGAACAGCTACAAAACGTGATTGATTTGCCGCTACCGTTAGAAATTAAGCAAATTTTGGAAATCACCGATTATGAAGCCCTTGTGGTTACCAATTTAAAGAAGGAAATTCTATGGGCCAATAATGGTTTTAAAGAGATGACGGGATATTCCAAATCCTTTGCCTTAGGTAAGAAACCTACCTTTTTACAAGGTACAAACACCGCTAAAACGGCTTTGGAAGAAATACGGGAGTTGGTAAAAAAGCAAAAACGATTTTCCTATACGCTTACCAATTACCGCAAAAATGGGGAAGAATACCAATGCCAAATTGAAGTGTTGCCATTGTATGATAAAACGAAAAAGGTAACCCATTTCCTAGCTATGGAACGGGAAAAGAAGGTAGCCTAGACCGCTCCTAATGTTAGGAAAAATCCTTAGTCATTTAAATGTTGTAACTGTGAAACGGCCGCTTTAAAAAAAACCATAGCCTCAGATTCCGATACCTCTTTTGCAGAAAGTATGCCTCCTTTAAAGCCATCATCTATCCAAGTGCCTTGGTCCAATTTTTTAAAACCTTCGGTAGCTACCATTTTGTTGTTGCTGTAGGCACTAAGATAAAAATAATGATCATCGCACAAGCTGCCCGGTATGGCCAAACCAAAACCTATATGAAACTTAGTGTTGGATAAAGACGCAAAGCCTCCGGTGTCAAAATGATGCGGCCAGATACGTATATCGGTACTGAGTTCGTAGGTCTTGACCACTTTTTCTATAGCGTGTTGGGCCAAGACACGCAGTCTATACAAACGTTCCAGTTCTTGCGGCCCATTGTATTTAAATAGATAGTTGTCATCAATGGTGTAGGGGAGTTCATAGGCATAGGTTTTACCCAGGGTAGACTCCGCCATATGTTGCAACTATTACACTACCGCTATATGGCGTTTTTCGTTCAACGGTAAAACAGCACCTTAGGAAGTGGATTCCCATTCCAGACTAAAGTCTTGATAGTTGAACACCAAAAAAGTACCGTTTTGCGATAGCGGATGCGTTTTTAGCGTCCCCTTTTCTGGATCAAAACCTAAATTGGTGTGGCTATCGTCACTTTTTGGTACCACAAAACTCTTGTTTGCGGTTGCCAAATATTGCGCTGCTAAATGGACCTGTTCTTTCATAATATTTTATTACTCGTGTGCAGTTTTTCTTTTAGAGAGGTTAACAATGATTCCCACCGTTACAAAAGGGGCGTCAGTTCACTCAATATTCCTTTATATTCTGCAAATAGGAAAATTTTGTTGAAATTAAAATGGAGGCCTGCGCCATAGTTTAGACCAATGGCAGCAATACGCTCTTCCTCTTCTGGGGATTCCAAAAACCTTATATTCTCTATGCTATAGTTGATGCCGGAAATGGGATATACCCCAAGGCCATGCGCAATTTCAAAAACATAATGTGCATTGATGTTGAGGTCAAGCAACGAAATCTCTTCTTCTTCGTTTACTTGTTGGAATGGAAAAATAGAAACTTCCGGACCAAAACACAATTCTTCATTGGGGCCATAGTATGCCCGTATATTGGCTCCAAACAAGGATTCGTTAATCTCTAAAGTTGGTCCTACCCCAAAAAACCAATTCTCTTGTGCCTGCATTCCCCATACCGATAAAAAAGTAAGTAGTAATGGTACTTTCTTTGCTGCTATGTTAGTTGCGCGACCCCAATGTTTCTTTTAGTTCAAGTTGTCGTTGTTCAAACATAATAGTAGTTCTATAGGTAGCGGAATTAGATTCCTATGAAAGTAAGGTATTTTTTTATGCCTCCCAGTTTTCCCCTTAAAGCGAAAATCAGGGGGTAAAAACCTTGACTATAAGTACGTTGCTATTTGTTGAAAATCCTTCAATATCATCAGAAAATAGCGATTGACTACCTGGGCCGGACTAGCTAGTTGCTTTCCCCAAAACCTTTAAAATGGTTTCTGGGTCTAAACGCTCCGTATAATCTTCTGGTACAAAACTGTAAATAATTTCACGTTCTTTATTTACAATATAGGTAGCGGGCATAGGAAGTTCATAGGCTGCATTGCCATTATGTTTATTCACTTTGATGCCAAATTTATCATATACTGCCTGCAAATCCTCGGGCATTTTAAACACCAACCCCAAGGTTTTTGCATAGGCGTTATCAATATCACTCAGCACGGAAAAGGACAATTCGTTTTTCTCCGAAGTGGTCAAGGAATTATCCGGCGTTTCCGGGGAAATAGCGATCAATTCCGTATTCAAGCTTTGTAATTTTGTACGTACTTCTTGCAAAGCCCTAAGTTCCATATTGCAATAAGGACACCAACCGCCACGGTAGAAGGATACAATTAAAAAGTCAGTATCAAAATCGTTTAAGGACATCTTTTTTCCATGTACATCCGGTAATTTAAAATTGGGCAATGTGTCCCCTTTTTGTGCTGCTTGGGATCCTAGAGACCGTTCCTTCAAGGCATTGGTGCTACTGATCATGATTTTTTGTATTTCTGCCGGAATCTTTTTTTTACTGTCCGCTTTTTTTGCTGCAAGCTGTTCTGATAACCCCATTTTCTTATTTTTTAAATCGTATTTTTTGTCAACGAACTCCCTTTAACTAGGGAATCACCGCTATAGTCGTAAAGAAGTGCGATTCAATTCAAAAAACATGGGAAAGATTGGATCAGGGCTTGTGTGCTTTTCAAAAAGCTACCTAGGGTTCTCATGAAAAATTGTTAATTCCAATATAAACCAATTATGAAGTTGGGACTAAAAAAATATCTTAATCTAAAAATAACCTATGAAAACTTCTGCAATGGGCAGTATCGCTTGGACGACCTTGATGTTGTTTATGGAGACCACCCCATAGGCAAGGAAAACTAATTTTGCACCAGATTCTCTTCTTGAGCTTGGTTTTTGGTATGGGTCGACATCCCAAGTTCCGGTATCACCAATAGCGGAATTTGGGTGTGGAAAGCCGTTCTTTTTACAATGGGCTCCCTGGTCATTTTTTCTAGATAGCTATGTTGGTAATGCAGCATGGCCAACAAGTGGATATCCAATTCCTTTGAAAAAACATCCAGGGTATGGGAAACGGAATTAAGCTCGGTAACCGTGTGTACATAATGCGGAATATCAATAAAGTATTTGCGCAACATATTGAGATTAAACTGTTGGAGTTCCGTTAGGGCCTTTAGTTCATATTGTACATGGACTATTCTTAGGGTAGCACTAAAGGCACGGGCCAAATCAATGATCGGTTGTAATTCCGATTGTGAATAGAACCTATTGAAATCGGTGGCAAAGGCAATTTCACGGGGCAACGCAAATTCAAAACGCTGGGGAATGGCCAATAGGGGGCAATTTTTGGTGCTTTTTATGATCCGCACAGTATTGCTGCCCATAAAAACCTCTTCCATCCCGGATGCGCCTTTTGTTCCCGCAACGATAAGGTCAATCCCATGTTCATCAACCACTTCCTTCACCTCATCGGTCAATAGGTTAAAGGAAGAAATGGTTTCAAAAGAATGCTTTGGGTTGTCAAATGTTTTCTTTACACGTTCCACTGTTTTGGTCAACCCATTTTCTGAGCTGCACCTAACCGCATCCTCTATACGAACCCCATTGATCATCGGTGCCATAAACCTGCTGCTGGGAATAACCGGGGTGTAGGTGTTCAAAAAGAAAAAATGACATTCTTGGTGTTGGAACAAACGCATGGCATAACAAACAGCGTTCCATGCATTTTTAGAAAAATCAGTAGGTATCAAAATCCTTTTCATCCCAATTGGTTTAGGTTGGGGTAAAATTAGGATTGGGAGGATGGGAATACTATGACAATTGTCAGGTTTTTAGGTACGGCCTTAAAACCCTTCCGCCAAGGCCATCAATTTTTTTTCGTCTTTAATGCCCAATCGCTTACCAGAACTATGGATGAACCCTTTTTTCTTAAACTCCGAAATGATACGGATGGCAGATTCCGTGGCAGTTCCAACAACATTGGCAATATCTTCCCTAGAAAGGACCAGTTTTAAAAACCCCTCATCATCTTCCCCAAAATTATTCTTTAAATAAAGAAAAGCTTCCGCTACCCGCTGTTTTACGGTTTTTTGGCTCATGTTAACGATAACGTCGTCCGCGTCCTTTAAGTCATGGGCCATATGGCGAAGTACCTCTAAGGTAAAGTCCGGATTCTTTTGTAGCGTGTGCGTGATACTCTCTTTAGGGATAAAACAGACCTCCATATCGCTAACCGCTATCGCGGATAGATTGGCATGTTCCTCTGCAATTACGGAACGTTGGCCTATAACCTCGCCTTTAGTGGCAAGTTTTACAATTTGGTCCTTGCCGTTGGCACTCAGTTTGGACATTTTGGACACCCCGTTCTTCACGCAAAACACACCATTAAGTTTATCCCCCTCTTCAAATAGGGGTTCCCCTTTTTTTATGCTTTTGGTTATTTTGGAATCAGAAACTTTTTTCAATTCCTCTTTGTTCATTGCCCTTAAGGAATTGAACTGTCTTATTATGCAATTCTCACACCTGCTTGTTTCCATAACGAAAGATTTACCTGACACTTAAATTTACGTCTTCCAAAACAAACGTGGCCTATGATCTTTTAATTTTTGGAAGTTATTTTCCTTAATCCATCTATGGAAAGGATATATATTTCGCTTTTAATCAAAGCGATATGGCCAAAATTTTTAAAGCTTTTCAATAGGTTAATGACATATTCTTGCGATGTGCCAATAACGGCTGCCATGTCATCGCGTTTTAAGCGTAGTAGGAGTTTGCCATCGGCATCCATTCCATATTTGCCCAGTACATAGAGCAACAGCTGTGCCAGCCGTTTTTTAATACTGTAATGCGGGCAGAAGATAATACGGGTATACTCGTTGATGTTGACGTCCTCTGCCAAGGCGTCCAGAAAATCTTGGCGGAATTTAGGGTTTTTATGAATGCTGTTCAGTACCACATCTTTGTCCAAACAGAATACTTCCATATTCGTTAAGGCTTGCGCTCGGACTTTAGCGCCATTGTTGGTCAATAGGGCTCGTTTTCCCATAACCTCCCCCTTGCCCAAAAAGCGCAAGATATGCTCTTGTCCCACGGCATCATATTTACTGAATTTACAGGCACCTCGTTGTATGCAGTACAATTTGTCCAAAGGCTCTTTTTCTTCAAAAATGATGGCTCCTTTAGGCAATTTCATGGACTGGGAATGTTTAAAAAGGTTTTCTTTTTCCCATAGGGATAATGAGGAGAAATTCCTTAGCTGTGTGGATAATATTTTAGTGTTGGTATCCATACCCCAAAGGTAGTTTTGGGGCAACTCTTAAAAGATGATAAAAGTCATGTTTTACCCGCATATCAAATCCAATCTTTGTGTCAGGTATAAGTAAATGAGTATGTCTACTGCCAATTGTTACCATTGCGGGGACCCTTGTAATCGTAAAACGGTACGCTTTGATGATAAAGCCTTCTGTTGCCACGGTTGTAAAACGGTCTATGAAATTTTTAAGGATAACGGCCTGCAAGGCTATTATGAACTGGAAACCGCGGCCGGCAGTACCCCTGTTGTCATAGCCAATAAGTTTGATTTTTTGGAAAATCAAGATGTTATTGACAAATTGTTGGATTTTAATGAGGGCGGCATACAAGTGGTTCAATTCCATATTCCGCAAATGCATTGCAGTTCCTGTATTTGGGTTTTGGAAAACCTGAATAGGTTGCACACTTCCATAAAAGGATCCCAAGTAAATTTCCCAAAACGTAAGGTCAGGATAACCTTCGAAAGTGAAAAATTGGAATTGAAGGAACTGGCCGTTTTGTTGGCAAGAATCGGTTATGAACCGGGCATTGTGTTGGCGGACTATTCCAAATCCAAAAAGAAAGTAGAACGCAGCCTTATCTATAAATTGGGCGTTGCCGGATTTTCCTTTGGTAATGTGATGCTGCTTTCCTTTCCAGAATATTTGGATCTCTACACCAATGGAACCGGGGTACACGAATTTTGGTTGGACCAATACAAAACCTTCTTTAGGTGGTTGATGTTCGCCTTTTCCTTGCCAGTGGTTTTTTATGCTTCACAAGACTATTTTAGGGCGGCCCTAAAAGGAATACGTTCTAGGTTGTTGAACATTGATGTGCCTATAGCACTTGGTATACTGACCTTGTTTTTAAGGAGTACCATAGATATTCTTTTTGACTTGGGTTCCGGTTTTTTTGATAGTCTTACCGGTCTGGTATTCTTTTTATTGGTAGGACGTTTTTTTCAACAAAAAACCTATGCACACCTCTCATTTGAGCGGGATTACAAATCGTATTTTCCTATTGGGGTAACCAGGATACGGGAGGATGGCAAAGAAGAGAATATCGAAATTTATAAGATAAAGCAAGGCGATAGGCTGTTGGTCCGTAACCAAGAGATTATCCCGGTAGACGGCATACTAAATACTGGCAATGCTCAAATTGACTACAGTTTTGTTACCGGGGAATCTGCTGTGGTGCCCAAATTTTCCGGGGATAAGTTGTTTGCCGGGGGTAAGCAATTGGGTGGCGTTATAGCGTTGGAAGCCTTAAAATCCGTTTCCCAAAGTTACCTCACGCAATTGTGGGGCAATGCCGCTTTTTCAAAAAAAAAGGAAATGGAATCCCAAACGGTAACGGACACCATAGGCAAGCGTTTTACCTTGGCCGTTTTGACCTTAGCGACCGTAGCGACGGCATTTTGGTTATGGTATGAGCCTAGCAAGGCTTTAAACGTATTCACTGCCGTTTTAATTATTGCCTGCCCCTGTGCCATTGCATTGGCGGCCCCTTTTACCCTTGGCAATCTACTTCGAATTTTTGGACGCAACGGTTTTTACCTAAAGGACACCCACACCATTGAGCGTTTGGCCAAAATAGCGACTGTGGTTTTTGATAAAACGGGAACCTTGACCTCAAATACGGGGAATACCGTTTTTTACGAAGGAATGGAATTAAGTGAAGCCGAAGCTTCGCTCTTAAAAAACACGCTAAGGGCGTCCAACCATCCGTTGAGTAGGGAGCTATATGGCATTTTGGATGACCATCAAATAATGACTTTGGATGACTTTACGGAACACACGGGAAAGGGTATACAAGGCAGCTTGGATGGACATTCCATCAAATTAGGGTCGGCAACATTTACCGGTGCCTTAAAGGATGGCTGCACGGAAACATCGGTCCATATCCGAACCGATGAAACCTATAGGGGACGTTTTGTGTTTAAAAGTGCGTACAGAACAGGTTTAGTATCACTTTTTAACCAATTGAAAGCCAATTTTTCTTTGGTTATTCTATCGGGGGATACCGATGGCGAACGCACCAAGTTGGAAAAAATGTTTCCCTTTAAACTCCCCATGCTTTTCAACCAAAAACCGGAGCATAAGCTGGACTTTGTGCAACAATTACAGCAAAAGCAAAAGGTGATGATGGTGGGTGACGGTCTTAATGATGCCGGAGCGTTGGCGCAGAGCGATGTAGGTGTTGCGGTTTCGGAAAACATCAATGTGTTCTCCCCGGCCTGTGATGCCATCTTGGATGCTAAAAGATTTGTGCAACTGTCCGATTTTTTAAAGCTGGCCAAGAAAGGGATGACGATAATCAAACTAAGTTTTTTACTATCGCTTTGCTATAATGTTATCGGACTTTACTTTGCCCTTAGCGGGCAATTACAACCGGTTATTGCCGCCATTTTAATGCCACTGAGTTCCATAAGTATTGTGGTATTTACCACCTTGGCGACGGGTTTTTTGGGGCGAAAGTTGCAGCGCAAAATGGAAGTTTAGCTTATGGGCGGCTAGGGGTAAGGAAGCTAAGGTTCAGTACTTGGAACAGGCCCAATTGATGGTATAGGTTTTTGTTTTTTATACCAATTCCAAAACCTGATAAATGTCATTTTTTAGGGAAATGGACCAATGTAGTTTTACATCAGAATTAAAATAGGTATGAGTGTAATTTATGTGTTATTGACCATAAGTGTTTGCGTTGCATTGGTCTTTTTTGCCGCTTTCGTTTTTTCGGTAAGAAAGGGACAGTATGACGATTCCTATACACCATCCGTTAGAATGCTTTTTGAGGACGAGCTGGTAGAACCTACGGCTAAGGACAACAACCAAAATAAAACACAAACCGATTAACTATGGAAGTACAGCAATTTCAATACGATAATAAAATCGTACAAAAGTTCCTTTATGCCACGATGCTATGGGGCGTTGTGGGAATGGTCGTTGGCTTATTGTTGGCCTTTATGTTTCTTTTTCCCAACCTAACGGACGGCATATCTTGGCTTAGTTTTGGTCGTTTGCGACCATTACATACCAATGCCGTAATTTTTGCTTTTGTGGGGAACGCCATTTTCGCCGGGGTATATTATTCCTTGCAACGTCTGTTAAAGGCAAGGATGTTCAACGATTGGTTGAGCAACATTAATTTTTGGGGTTGGCAGTTGATCATTGTTGCTGCCGCAATAACCCTACCGCTGGGCTATACGACTTCTAAGGAATATGCGGAACTGGAATGGCCTATAGATATTGCCATAGCTATTGTATGGGTCGTTTTTGGCTGGAATATGATTGGCACTATATTAAAGAGACGTCAACGCCATTTGTATGTGGCCATCTGGTTTTACTTGGCCACTTTTGTAACGGTTGCCGTCCTCCATATTTTTAACAGCTTGGAGCTTCCGGTGGCCGCGTTAAAAAGTTATTCGGTCTATGCCGGGGTACAAGATGCCTTGGTGCAATGGTGGTATGGGCATAATGCGGTAGCCTTCTTTTTAACGACACCTTTCTTGGGCTTAATGTATTACTTTGTACCAAAAGCCGCCAACAGGCCGGTATACTCCTATCGCCTTTCGATAGTGCATTTTTGGTCTTTAATTTTTATCTACATCTGGGCAGGACCGCATCATTTGCTCTACACTTCCTTGCCGGATTGGGCACAAAATTTGGGGGTGGTATTCTCCATCATGCTTATCGCACCATCTTGGGGCGGCATGATCAACGGACTTTTGACCTTACGAGGGGTTTGGGACAAGGTACGTTCAGATGCCACCCTAAAATTTATGGTGGTTGCCATCACAGGCTATGGTATGGCCACTTTTGAAGGGCCTATGCTGTCCCTTAAAAATGTAAATGCAATTGCCCACTTTAGTGATTGGATCATCGCCCATGTCCATGTTGGGGCATTGGCTTGGAACGGCTTCTTGACCTTTGGTATGATTTACTATTTGGTTCCCAAAATGTGGAAAACCACATTGTACTCCAAAGGATTGGCAAACCTTCACTTCTGGATAGGTACCTTGGGTATCGTGCTTTACGCTTTGCCCATGTACGTCGCTGGTTTTACGCAAGCGTTGATGTGGAAAGAATTTAATCCTGACGGTACTTTGGTTTACGGGAACTTCTTGGAAACCGTACAACAGATCATACCAATGTATTGGATGCGTGCCATTGGTGGTAGCCTCTTTATTGTGGGCATGCTTATTATGGTGTACAACGTTATCATAACCATTAGAAAAGGCAGTGCCGTAACCGACGAGCTTGCAGAGGCTCCAGCATTGACAAGGGTATCCAAAAAAAGGGTGGCTGGGGAAACCTTCCATACCTGGTTGGAAAGAAAACCGGTACAGTTGACCATATTGGCCACCGTGGCCATTCTCATTGGGGGAATCATACAGATAGTACCCACCTTGTTGGTAAAATCGAACATCCCAACCATTACCAGCGTAAAACCTTATACGGCGTTGGAGTTGGAAGGTAGGGACCTCTATATTAGGGAAGGCTGCGTAGGGTGCCACTCGCAAATGATCCGTCCTTTCCGTAGTGAGGTAGAACGTTATGGCGAATATGCAAAAGCAGGGGAGTTCGTATATGACCATCCATTCTTATGGGGCAGTAAACGTACGGGACCCGATTTGTTACGAGTTGGTGGGAAGTATTCGGACAACTGGCATTTGAACCATATGTACGACCCACAAAGTACCTCTTCTGGTTCCATTATGCCCGCCTACCAGTGGTTGGTTCGCAATAAGCACGACCGCAGTGGGGTAGAACGTAAGATGCAGGCTATGGTTACCCTTGGGGTTCCCTATACGGACGAGGATATCTCCAACGCCCAAACTGAAATGGCAGCACAGGCAGCACAAATTGAGAAAAACTTGTACAACGACCCGGAGTTTGCAAAGACCTATGAAGCCGATAAAAAATACGCCCAAGAAAATGGGGCGGGGTTTGTAGAGATGCGGGACCGGGAAATAGTTTCGTTAATCGCCTACCTGCAGCGTTTGGGGACGGATATTAAAGTGAAGGATACCAATGGTTTACTGTCCGAAAACAAGAATTAAAACCTATAGAAACGATGTTGAAATTTGTAAAAAACCACATGGAAAGCATTGACGGTATAGCCACATACCCCATGGTTTCCCTGCTTATTTTCTTTGTATTCTTCACTCTGCTTTTTTGGTGGGTGTTTACCGCTAGTAAAGCGCATATCAAGGAAATGGGTGAGCTCCCTTTAGATAACGATAACCAACAAAATACCTAAACCTATGTTGACTAGAACACCTTGGTGGATACGCATCCCAGTTTTGTTTTTTTTGGTCTTCGGATTAATGGAATACTTCATTGATTCTGGGGAACAGCCTGCATTTATGACCTACCCCATTACCCAATTCTTTTTGGTATTGGTGTTGTTGCTACTCATAGCTATCGAATTGATTTTAAAGGCGATAGAGAATGTAATGTTCCAAACCCTATCCAAGGAAGCCAAAGAACGCTATTTGGCCGACAAGGAAAAGCGATGGGAGTGGACCTGGGGCAAGGCAGTTTATGCCAAGATGACCCGTACCAAAAGGATAGAGGAAGAAGCAGAAATCATCTTAGATCACAACTACGATGGCATTCGCGAGTTGGATAATGTGTTACCGCCATGGTGGGTCTATATGTTTTATGCGACCATAATTTTTGGGGTGGGGTATTTGGTGCGCTTTCATGTGGTGGGGGATTATACCCAATCCTTGGAATATGATCAAGAAGTGGCCCAGGCAAAATTGGATATCGAAGCCTATAAGAAAACAGCTAAGAACCTGGTAGATGTGAATACGGTAGAAGTACTAACGGATGCTTCGGATTTAAGTGCGGGCCAGAAGATTTTCGAAGTCAATTGTGTGGCTTGCCATATGGCAGATGGCGGTGGCGGCATTGGCCCCAACCTTACCGACGCCCATTGGATTTTGGGAGGTGGTATTAAAAATGTATTCAATACCATCTCGGAAGGCGGTAGGGACGGTAAAGGAATGGTCGCTTGGAAACAAAGTCTAAAACCATTGGAAATGGCTCAAGTGGCGAGTTACGTATTGCAATTTCAAGGAACTACGGCCACCAATCCCAAAGCTCCGGAAGGTGAAGTTTGGATAAATCCAGATGCACCAAAGGCAGAAGAAGTTGTCCCGGAGGCCCCAAAGGAGCAGGCCTCCGATTCCACTACGGTGGCGATGAACTAAGATTGAGGGTTTTCAAAACCAGTACTGCGTTACGTACTAAAAAACAGTAAGGATAGTATTGAGATCCAAGTAGCAAACGAGTTAGACGATACAAATGGACGATAATTTTAGGGATTCCATAGGAACCATAAATGCGGAAGGCAAGAGAGCTTGGGTATTTCCTAAAAAGCCCAGCGGTCGCTTTTATGACTATCGAAAGTATGTGAGTTACGTCTTGTTGGCCTTTTTGGTAGCTTCCCCATTTGTTAAGGTCAACGGCCATCAATTTTTAATGTTCAATGTACTGGAACGCCGCTTCAACATTTTTGGGTTTCCGTTTTGGCCCCAAGACTTTCATTTGGTCGTTATTTCCATGATTGCCGGGGTTATTTTCATAGCTCTTTTTACGGTTGCCTATGGGCGTATTTTTTGTGGATGGATGTGCCCCCAGACCATTTTTATGGAAATGGTCTTTAGAAGGATAGAGTATTGGATCGATGGGGATAGGGGAGCACAACAGCGTTTGGATAAATCTCCTTGGAATGCTAAAAAGGTGAAAAAGCGTGTTTTAAAATGGACGATATTCTTTATTATCTCCTTCTTGATTGCCAATGTGTTCTTGGCCTACTTGATTGGCAGTGACCGTTTGATAAAATATATCGTAGAAGGGCCATTGGTGCATTTGGGTACCATTATCCCACTTTTGATATTTACCGGCGTCTTTTACTTTGTCTTTGTGTGGTTTAGGGAGCAAGTATGCATTATTGCTTGCCCTTATGGGAGAATGCAGGGTGTATTGCTGGATGACAAATCTATAGT
>CALEYA010000104.1 GCA_937926215.1 uncultured Croceitalea sp. | reverse complement strand
ATACGTATGATTGGTATTCTGTTCATTGGAGGTGTTTCCGTCCCCAAAATCCCACCTATACTCGGTAATTCCTTCGTCATCGCTTGATGCTTCCCCGGAAAAAGTTATTTCCAAGGGCGCAAAACCCGCAACTTCTGAAGTTGTTAGCACCGCCGTTGGAGATTGGTTTATTCGCTCAACAATACGGAAGGATATGGTCTTACTATCAATAATTTCCCCTTGGGCACCACCTCTATCGTATAATTGGGCTGTCAAGGTGTAGTTGCCAATACCTAAATTCCCCGATTTATAGTTACCTCCTATGTCACCAAAAAGTGCATATGGAGCCCTACCTTCAACTTGTTCAATAACACGAGTTCCGTCGTCTAGAATCAGTAAGGTGCTTCTAGGTTCTATATCCCCTGGATCGAGTCTAATGTTTAGGGCCGTATTTTTGATATCATTAAACAAGATTTCCCCTTCATCATCAATCTCAAGAATATCGGTATTTGTTTCAGCGTCTATTAACGTAAATTTAATGGTAGACTGCGCTTGAGTAAAAAAAGAAATGAGCAAGAGTAATAATAAAACAGCGTAGTTTTTCAATTGCATAGGGTGTTATTAAAAATGTAAGACTTGGTTCTTTTCATCTGGATAACAACATTAGGTCGGTATTATTGCACATTTTATCGAAAAAAATATTCATATGGAGCCATTTGATAAATGTTTTGAGGACTAATTGGGATATTATTAGTTATAATTCATTGAAGCAGAGGTATTATGGTAAGCATAAGATTTTAAGACTTAAAAAAGGAAGAAAAGAATATTTTGTGCTACGCTGTTTCAATTGTTAAGGAACCAATATCTTTATGAGCATTAGTGCGATGCTAAGGGAAATTAATTATAACACATATGGATTTGGAAAAACAGAAAAAATCTTCAGCCTATTGGAAAGAAAACCTCAAATACCTTAGCATTCTACTGGGTATTTGGTTTGCGGTTTCCTATGGCGCAGGAATCCTCTTTAAGGATGCTTTGGATTCCATTAAGATAGGAGGATTCAAACTTGGATTTTGGTTTGCCCAACAGGGTGCTATTTATGTATTCGTAATCCTAATTTTTGTCTACGTACGCTTGATGAACAAACTGGATGAAAAATATGGGTATAATGAAGATTAGTAATCTAAATAAGCGAAATGGGTGATGCACAAGTGTGGACATATGTCCTGGTACTGCTAAGTTTTGGCCTTTATATTGGTATCGCAATCTGGTCCCGGGCAAGTTCTACCAAGGAATTTTATGTCGCGGGTGGCGGGGTTTCGCCATTGGCAAACGGAATGGCGACCGCAGCGGACTGGATGTCGGCAGCTTCTTTTATTTCTATGGCCGGGATTATTTCCTTTGCAGGTTACGACGGGTCTGTATATTTAATGGGATGGACCGGAGGTTATGTGCTTTTAGCATTGCTTTTGGCACCTTATTTACGAAAATTTGGAAAGTTTACCGTGCCGGATTTTATTGGGGAAAGGTATTATTCCAAAACAGCGCGTATTGTAGCCGTGTTTTGCGCCCTAATTGTTTCGTTTACCTATGTAGCCGGGCAAATGCGGGGTGTTGGCATCGTATTCTCCAGATATTTAGAGGTAGACATAGAAACTGGGGTGGTCATAGGTATGGTCATTGTACTGTTTTATGCGGTCTTGGGGGGTATGAAAGGAATTACTTATACCCAAGTAGCCCAGTATTGTGTTTTGATTTTTGCCTTTATGGTACCCGCCATTTTTATTTCCATACAAATGACGGGAAATCCCGTACCCCAACTTGGTATGGGAGGCACCTTATCCGATGGTTCCGGGACCTATCTTTTGGACAAATTGGACGGTCTTTCAACGGAATTGGGATTTGCAGCCTATACCGATGGCTCCAAAAGCATAACCGATGTTTTTGCCATTACCTTCGCCTTAATGGCCGGTACAGCGGGATTACCACACGTTATTGTGCGCTTTTTTACAGTAAAACGAGTGAGGGACGCAAGAAAATCGGCCGGTCTGGCCTTACTTTTTATTGCTATTCTGTATACTACGGCACCTGCCGTTGCTGTTTTTGCGAGAACCAACCTCATAGAGACGGTCAGTGGAAAAGAGTACGATAAAATGCCGCAGTGGTTCAAAAACTGGGAAGCTACCGGACTTATTAGCCACACGGATAAGAACGATGATGGAAAAATACAGTATGTCGCAGATGCCAAAGCCAATGAACTTACCGTGGATCGGGATATTATGGTTTTGGCCAATCCGGAGATTGCCAATTTGCCTGCTTGGGTCATTGGCCTTATAGCCGCTGGTGGTTTGGCAGCCGCACTCTCCACTGCCGCTGGTCTTTTGTTGGTTATTTCTTCCTCGGTTTCACACGATTTGATTAAAAATGTCATAAAACCGGACCTTACGGAAAGTGGGGAACTTTGGGCAGCGAGAATATCGGCTGCCGGTGCTGTAGTGATTGCAGGATATTTTGGGATCAATCCGCCCGGTTTTGTGGCGGCAGTTGTTGCCTTGGCTTTTGGTTTGGCGGCCGCATCCTTCTTTCCAGCCATTATCTTAGGGATTTTCTATAAAAAAATGAATAGTTCTGGGGCTATAGCCGGAATGCTCGCCGGAATTTCGTTGATGCTTTTTTATATGGCCAAGTTTAAACTGGGTTGGATAGGCGAATTGCCCCCAAAAGAGGAATGGTGGTTTGGCATTTCACCGGAAGGATTTGGAACCATAGCCATGTTGGTCAACTTTATGGTTGCATTGCTAGTGAATCGGTTTACGGAGGATGTGCCCAAAGAAGTACAGGATATTGTAGAAAACATACGTATTCCCAGTGGGGTTGGGCAAGCTATTGAGCATTGATGGATAACTAGTATCTTGGAACTCTTTAATTATATATTAGTATACGTAATATTGATATTAGCAGTCGTAAAAATATGAGCAATTACCACATCAAAAACTTGGAGGAATACTTTCAGGTATATCGTAAATCAGTGAGGAATCCCGAAAGCTTTTGGGAAGAAATCGCGGAAGAGCATTTTGTTTGGCGTAAAAAATGGGACAAGGTCTTGGATTGGGATTTTTCAAAGCCGGAGATACACTGGTTCCAAGGGGCACAATTAAACATTACCGAAAACTGTCTTGATCGCCATGTACATATCCGGGGTGACAAAACCGCTATACTGTTTGAACCCAACGATCCTAAGGAACCTGCAGAACACATTACCTATAACCAACTTTTGGAACGGGTCTGTAGAATGGCCAATGTGTTGAAAGACAAGGGAATTAAAAAAGGGGATCGAGTGGTCATTTATTTGCCCATGATTCCGGAGCTGGCCTTCGCTTTATTGGCCTGTGCCAGAATAGGTGCTGTTCATTCGGTGGTTTTTGCAGGATTTTCCGCTACGGCTTTGGCAACACGAATAAACGATTGTGATGCAAAAATGGTATTGACTTCGGATGGTTCCTATCGTGGCGCAAAGACCATCGATTTAAAAGGTATTGTTGATGATGCCTTGGAAAGCTGCCCAGGGGTAAAAAGCGTTTTGGTAGCCCAGCGGATCAATTCTAATATCACCATGAAGGATGGCCGGGACGAATGGTTACAACCGCTATTGGACCAAGCCTACAGTGATTACCCACCTGAAATTATGGATGCGGAAGACCCTCTGTTCATTTTATATACTTCCGGTTCTACAGGAAAACCAAAGGGCATGATGCACACGACGGGTGGTTATATGGTGTATACGGCTTACTCCTTTAAAAATGTATTTCAATACCGTGAGGAAGATGTGTATTGGTGTACAGCTGATATTGGGTGGATAACGGGGCATTCGTACATTGTTTACGGACCCCTTGCCAACGGGGCAACAACGGTTATGTTCGAAGGGGTGCCTAGCTATCCAGATTTTGGGCGGTTTTGGGAGGTAGTGCAAAAACATAAGATTACGCAATTTTATACCGCACCCACTGCTATTCGGGCCTTGGCAAAAGAGAACTTGGACTATGTTACCAAATATGACCTTTCTAGCCTAAAGATTCTAGGTACCGTTGGGGAACCTATCAATGAAGAAGCGTGGCATTGGTACAATGATCATGTGGGAGAAAAAAAATGTCCTATTGTAGATACGTGGTGGCAGACAGAAACGGGGGGAATCCTAATTTCGCCAATTCCTTTTGCAACACCTACAAAGCCTACCTATGCCACTTTACCGCTGCCGGGCATACAACCCGCTCTAATGGATGAAAATGGAAAAGAGATTACCGGAAACCAAGTGGATGGAAGACTGTGCATCAAATATCCATGGCCTTCCATGGCGCGTACCATTTGGGGAGATCATAAGCGCTATAAGGACACCTATTTTTCCGCCTTTGTCAATACCTACTTCACGGGTGATGGCGCGCTGCGCGATGAGGTTGGATACTATAGAATAACGGGTAGGGTGGACGATGTGATTATCGTATCCGGTCATAATTTGGGAACGGCACCTATTGAAGATGCCATTAATGAGCATCCTGCCGTGGCGGAATCCGCCATTGTAGGCTTTCCGCATGATATTAAGGGAAATGCTTTGTATGGCTACGTAATTCTGAAAGAAACCGGGGAATCCAGAAACCGGGAAAATTTGACCAAAGAAATCAACCAAGTGATTACGGAGCATATAGGACCCATTGCAAAATTGGATAAAGTGCAGTTCGTACCTGGCTTGCCCAAAACCCGAAGCGGAAAAATAATGCGGCGTATCCTTCGGAAGATAGCGGCTAAAGATACCAGTAATCTCGGGGACATTTCAACCCTATTAAACCCTGAGGTAGTCGCAAAAATACAGGAAGAAGCACTTTGAAGAATTAAATGGAAATACTTGGTACGGATGAAAACTCATCATAGAATCCCGACAGTTTCTTAGTTCAAAATAGGAAGCATATCATGGAATTCATTTTTGTATTCCAAAATTTTAAAAACTACAGGAGTTTTGGACAAGTTTTCCAAATCGTTGATATAGTCTTTATGGCTATGTTCAAAGTATTCCGTGTCGCCTTTCGCTATTCGTATCAATGTAATGCGGCCATTGCCAAACCTACTTTTTAAAATGGCGTCATTTTCTGCTATCCAAGAGAAATTTTTGTCGTGTTTTAGAAAGGGCATACGCTCGCCATGGTCCAATTTTAAATTCCATAGTTTAATGGAATCATCTTCAAACAAGAGTTTGTTGCCAAGTTGTTCTTTAAATTGAAGGGAACGCAATTCATTGATGTAATGCGGTTCCCAATTTTTAAAGTTTTTTGCCGGATTTAATTCTGTGCATTCCACATTTTTAATTTTTAACGGCTGCGAAATTACTTACATTTTAAAGGCTAACATCCTTTAAAACAAGGTTTAACACATTTATTATGCTCCTCTATGCTACTCGATGGATTTCATTGTCAATCTCTCAATTTTTGTAGGGATATATCATAAAATTAACAATGATGGTTTTGGAATTAATCGAATGTTGCTAGGTATTAACATTCATATTTCTTGAAGGGTCGTTCAATTTTTGCTGGTTTGTTTAAGGTTTA
>CALEYA010000103.1 GCA_937926215.1 uncultured Croceitalea sp. | reverse complement strand
AATGTAGACGTCACCAATGCCTTGGCCTATTTTAAAGCCAATGCCTTGCCTACTTCCTTTTCGTTGGTATATGTGTTGGCCAGGGCGGCCAATGAGCTAAAAGAATTTCGTTGGCGAATACGGGAAAACGAAATTGTAGAGCATGATGCCGTACATCCTTCTTTTACCGTACCTACGGATGAAGCGGATGTTTTTAGCTTTTGCACCGTGGACTATGAAGAGGAGGCTTCCGCATTTATAGGCTCTGCAAAGAAAATCACCGAATTGATGAAAACCAACCCTTCTTTTGAGGATGAAGCGGGCCGCGATGATTTTCTTTTTATGTCCGCCATACCTTGGGTTAGTTTTACCAGCATGCAGCATGCCATGAGTTATCATCCGCATGATTCCGTACCAAGAATCAGTTGGGGCAAATTCTTTGCCCAAAACGGACAAACCTTAATGCCGCTTTCCGTGCAGGTGCACCATGCCTTGGTCGATGGCCGCCATGTGGGGCACTATTTTGAAAATGTGGAACGTATGATGGAAAAACCCGCAAGTGCTTTTTTCCGGCCGACCTTATAAACAACTAAAAATGAACAGCTCAAATTTTATCCTATTGGCACTATTAAGCTCACTTTTATCCTTAAAATCGGTAAAAGCCCAAGACTGGGCAAACCTGAACAAATACCAAAGCCAAAATGAACAGCTTACCGAATCCCCTTTAGTAGTGTTTATGGGCAATTCCATAACGGAAGGTTGGCCTGCGAATTTCTTTAAGGACAAGCCCTATATAAACCGTGGTATAAGTGGACAGACTACACCGCAAATGGTAGTGCGTTTTAGACAGGATGTCATCAATGTACAGCCAAAGATTGTTATAATCCTAGCCGGTACCAACGATATTGCAGGAAATACGGGTCCTATGACCTTGGAGCAAATACGGGATAATATCTTGACCATGGTAGAACTTGCCCAAAGTAATGGGATAGTACCCCTAGTCTGTTCTGTGCTCCCAGCATTTGATTACAGCTGGCGACCGGGATTGGAGCCCAACATTAAAATCCCTAAGCTGAACGCATTACTCAAAGAACTTTGCCAAGAAAAAGGGGTGCAGTATTTGGATTATTTCTCCGTAATGGCGGATGACCGTAACGGACTACCCCAAGATTTGGCCAAAGATGGTGTGCATCCTACAAAAAAGGGTTATGCCATAATGATTGACCTTGTGGAAAAAGCCATTGCCGAGGCGGTTAAGGAGTTAAAAGGCTAAATTACAGTATATTATCCCTCATAATTTCAAGATGCCAGATGCCCTAGTTAGCATTATCATTCCGTTTAAAAACACCTCCGATTATTTATCGGACTGTTTGGATTCCATTCTAGCGCAAAACTATACCCATTGGCAAGTACTTGCCGTAGATGATCATTCTACGGACGGTAGTTTGGATTTAGTGACTTCCTATGCCAAGAAAGACCCACGTATACAGGTATTCACAAACAAGGGCGATGGAATTATTCCCGCGTTGCGCACCGCTTATGATACGGCAGCGGGTGAGTTTGTTACACGTATGGATTCTGATGACATCATGGAAAACCAACGTTTGAAACTCATGGTAGCTTCCCTACAGGAGTATGGCAAAGGACATTTAGCGGTGGGACAGGTACGTTATTTTTCGCATCGCGGCATCAGTAATGGCTATGCCAGGTATGAGCAGTGGCTCAACCAACTGACGGAAAAGGGAAGCAACTATTCGGAAATCTATAAAGAATGCGTAATCCCCTCTCCGTGTTGGATGGCTTTTAAAACCGATTTTGATGCTTGTGGCGGGTTTACTCCCAACAGATATCCCGAAGATTACGACCTTACGTTCCGCTTTTATGAACTGGGTTTAAAAATTATTCCTTGTAACCAAGTCTTGCATTTATGGCGGGATTATGATACGCGCACTTCCCGCACCCACGAACACTATGCGCAAAACTATTTTTTGGATATCAAATTGCATTACTTTTTACGGTTGGACTATCAAGATACGCGCCCACTGGTAGTCTGGGGGGCTGGTAACAAGGGAAAGACCATTGCTAAAACCCTAGTAGAAAAGCGGATTCCTTTTGTGTGGCTGTGCGACAATCCCAAAAAAATAGGAAAGGAAATTTATGGCAAATCGCTCGTACACTTTAAAAGCTTGGAGCAATTAGAGCAACCGCAAAGCATCATCACGGTAGCCAATGCACAGGCCCAAATTGAAATACGAAAGCACCTGAAGGGTATTGGACAATCCCTTATGGCGGATTACTTCTTTTTCTGTTAAACCAAATAAACCGACTTGGGGCAAGCCCTGGACATATAATGGGAATCGACCCAAGGGTCGAGGTATTAAAATTAAATTAGCATACCTTAACAATACAAGAATATAAAGCGAATACTCTAAAGCTGTATATTTACACAATCAAACCTAGGAATGCAGTTTAAACATCCAGAATTACTTTGGGGCCTTCTTTTGCTCCTAATTCCTATCATCATCCACCTTTTTCAATTACGTAGGTTTAAGAAGACCCCTTTTACCAATGTGGCCATGCTACAAAAAGTGGTCAGCGAATCGCGTAAGAGCAGCACCTTAAAAAAATGGCTGTTGCTGTTTACAAGGTTATTATTAATGGCGTGCATTGTTCTGGCCTTTGCACAACCTTTTAGTGCCAATGAGACGGCCCTTAAACCGGAAGAAACGGTGATTTACGTGGACAATTCTTTTAGCATGCAGGCGCAGCAAAATGGGCAATCCCTGTTAAAAAAGGCCGTTCAAGAGGTTATACAACATAGCGATGAAGACCAAGGCATTACGCTCTTTACCAATGATAAGACCTTTAAAAATACTGGGTACAATAGCGTAAAAAGTGAATTGTTAGCACTGCCCTACACCCATTTGCAGCTTACTTTGGACCAAGTACTACTCAAAGCAAAAACCTTGTTCAGTGAGCAATTGGATACGGAAAGGCACCTCATCGTAATTTCCGATTTTCAACAACGGTTTGTTTCACAATATGAGTCGGACAGCAGTCAGCTACAACTCCATTTGGTGAAAATGGAACCGCAAGAAAAAAACAACATCTCCATAGACTCCTTATATGTGGGTAACGGTTTTAACGATCAGATGTCCCTTAAAGTCTTGGTATCCGGCGTAGCCGAAGAAGAACGGGTGCCTATTTCCCTTTTCAATGGTGAAAAACTGATTGCAAAATCAGCGGTGGAAGGTACCGAATCCAAACGTGGGGAACTGGAATTTTCCATTCCCACCGGGGAAGCCCTTAAGGGAAAGCTACAGCTTCAGGACAATGCCCTTGGTTATGACAACAGTTTTTATTTTAATATCGATACCAAACAGAAAATCAAGGTTTTGGCCATAGGCAATGCCGATGCCTCTTTTCTTAAAAAAATATATACCGAAGATAGCTGCGTATTCGTGGATTATCCTTTGGAACAATTAAATTATAGCGCCATAGAAAGCCAAAACCTGATTATTATCAATGAGGTAGAAGAGCTTCCAAAAAGTCTACAGACGGTCCTCAAAAGTTTTGTGGATACTGGGGGAAGTTTATTGTTCATTCCAAGTACCAAAGGAAACATCACTTCCTACAATTCCTTTTTGCAAGGACTTGGCAGCGTACGCTTTCAGGAATTGTTGAATTTTGAGCAGAAGATCAGTACCATCAATTTTGCGCATCCTGTCTTTGAAAACGTTTTTGAAAAAAAGGTGAACAATTTTGAATACCCCCAGGTAAAAGCACATTACAGACTGAACGCTTCCGGTAGTCCTATCCTTAGTTATACCAATGGTTCCCCCTTACTTACCAATCAAGGGAATACCTATGTTTTTACCGCTTCCCTAAACTCGGATAATTCCAATTTTAAGGGCTCCCCACTTATTGTCCCAACCCTGTATAATATTGGGGCTTTAAGTTTAAAGGTGCCCGATTTATATCAGACCATCGGTACAAAAACCACCATTGACATCGCAGCGCAATTGGAAAAAGACAATATTGTAAAACTGACCAACGGGACATTGGAGTTCATTCCCTTGCAGAAATCGTTTTCCAATAAATTAAGCCTCACTTTTGAAGACCTGCCCAGAGAAGACGGCATATTTGCCGCCCTCAACAAAAAAGACACCTTACAACACATTAGTTTTAACCATGATCGGGCAGAAAGCCAATTGAGCTATCCGTCACTTGATTATATTTCCAATGCCAAGAGCTACGATTCCATTCCCCAACTTTTTGAGGATTTGGACGAATCCAACGCAATTACGGACTATTGGAAATGGTTTGTTATTTTTGCCTTAATTTTTGCGCTGTTGGAACTGCTCATTCAAAAAACGCTTGCATGAACCTATTGGTAAAAAACGCTACTATAATTTGTCCGCAGGAGAAAGCCCTTCATCAAAAGAAAAGAGACCTTTACATCAAAAACGGACGGATAGAAAAAATAGCCGCCAACATAGATTCCCAAAAAAACACACCGGAAGTTTCCTTTCCTAATTTACACCTTTCCTTAGGTTGGTTTGACAGTAGCGTTAGTTTTGGAGAACCGGGTTATGAAGAACGGGAGACAATTTCAAATGGTCTCAAAGTGGCCGCCAAAAGCGGGTTTACGGATATTCTTTTGAACACCAATACCAATCCTATTCCCAATACTGGGGCAGACTTGGGGTTTTTAAAGGATAAAGCGAAAAATTTTGCCACAAGGCTCTATCCTTATGGGAGTTTGACCGTTAATGGCAAAGGCGAGGCATTAGCCGAGTTGTTTGATATGAAAAACGCCGGAGCCATTGCTTTTTATGACTACAAGACTTCCATAACCAACAGCAATCTCCTAAAAATTGCGCTGCTGTATGCGCAAAATTTTGATGGGTTGGTATGTTCTTTTCCTGAGGACAGGGCCATACGCGGAAAAGGAATCGTACATGAAGGCGAAGTCTCTACAAAACAAGGTTTAAAAGGCATCCCGTCATTAGCCGAAGAATTGCAAATAGCCAGGGACTTGTTCATATTGGAGTATACGGGAGGGAAACTACATATCCCAACCGTTTCCACTGCCGGAGCGGTAAAACTTATTGCCGATGCAAAGAAAAAAGGCTTGGACGTAACGGCCAGCGTTGCCGTTCACAATTTAATTGCTACGGACGAATCTTTAGCCAGTTTTGACACCAATTTTAAAGTAAAACCACCACTACGTACCAAAAAAGATGCCACTGCCCTGTTAAAAGGATTGCAAAACGGCACCTTAGATTTTGTGACTACGGACCACTCCCCCATAGATATTGAAGAAAAAAGAATTGAGTTTGACAATGCCGTTTATGGTTCGATAGGATTGGAATCTGCCTTTGGAGCCCTACAGCAATTGTGCGATCTTGAAACTACCATCACGCATTTGACCAAGGGCCGAGAGCGTTTTGGTATTGAAACCCCCAAGTTAAAAGAAGGGGAACCGGCGAACCTTACCCTTTTTAATCCGGATACGGAATATGAATTCTCCAAGGAAGACATGCTATCCAAATCCAAAAATTCCATGTTTTTGGGCCAATCCTTAAAGGGAAAAGTGATTGGTGTAATCTCCAACGGAAAAAAACAGTTGCATGACTAAGAAGGAAATTGCTGCGGGAAAAAATACGGCCATCATTGCCTATTTCACTATTGTAGGCAGCCTTATTGCCATGACCATGAACATGGAATCCAAAAATGCCTTTGCAAGATTCCATAATAGACAGGCTTTTGGCATTCATTTGTTCTATCATGCTTTGGGAATCGTACTTACGTTTACCGGGTTTGACTATGTTTGGATGCCTTTGTTCGCCATTTATCTCATTATGTGGGGTTATGGCTTTTGGCAGGCGATAAAAGAAGAAACAAAACTGCTTCCCGTTCTGGGAAGTTATTTTCAAAAGTGGTTTACCTTTATTCCGTAACCATATAAGTTAACAAGCAACCCAAATTACTATGACCCCCACAAACCTATCCTTAGAACACCTTATACGACCTTCCGCCACAGCAGCAGCGCATGCTCCAGTACTTTTTATGCTCCATGGATACGGCAGTAATGAGGAAGATTTATTTTCTTTTGCCAATGAACTACCCGAAGAATTATTTATCATTTCCGTAAGGGCTCCATATGACCTTCAACCCTTTGGTCATGCATGGTATGCCATTAATTTTGATGCGGAACAAGGAAAATGGAGTGATGATACCCAAGCGATAAGTTCCCGTGATAAAATCGTTGCTTTTATGGATGAAGCTTGTGAAGCGTATTCCCTGTCCAAAGCAAACATGAGTTTGTTAGGTTTCAGTCAGGGTACGATTTTGAGCTATGCCGTGGCCCTGTCCTATCCTGAAAAGATTAAAAACGTAATTGCGCTTAGCGGTTATATCAATGAAAACATCCTAAAGGAAAGCTACAAAGAAAATGACTATTCCAACTTAAATATCTATACTTCCCATGGGCAGGTAGACCAAGTACTTCCGCTAGAATGGGCGCAGCGTACCCCGGATTTCCTAGACGGTTTGGGTATCGCGAACATCTACAAGGAATTTCCCTCTGGACATGGGGTTATACCACAAAATTTCTATGATTTTAAAACCTGGCTGGTTACCCAACTAAAAAAGACCGATTAAGCTTCTAGTTGCTTCGGGTATATAGCAAATGGTCCAATAGGGTGAAATCTACACTCAAATCGTCCTTAAGTTCGTATTTGATGATAAGATCGCCCCAAAATTGGCCATCGGAAAAATCAGCAACGATCCATTTGTGGTTCATCACCTTAATTTTATTGATTTTAAAATCGCTTTCCATACCCTCATAGGGAATTAAAGGATTGTCCCCCCTACGTTCATTGGTTTCCAATAGTTTGTCCTCTATGTATCGGGTGGGCGACTTCAAATTCAAATGGTCGTAGTATGCCAAGGCATCGTCATTGTTTTCCAAAGAAAAATATTGCATGTCCAGCAACCGTAGTTGCCCTTTCTGCACGGAGTCCTTCAAACTTTTAACTTCGCCTTCCAGTTTACTGATATGCACGGCATTGGCATTTTGAATTTTATTGCCGTTGACCAAGGAATAAAGGAGGATTAGGGAAACAAAAACAAATAGGTAAAGAAAAATATTCTTTTTCATAGTCTACACAGTTATTTTCAAATTATCATACGCTAAAAATATATTGTTCGGAAGTGCTGCCTGCACCTCTTTATGAAACCCTAAGAGATGGCTGATATGGGTAAAATAGGTGCGCTCCGCATTGATGTTTTTTGCAAAAGTAATGGCTTCCTCCAAATTAAAATGGGAGTGGTGCGGCTCTACCCGCAACGCGTTCACCACCAAAACTTTGCACCCCTTAATTTTCTCCATTTCTTCCGGTTCAACCTTCTTTACATCCGTTAGGTATACAAAATCATTGATCCGATATCCTAAAACAGGCAGTCTGTTGTGCCAAGCCTCTATAGGTGTAATTTCAAGACCGTTTAGATGAAACTGAACATCCTTATCCACAAGGTTGATGGCGACCGCTGGGGCCCCGGGGTACCTGTCCTCATCGGCAAAAATGTAATCAAAACGTTGCTTTAAGGCATTGACCACGCGATTATGGGCATAAATGGAAATATCACCTTGCCTAAAGAAAAATGGGCGAATATCATCTATTCCGGCAGTATGGTCCGCATGTTCATGGGTAAATAAGATTCCGTCTAATTTTTCAATAGGATTTTGGAGCAATTGCTGCCTAAAATCCGGACCACAATCAATGACGTAATTATGCTCCTGCCATTGCACCAAAACAGAAACCCGCAATCTCTTATCCTTAGGGTCATCACTTAGACAAACGGGGTGTTTACTGCCCAATATAGGAATACCTTGCGAAGTTCCCGTACCCAAAAAAGTGATTTGTAACCGTTCTGTCATGTTCTTCAAAATTATAACATAATTGTGGAAAAGATTTTCCTAACTTCTTAACTTTGTTAACGAACTTGTTTGGCTTTTTTGAATTTGCATCCATTTTGGCGAAATTTAAAATCAGTACGTACTATTGCTGCTTTTTTTGAGTTCTGTAGTAGCGTTACAATTCCCTAAAGGCAAAGTATAGCTGGTATGGGATATTTATAGCAAAGAGAAAAAGTTTAAAGGAATTCAATACCAAAAAACAGCACATGGCTTCGGTTAGAAATAAGATTAGCGAATTTGAGAACATTCCGTCCATAAAGGCAAAAACGCTGCGAATAAACCTCAACCCTGATATCTACGGCACCTTTGCAGAAATTGGTGCGGGTCAAGAAACGGCACGTCACTTTTTTAGGTCCGGTGGGGCCTCTGGGACCATTGCAAAAGCTATGAGTGCATATGACAAGTCGTTCAGTGATGCTATTTATGGTGTTGAAAAGGATGGTAGGTATGTTACCCAGCCCCGCTTAAAAACCATGTTACGGCATGAAATGCGTTTGGTAGAAGAGCGGATCAGCAGGGAAAACAATCCGGATATGCTTTTCTTTTCCTACGCCAATACCGTAGCGACCATCGATTTTTCCAAGCGGTATAAAGGACATGGCTGGATCGGACTTCGGTTTCAATTAGACCCAAAGCAAAAAGAATATGATGAGATCATCCTACATGTTCGGTTTAAACAGAACGAGGCCCGTTTACAGCAAGAAACACTGGGAATTTTAGGGGTCAACCTCATCTACGGTGCTTTTTATAAGTATGACAAGCCTAAAAAACTACTCAAATATCTTTACGACCATATCGATAAGGACACCCTGGAAATTGATATGATCAATTTTATAGGGCCTAATTTTAGGGATGTGGACAACCGTCTTATGAGCCTACAGCTTATTAAAAACAACATGACGGATGCCGTGATGTTTGGCCCGGACGGAAACAATCTTTTACCCGCGGCCCGATTATACAAAAAGAACATTTTGGCCTTGCGTGGTAGTTTTAGACCGGTAACCAAGGTAAATATGGACATGTTCCAAAAGTCGTATGACATTTTTATACGCGAACAGACCGTGGATGTGGACAATACCATTGTCATTTTTGAAATTACACTGTCCAACTTAAAAGCTTCCGGTGAAATAGACGAACAGGATTTTATGGACCGTGCGGAATTGTTATGCTCACTTGGGCATACGGTGATGATATCCAAGTTCCAAGAGTATTTTAAATTGGTCGAATATCTTAACAATTATACAAAAGCACGTATTGGGCTTACCATGGGTGTCAACAATTTGGTGGACGTCTTTGATGAAAAATACTACCGCCATCTAAGTGGTGGTATCCTAGAGGCCTTTGGAAAGCTCTTCTTTAAAGATCTAAAGGTCTATCTCTATCCTATGAAGGATGCGGAAACCGGTCAAATTATGACCAGTAACAACGTAAAAGTACATCCAAGGATGAAAGAGCTCTATAAGTTCTTTAAGTATAACGGCAAGGTTATGGACATCATTGACTATGATCCGGATATTATGCACATTTTTTCCAGGGAGGTCTTAAAACGCATTACCAATCATGAAGAAGGTTGGGAAGATATGTTACCTGAAGGTATTGCGGAAATGATCAAAGAGAAGAAATTATTTTTGCCTAAGGCGGAAACCGCTGAAGAGGTGGAAGAAGAGTAGGAAAATAATAACTACCTCACATATCTGGGGTAACGAATTAAAAAAGGTGCAAAACAGAACTGTTTGGCACCTTTTTTTATGTCATACCACTATGCCTCCAAAATTTGGGCAGCGTGGTCTTTGGTCTTAACTTTGGCGATAACCCGTTCTACAATGCCGTTTCCATCAATGATAAAGGTTGTTCGGTGTAGACCATCATATTCCTTACCCATGAATTTTTTAGGTCCCCAGACGCCAAAAGTATTGATTACGGTATGATCCTCGTCCGCTAATAAGGGGTATTGGAACTCGTACTTGTTTCTAAAGTTGGTCTGCTTTTTTTCAGAATCCTCGCTAACACCCAAAATCTCATACCCTTGTTCCTGTAATTGGGCATAATTGTCCCTTAAATTACAGGCCTCAGCGGTACATCCGGGAGTATTGGCCCTAGGGTAAAAGAAAACCACCAATTTTTTTCCTGCATAATCCGAAAGATTTATTAGGTTTCCATCTTGGTCCTTTGAAGAAAATTCGGGTACTTTATCCCCTTCCTTTAACATGTTCATATTTTGAATTTTTTGTTTAAAGTATTTTTGATAAAATTAAACAATAATGACCAAATCAGAAAAGGTAACCTTCACTATTGGCAAATTACAGGAATTGTACCCTTCCATTCCAGTTCCCCTGGATCATAAAGACCCTTATACCTTATTAATTGCTGTACTGATGTCTGCACAAAGCACCGATGTACGCGTTAATAAAATCACTCCGCTATTGTTCGCCAAGGCAGATAATCCTTATGATATGGTTAAAATGACCGTAGAGGAAATTCGGGATATCATCCGTCCCGTTGGGCTTTCGCCCATGAAATCAAAGGGCATACACGGACTTTCCGAAATTCTAATTGAAAAGTACGATGGCGAAGTGCCAAAGGATATCGCCTTGTTGGAAGAATTACCCGCTGTAGGTCACAAAACGGCAAGTGTTGTGGTCTCCCAAGCATTTGGAATACCCGCGTTTCCGGTAGACACCCATATCCACAGACTGTTATATCGTTGGGGTTTTAGCAATGGTAAAAATGTTGTACAGACGGAGCGGGATGCCAAAAGACTGTTTCCCAAAGAATTGTGGAACGACCTTCATTTACAAATCATTTGGTACGGCAGGGAGTACTCCCCGGCAAGGGGTTGGAATTTGGATAAGGATATCATTACCAAAACCATAGGTAGAAAATCGGTATTGGATGAATACCATAAATTATCTCGGGGCAAGACCGCCAAGAATTCATAGGAAACTGAATCTTAATTTCGAGGTAACCCGCCTGCCGGATCGGCAGGTATCGGGATATTATACCCGAACTCATTTAAACTTTTTGGATTGAGGCGAAAATTAGATATTTTTTGCCCTGTTGAAGACTTTTTTGAGTTGCATCCGCCTTTCTGCGAGGCAGGTAGCTGGGCTACGGAAAGAAAAAAAAGACGAAAACGGACTTAAAAAGGGCAATTTTTTAGCCAATTGAAAAAGTTTAAATGGGTTTCCCCTTTCGGCTGTGCAAAAAAAAACCGCTAAATCCAAGTAAATACTTAAGATTTAGCGGTTTTAGCTTTTAAAGATTTTTAAATTTAATTCAAAACCGTTTCAAATTGTAGGTTTCTACACTTCATAACTGCCATTGACTTGGAGAAGGCAAGTAAAAAACCTACTGTCTCTGGTGTGGCTTTGGCAATTTTGCAAATTTTTTGTTCTTCAGAGTAAATTTCTTCCATATTCTAGCATTAATGTTATGATAGGATAACGCCAGTAAAATGGAAATATTGCGCCGTTCGTTCTAATGCAGATTAATTCGTTAAAACGATATTATTCTTGTCAACTATCTTTCTAAGGTTGATCAAAGCGTAACGCATGCGCCCTAGGGCCGTATTGATGCTCACTCCGGTATTCTCCGATATTTCCTTAAAACTCATATCCTTGTAGATACGCATCATAAGAACTTCTCTTTGGTCTTCCGGAAGTTCTTCGATCAACAAACTAAGGTCACTGTCGATCTGATCTTTTATCAATTGCTTTTCAGCATTTAATTTGTCGTCCTTGATTACGGAGAAAATATTGAAATCGTCACTTCCTTCAAACTTGGGCATTCGCTTGTTCTTACGGAAATGGTCAATGATCAGGTTGTGCGCAATACGCATTACCCATGGTAAAAACTTACCCTCTTCACTATAAGAGCCACGCTTAAGGGTACGTATTACTTTGATAAAGGTATCTTGGAAAATGTCTTCCGTGATATCCCTATCCATTACTTTTGAATAAATAAAGCTTGAAATTCGCTGGTTGTGTCGGTTGATTAAGGTCTCAAGGGCTTTTTCGTCACCAGCTATATAATTCTTGACTAATATCGAGTCTTCGATTTGAAGTTCCATACAAATTACTTTTTTCGGTTAATACTAAAGCCTCCCCAACAAAAGGTCGGGCTTTATAGTTATTAGTTAAATCTTTAAAAAAGTAATTATTGCTGTATAGGCCTATCAGATTTTAATTACACACCAAATATAGATAAACAACGTTCCTACGTGAAAACTATGTTGTGATATGCTGGATTTATGATGTCAATGCACGCAATTTATACATTTAGGGGGTTGAATCGTATCTTTGATTAAATTTTTTCGACGAATGACACTTCTTCAAGACATAAATCCTAAAAAGAACATCATCATAAAGGGTGCCAAACTGCATAACCTTAGGAATATAGATGTTGTAATCCCCAGGAACAAGCTGGTTGTAATAACTGGTTTATCGGGGTCGGGGAAGTCGAGCCTAGCTTTTGATACGCTCTATGCCGAAGGACAACGAAGGTATGTGGAGAGTCTGTCATCTTATGCACGTCAATTTTTAGGAAAACTGGACAAACCCAAGGTAGACTATATTAAAGGTATAGCACCGGCCATTGCCATTGAGCAAAAGGTGAACTCCACCAACCCACGTTCCACCGTAGGTACCACCACCGAAGTGTACGATTACCTAAAGTTATTATTTGCCCGTATCGGGAAGACCATCTCCCCTATTTCTGGGAATTCGGTAAAAAAGAACACGGTTACGGATGTTGTCAATTATGTAAAGACCTTTGAAGAAGGTACCAAACTATTGCTCTTGGCACCTATCACTATAAAGGAAGATAGGGACAGCCTTAAATCCCTAGAGCTGTTTTCCAAGCAGGGTTATGCCCGTATTAAATATAAAGGGGATGTTTTACGGATTGACCAGGTACCCGGGGATATTGGAAAAAACTTTGATTTGGTGGTCGATAGAATTGTGGTCAAAGACGACGAGGATTTTTTAAACCGACTTGGTAATGCTGTGGACAATGCTTTTTTTGAGGGAAAGGGAAATTGTACCATTGAAAATTTAGCCACTAACGAGCAGCAACGGTTCAGTAACCAGTTTGAACTGGATGGCATGAAGTTTCTGGAACCTAATGTGCATCTCTTTAGTTTTAACAATCCCTATGGCGCATGTCCTAAATGCGAAGGTTACGGGGATGTCATTGGTATAGACCCAGAATTGGTGGTGCCCAATACGGCACTATCCGTGTATGAGGAAGCCATTTTTCCATGGCGAGGGGAAAGTATGGGCTGGTACCGTGAACAATTAGTGAACTCCGCCTACAAGTTCGATTTTCCCATACACAAACCCTGGTTTGAACTCTCCAATGCCCAAAAAGAATTAGTTTGGGAGGGTAATGCACATTTTGTAGGTATCCATAAGTTCTTTGGGCAATTGGAAGAAAAAAGCTATAAAATCCAAAATAGGGTCATGCTCTCCAGGTATCGAGGAAAGACCAAATGTGGGGTCTGCAACGGAAAACGGTTAAGGGTAGAAGCCAATTATGTAAAAATTAATGGCCAATCCCTTTCTGATATCATTGAACTTCCCATTAAGGATTTGGCGCAGTTCTTTGAAGGGCTTGAACTTTCCGAGCATGACCATACCATCGCCAAACGCTTATTAAAAGAAATCAATACCCGCTTGGGATTTTTAAGTAAGGTAGGTTTGGATTATTTGACCTTAAACCGAAAGTCCAACACACTCTCCGGTGGGGAAAGCCAACGTATCAACCTGGCAACCTCTTTGGGCAGTAGTCTGGTAGGCTCCATGTACATTTTGGACGAACCTAGCATTGGGTTGCACCCCAAGGATACCGAAAACCTTATTGAAGTGTTGAAATCCTTACGCGATTTGGGCAATACGGTCATTGTAGTAGAACACGATGAGGATATTATGAAAGCGGCGGATGAAGTCATCGATATTGGTCCAGAGGCCGGGACATTGGGAGGCAAAGTGGTGGCTACCGGACCTATGGAGGCCATATTAAAATCCGATTCCCTTACCGCGCTATACCTAAATGGCGAATTGGAAATTGAAGTTCCCCAAGAACGCCGTAATTCTAAAAACTACATCCAAGTACTAGGTGCGCGGGAAAATAATTTAAAGAATATCGATGTAACTTTTCCATTGAATATGCTTACCGTGGTCACTGGGGTTTCCGGAAGTGGGAAAAGTACCTTGGTAAAAAAGATATTATATCCTTCCGTATTAAAGGAAGTAGGAGGTTATGGGGAAAAAGCAGGGCAATTCACCAAAATCGAAGGGAAATATAGCGAGTTAAAGCATGTTGAATTCGTAGATCAAAATCCCATTGGGAGGTCCTCGCGCTCCAATCCGGTAACCTATATAAAGGCATACGATGATATAAGGGCCCTATTCGCAATCCAAAAATTAAGTAAGTTGCGCGGTTATCAAGCCAAACACTTTTCCTTTAATGTAGATGGGGGCCGATGCGAAAAATGTAAAGGTGAGGGCCAGATTACCGTAGAAATGCAATTTATGGCCGACGTGCATTTAGAGTGTGACGCGTGCGATGGCAAACGATTTAAACGGGAAGTATTGGAAGTGCTTTTTGAAGGAAAAAGCATCAGTGATATTTTGAACCTTACGATTGATGATGCCATTGCCCATTTTACCACCCATAAGCAAACAAAGATCATCAACAAACTAATGCCTTTACAAGATGTTGGTTTGGGATATGTTACGTTAGGGCAAAGCTCCTCTACCCTATCCGGTGGCGAGGCACAGCGTATTAAATTGGCCTCTTTTCTGGTCAAGGGAAATACCAAGGAAAAGGCCCTATTCATTTTTGACGAACCCACCACAGGGCTACATTTTCACGATATCAAAAAATTACTGAAATCTTTTGATGCGCTTATTGCCAAGGGCCATTCTATTGTAGTCATAGAGCACAATATCGAATTGATTAAATGTGCGGACTACATCATTGACCTTGGACCGGAAGGTGGGGAACATGGGGGATCACTTTTGGCGGAAGGCACCCCAGAGGAAGTCATACAAAGCAAAACATCCTTTACAGCAGGCTACTTAAAGGAGAAGTTATAAGGGGCATCTCTAATGCTTTTAATTGCGTATTTCCATAATGGGCGCACGATCCATCGATTTAAATAAGGCACCATTGCACGCATATTAGGTCATGAAATGAAACCCTATATTTGGTTAAATAGCGTACTCTTATTTTTGAGTCAAAACTTCTAAAATATAAATACTACACTAAAGTATATTAAATTGAAAATAATTTAATATATTGATTTTCAACTACTTAAATACTAATTATTATTTTTGGCACGCTGTTTGGTATAGGTTAAGAGGAAAGTAAATAGTTACTTCCAGAATTTAAAACCTTATACTATGAAAACGATTGTATTTTTTATCGCAGCGGTATTTCTTGGGACAGTGACCAACAAGGCCGCAACACTAGAAGATAAGGTTGCTACCGTCAATTATAACTACGGAAACGAGTTTATTTTTGTTGAAAATGGCGTAACCTTTTCTGTATACCCTGACGGGGAATTCGATTTTTACATTGATAACCGTGTTAATGTAGGTGTCGGTGCCCGTGTTGGGAACGTCGGTATCACCTTTAATTCCGGTTTCAATTATGACCCATATGTACAGTACGATGATTACGGTGCCGTCATCCAAGTGGAAAACGTGCCTATCTTCTATGACTACTACGGAAGGGTAGCCAATATTGGAAATATTGATGTCCGATACAGAAACGGCAGAATAAGACGCCTTGGAGGATTAAACGTTTATTACAACGGTGGTGTATTCAGTCACTATACCGGTTACGTAAACGGATACAACAGAGGTTATGTATATAGACCTTTCCACAGGTATTTTGCCAGACCAGCGGTCGCTTTCTGTAATGTGTGGACTACCCCCTATAGAAGGTATTATAACCCAGTACGTTATTCTTGGTACAGACCTTATAGAAACAATGTACGTAGGTCTTATGTAAACCGCGGAAGACAGTACCGTTATGACAGGGCTCCACGTAGGGAAAATATCTATAGAAATGACAATAGGGTGACTAGACGTGATGGAAGAAGAACTAGTATTACCCGTAGCAACAGGGCCGTAGCGTCCAGAAATGACGGAAGAGCTAATGGAGTACGAAGAAACGCTAATGCAGATAGAAGATCTACCAGTAGAAGTACAACAACACGTAGTACTGGTGTAAGGCGCGCAAACAATACCGTAGCAAACCGTTCGGATCGAAGTGCAACTAGAACGCAACGAACAGTAAGCCGTACTCCTAGAAGTACGACCAGAAGTACTAGGCAAGTGACCACAACGCCACAAAGGCGAACGGTTAGCAGGACTAGCACTACCACTAGAACACCCAATAGAAGTGTTGCTAGTACAAGAAGTAATAGCAGAACAACAGGTGTTCGCTCTACAAACACTCCAAAAAGGAGAACAGTAAGTAGAACGCCCGCGACGAGCAGAAAGAGTTCCGGTACAACCAGAAGCTCTAGAAGTTCTAGAAGTGTTGCTCGAAGATAAATAGCCCTTAGTTTTGGTTTAGGGCACCAAAGACAGTTTTTAGGTTGGTTAGTTGTTTACCCCGTAGTTTGAATTTATTCGCTACGGGGTTTTTTAGTGCCTTTTCCTAAAAACAAAACTCCTCCCTTTCCAGAAGAGAGATGGATTGACACTTAGTGTCAAGACGGAGGGATTCCAGCCCAAGCCAGAACCAATCTCCCCTTTCTCCCTCCCTATGGTCGGAATTCATTCCCCTCTTTATTTAAGAGGGGAGCTAGTCCTGTTTATTTCAAGTAGGGAATTGCCTTCAATTTTCATAAATTGGAAGAATGAAAAGGCGTCATAACAAAAAGGAATTACTCGAAAAGCGAAGAACCCTTCGGAAAAACCTGACACCGGCTGAAGCCTTTTTGTGGAAACATTTAAAAGCAAAGCAACTAGAAGGTCGAAAGTTCCATAAACAGCATAGTATCGACCACTATATTGTCGATTTTTATTGTCCAATGGAAAAATTGATTATTGAACTGGACGGGCAAGTACATATGGACCCAACTTCTCGAGAATATGACGATCGAAGAACTAAACATCTAGAAATCTTAGGTTTTACCGTTATCCGATTTGAAAACAAAATGGTCTTTGATAACTTATATTCCGTCCTTGAAGATATCAAGGCTAATTTTAATCGGAATATTTGAACTTTTGAAACAACCAAAATTAGGTTCCTCCCTTTGTATCCTGAGCCCAGTCGAAGGAAAAGGGAGGTGGATTGACACTTAGTGTCAAGACGGAGGGATTCCAACCCCAGCCGAAACCAATCTCCCCTTTCTCCCTCCCTATGGTCGGAATTCATTCCCCTCTTTATTTAAGAGGGGAGCACTTCTCGATTATACCAAATAGCTCATTAAACAACCAATTATGTTCCTCCCTTTGTATCCTGAGCCCAGTCGAAGGAAAAGGGAGGTGGTTTGACACTTAGTGTCAAGACGGAGGGATTCCAGCCCCAGCCGAAACCAATCTCCCCTTTCTTCTTTATTAAAGAGAAGAGCTAGTGTAGTTTTTCCAAAAACTTTGAAATAACGCGGGACACATCTTCGGATACTTTTAACCGATATAGTATGGTCAAATAAACCACCGAAAACACAAGGGATTTAATACCAATATTGACTACAGGATGAAAGCTTAGCTTAACATTAGTGAATGCAACTCCAAGAAAAAGTAGTAGTATCAGTACAATACCCGTCTTTTTGGTAAAAGGAAGCAGTCCAAATTTCAGTTTTACAAAAATCAGTTTAATCAGATTAAAAAGAAAAATGGCAATAAAGCTCGCCAAAGCCGCACCTTCTATCCCAAGCAAGGGAATCAACCAAAGGTTCAATAAAAAGGTAGCCAATGCCAGACAGACGCCCAACAGCAATATGGTTTTGTAGTATCGGGAATTGTATAAAATGGAATTGATATTCCCCAAAAGCGAATCAAAAACCTTAGCCAGGCCTATCAGAAAAACAATATAAAACCCTTCTGCATACGCTTCGGGAAGAAGTTGGTACAAATCGCCTAAATTCAAGGTAATCAATAAGAACAATAATCCAGATGCGATAAAAAGTGTCAAGGATGTTTTCTTATATAGGGTATCCAGTTCAAAGAGGTTGCCTTTGTTCAGTAATTCCGCAGTAAGTGGATAGGTGATTTGGTGCATGGCCCGTGAAGGGACAATAACCACTGTAGCGATGTATATGGCCACCCCATAATACGCCAAATTATCCAAGGTCTTAAACTGATTGATCATCACCTTATCAATTTCCAATAACACTACGGCTGCGGAACCGCCTAAAATAATCAGGGTGCTGTAAACCAATATTTCACGGGTTTGTGCAGGAAAATTAAAATCCAGTTTTGGCATTCGCAATCGGTACGCATAAGCCTTCATGATGATCATGCGCAAGACATAGAGCACTACCAGCATTATAAAGAAGGTATCCAGGGTAATCCATTCGGCGTAAAACGCGAGTAGCAGTACCGTTGCCCCAACCCTTGCGAAAACTTCTTTCATAAAATTCCCAAAAACCGATTTTAGATGAACCTTGCTCCAAGCAAAAAATACCTCAAAATAGGCCATGGCCACCCCTATAACAAAAACATACCAAACATAGTCCCTTACTTGTTCATTCTTTTGGGAAATCAAAGTCCCTATCTGTTCTTGAAAAATCCCGGTGATTGCTGCAAGGACAAGACAAACTGCCATGGGTAAGAGTAACATCAAGGTGAGGAAGCCATTCTTTTCTTCCTCCTTTTGTCCGCTATAAAACTTAACCAAAGTGTTTAGTACGCCAAAAGCCATTAGGGGCATCAATAAGGCCCCGGAGGCCAAAATAAAGGTAACCAAACCGTAGTACTCGGGTTCTAAAAGTTGGGTATACAGAAAAAGGGTGTTTAGTGCCCCAAAACCAAAACCCAGATAGGTGATGACCGTATTGTTTATGGCCTGTTTTTGGACGATTCCCATCTAATGAATTCGGTTAGTTTTTTGGTCAATTCTTTACGATCGTACTTTTCAACACCGGAAGCCTTGCTTTGTAATCCTCCGTTTTGATAGGCCTTGAAGGCCTCTAAAAGTACGTTTTTTAGGGCATTGTACTCTTCATGCAAAACACTATGGCCCGCTTGGGTCTCTTTTAGAATCCTTCCAGCCTCCCATTTTTTAGGGCCAATGGCCAAAATAGGACGACGCGCATGCAGGTACTCAAATAATTTTCCAGGGATAATCCCTTGTGTTTCCTTAGCGTCTATTTCCAACAACAACAGGAGCTGGGATTTTCGTTGCAGGGTGATTACGGCTTCATGCGCGACGTAGCCTAAAAGGGCAACCGATTCCGTTAGGCCGTGGGCAGCAATGGATTCTTTGACACCATGACCTACGACACCTGCCAACTGGATTTTAAGCTTAGCTTTAAATAGTGGGTTTTCGGCACATAATTCTTGAAGTACTTTCCAAAGTACGACCGGGTTCCTATCCGTCAGTAAAGAACCGATATGGGACAAGGTAAAATCTTCATCCAATTCCAAAGGCGTAAAATCACCATCATAACCATTCGTAATGACCTCAATTGGGGTTGGCGTGAGTTGTTCAAACTCTTTTTGCGTGGTTGCGCTGGTGACTACCAGCTTATCGGCTGCGTTCAGCACCTGTTTTTCCAAGGATTTGTGTTTTCGTTGGGCCGCTTTGGTCAACTTTAGTTTACCGTGATAGCCGATGCTGGTCCAAGGGTCCCTAAAATCGGCAAGCCACTGCAACTCCAATTTCTGTTTTAGTTGTAGGCCTATGAGGTGTACGCTATGTGGCGGACCAGTGGTTACTATAGTCTTTATTCCTTCTTCCCGTATAATTTTTGTAAGTGTGTTGACCGATGGCTTTACCCAATATTTTCGGGCATCGGGAATAAAAAAATTACCCCGTATCCAAAGGAACAAACGTTCTAACAAGGATTGCTTTTGACGCTTTTGGATAAGCCCGGAACTTATCCGTTTTGTTTTCTTTTTAGAAAAAAGGGACGCCCATCCGTAGGGTTCAAAAATGGGTTGCTTTATGACCCGAATCCCATCCGGTATTTCTTTTACCAAAGAAGTATCCGTTATGGGGTAGCTAGGATTTTCAGGAACAAAAACTAGGGGCTCTATATCAAATTCTGGCAAGTAGGTCGCGAATTTCAACCAACGCTGCACGCCCGGCCCACCCGCTGGAGGCCAATAATAGCAAACAATGAGCACCTTGTCCATGGTTATGTTTTGCTTTCTTCCGGTTTTTTCTTTCTAAAGGCCCATCCTATGCTTCCCAATACTAGTAATCCAAACAATGCGCTCCCGGCCAATGCTATTTTGCTTCCCGTTTCCACCACTTCTGGGGTAAACGTGAACTCTATTTTATGCTTCCCAGCGGGAACTTCCATACCCCGCAAGGCGTAGTTTACTTTTTGATGAGACACCTCCCTACCGTCAATTTGGACGTCCCATCCTTTGGGATAGTGCATTTCCGAAAATACGACATAACCGTCATTGCTATTATCGGTCTCATAGCCAATATAATCTGGCCTATGGTCCAACAATCGAATAGTGGCTACAGAATCTACCGTAAAACTTTGGGTACGGGCCTGCGGAAACTGTGTTGTATTGATGACCGCCGTAGTTTTGGTGTTGAGCGTATCCAAGGCCTTGATCTCGGCATTGGCATTGGCCACTGTCTTCAACTGTTGTATGAACCATGCGTTCCCGTTGGCATCGTCATTTAGGCCAGGGAACTTTTGTCCGTCCTCATTTTGCTGGATAATGTATTTTACATTAAGCATGTTGAGCACCTGGATGTTATTTTTATACAGATGAAATTCTACTAAATCCCCAATTTTTCTGGGTTTAGCTGCATGGTAGCCCCCCAATGACCTATGAAAATAGGAGGTACGGGAACCGTTTAATCCCTCTTGCGGGTCAAAAACCCGGAATACGGATTGATCCCGCATGATTTCCTTGTCCATTGCCGTAGCCTGGAAAGGCTGCTCCACGGCACGTTTACGCACAAAATCTTCTTCATTTACATAACGTAGGTTGACACCCACAAGATCAACCAGCAACACCAACCCCAACAATAGGGCAGCCAGATTGTGTTTTACTTTTTCCTTAAGCATCAAAAAGAGGACGCCAGCGGTCAACAGCACAAAAATGAGGGACCTAAAAGTATCCGCTACGTAGACGGATTCCCGATCACTTCGGAGGACATCCAAGGCCGCATCGCCAAAATAAGATTTAAACCGTTCGTCGTTACTTCCTTCAAAATCGAAAAACCCTTTCATCAAAAACAAACCAATGGCCAATCCTGCGGTAAGGAGCACGCCCCATTTAAGGGCCTGCCATTTTTCCGACGCTGTCCTCGATTTTTTGAAGAGTTCATTCAAACCCAAAATAGCCAATATAGGCACGCACAGTTCCAAAATGACTTGTATGGAAGATACCGCCCTAAACTTGTTGTATAGCGGAAAATAATCGATCATAACGTTGGTCAAAGCCGGGAAGTTCTTTCCCCATGACAATAGTAGGGACAGTAAAACCCCACCCAAAAGCCACCATTTCTTTTTTCCTTTGACCAAAAAGAGCGACAAAATGAACAAAAAGAAAACTACCGCACCTAAATAGGCCGGGGCAGCGGGACCGGATGCAGGATGCGGACCCCAATAGAGGTACAGCCCAGAAACATCAATGGCTTGAGACGGAGGTACACCTTGTTCTATAAAAAATTGATATACCTTGGAATCCTTGCCCAAGGCTTCTTGACCGGAGCCCCCAAAGAGACGCGGCACAAAAAGGTCCAAAGATTCTAGAACACCATAACTGTAATAAGTAATGTAATCTTTGTCCAAACCGCTGGTGGCCACTTTTTCGGTACCATCAGAATTTATGGTAAGCTCAGAGTTACCACGGGTACTCCAATCCGCATACTCCTTAGTAGCCATAAGGCTTGTAGCATTGGTAGTTATGGCCAGCAGCACAGCACCTACTAAAATACCGACCGAACTAAAGAAATGCTTCAACTTTTTGTCCTTAATGGCGTATATCAACCGTACCAGACCCAATACCAATACCAACAACATAAAATAATAGGTCATCTGGTAGTGGTTGGCACTAATTTCCAAGGCCATGGCAACTGTGGTTAGCAAAAAACCAAGGATATATTTTTTACGGAAGACCAGGACAATACCACCCAACACCATGGGAATATACCCCAAGGCATGGGCTTTGGCATTATGCCCTACCCCAAGGATAATAATAAGATAGGTGGAAAAGCCAAAGGCCAAGGCCCCCAATATGGCAAGGCGATAATCGACCTTCATGCAAAGCATCAGTATATAAAATCCGATAAAATAAAGAAAAAGATAATCTGCCGGGCGGGGCAAAAACCGAATCAAGCGGTCTAATTTTTTAACATAATCATGCGGGTAATTGGCTCCCAACTGGTAGGTAGGCATACCGCCAAAGGCACTATTGGTCCAATAGCTCTCAATGCCTGTGGTCTCTTTATAGGTATTTCGCTCTTGGGCCATGCCTTTGTACAGGGCAATATCTGATTGGTAAATGGCCTTGCCTTGCAATACCGGATGAAAATAGGCCAGTGCCGCCACAATAAAAAAACCGAAAACAAAGAGATGGGTAAAGCTAGCCTTGGCAGAGAATTTCATACAGTGTCATTGAGTACTCAAAGATCACTCAATTTCTTCAAAATCTATATATTCTCCAACTTTTTTTGAGGGATTGGATTTTGGGGCAGCTCCTTTCGGGCTCGTCCTGTCTTGCTTCTGCGTATCTCTAGGACCGTCTTGATGGCCGTTAAACTGCCCCCCAAAGCGCTGCGCGGTCTTTTTTACCGCATAATTGAGCAAACGCGGGGCCAACCATTTTAAAAGGATTTTGATTCCATAATATACTAAGATGAGTATGAGAATCGTTTGTAGTAAAACCATAGTACTGTAAGCTATACGTCCAAAATTACATTGTTAGTACCCTAACACCACAAGATGTTTCATAAAAAAGTATTAAAATCAGTCTATGGCCAGTAGCAAACACCTTTTACTCCTTATCCTCTTTTTGCCCGTAATGCTTACGGCGCAATACACGGACGTTATCAATTCCAACCGCCCAGGACAATCCGTTAGCGCCTATGCGGTAGGTAAAAACGTGGTGCAGGCAGAATGGGGCTTGCTTTACGAGCAGCGCGATCATGCGGTCCTTAATACGGAATCCAAAATTATTGGGACGGACCTTTCCCTTCGGTATGGTCTCTTGTTGGAGACATTGGAAATCAACTATGAAGGCACCTTTATCTCCCAAGATATTACCTTCTTAAATTTTGGCACTTCGGAACGGCGCACGGATTTTTCCCGAAGCCGTTTGGGTTTAAAATACTTGGTCTACGACCCGTTTAAAAATCCAGAAGCCAACAAGCCTAATTTGTACAGCTGGCGAGCGAACAATAAATTCCAATTTAAAAACTTATTGCCGGCCATTTCCGTATATGGCGGGGCAACGTTCACTTTGGGGGAAAATCCTTTCTTTATTGAGGACCCTACCCTCTCCTACCGGGTTATGGTGGCAACACAAAGCCGCATTACACCAAGATGGGTATTGATTACCAATATTGCATATGATAGGATAAGCACGGATTTTCCGGAACTCAACTATATTATCTCCCTGTCCCATGCGTTCAGAAACCCTAAATGGAGTGTTTTTGCCGAACACCAAGGAATCGATAGTGACCGCTATTCCGATGCTTTGTTCCGTAGTGGTATCGCTCATTTGTTCAGTCCTAATTTTCAGGCCGATGTGGGCATAGGGGTCAGCATTAAAAATACCCCTTCCCGTTATTTTATCAATGGTGGAATCTCCTATCGCTTGGATTTCCATAAGGACCCTGCCGTAAAGATAGACGACCCCAAGAATACGCCTAAGATCAAAAAAGGAAGTATGAAGGCCAAGCGGAAAAAGAAAAAAGGCAAAAAGAAGAAAAAGAAGGATGAGATAGACTTCTAAGTTTTGTCCTTTTTTTACTTTCCCTCCAAAAGGATAATCAGTATTATTGTACGGATATCCAAAGAAAACCCGCAGGTACTATAACTTGCCGGCACTGCTTTGGGCAAGCTAAAAAACATGATTACCATAACCGAAGTTAAAAGCAAACAAGACTTTAAACGTTTTGTGGAATTCCCGTTCTCCCTTTACAAAGGCAATCCGTATTGGGTCCCACCCATTATTAAAGACGAACTGGAAACTTTTGATAGCAGTAAAAATCCCGCTTTTAAAAATGCCGAAGCCCGCTTTTTTCTGGCCATAAAAAATGGAAAAGTCGTAGGCCGTGTAGCTGCCATTGTCAATTGGTTGGAGGTAAAGGAGCAGCAATTGAAAAAAATGCGTTTTGGCTGGTTCGATTTCGTGGATGAGCTCCTCGTTTCCAAGGCTTTGTTGGAAAAAGTGCAGGCCATAGGCCAACAGCACGAGTTGGAGTATATGGAAGGCCCCGTAGGCTTTTCCAATTTGGACAAGGTGGGCGTCCTCATTGAAGGTTTTGACCATATTGGCACCATGATTACCTGGTACAACCATCCATACTACCCATCGCATTATGAGGCCCATGGTTTTGTAAAGGAAAAAGAATACTTGGAGAATAAATTTAAGGCCGCGGCGGCGGACCCCATACTTTTTGCCAAGGCCAACCGACTTATCAAAAAACGCTTTCAACTGCGGGAACTCAATTTTACACGTAGCAAGGACATTATGCCCTGGGTGGACCAAATGTTCGATTTGTTCAATAGCAGCTATGCAAGCCTAGCCTCCTTTGTAAAAATAACCGACGTACAAAAGGAGTATTTTAAGAAGAAATATATCTCCTTTATCAACCCGGAATATATAAAGTTCGTGGTGGACAAGGATGACCAGTTGGTGGCTTTTGCCATTGTTATGCCTTCCTTTTCAAAAGCCTTGCAAAAGGCCAAGGGCAAACTTTTTCCTTTTGGGGCCTTTCATTTGCTGAGAGCCAAAAAACATAGTAAGGACGTTATCTTTTATTTAATAGGTATTCGCCCGGACTACCAGAACAAAGGCGTGACCGCCATTATCTTTAACGAGTTCCATGAGACCTTTACCAAAAAAGGGATTGACAACTGCATACGTACTCCGGAACTGGAAGAAAATACGGCCATTGCCCAAATCTGGCGGCATTTTAATCCGGTAACGCATAAGCGCAGGCGCACCTATAAAAAAGTACTTTAGTCCTATAAGCACGCATAGCTGCTTTATATCTCAGTTGTTGTACGTACCTTGTTCTGTTCTATCCTAGTAATAGAAAATGATGCTAAAACAACTCATTGGAAAATTCGAATTGCATCCTAAAAGGCTTTTTTTAATCGATGGGCTTGGAGCAATGCTGTCCGCTTTTTTACTCGGAGTTATCTTGGTGAAATTTGAACGCTTTTTTGGAATTCCCTCCTCAACATTGTATTTCCTTGCAAGCTTGCCCATAGGTTTTATGATCTATGACTTCTATTCGTATCAAAAGGAGACCGGAACGGAAAGTAAATTATTGAAAGGGATTTCAATAACAAACATTTTATATTGTTTGCTATCACTGGCACTTAGTTTTTACCATTTTAAAACAGTAACAACTCTTGGTTGGCTTTATATACTCATTGAAATTTTAATTATCCTTTTTCTTGCCCGAATCCAATATTCGGTGGCCCAAAAATTAATTTCAAATAGAACAACGGGATAATAACACTTCAGGTTTCCCTCTAACGGATTCGTTATCCATTTTGTAAATTAGCTATAAGTAGAAATGAAAACCAAAACAAGATATATTGGATTAGGAATTTTGGGGCTATTTTTAGTTCTAGCCTTCCCAGCACCCTTATTTTCCAATTTATGGGCACCGTTCATTGGAAATAGTTCTCTTGTACCAGGTGAAGGTTCAACTTTCCCGCCTGGAACTACTATAGCGAATACCAAAACGGCCCCGAGCCTAAAAATTCCTTGTGGCGACGTATTGCTCGCTTATGCAGAAAAGCCTCAAGAATTGGAATTTATTGGATGTGAAAGGGTAAAAAACAGTCAGACCTTAGTTAGGGCTATGTATCGGGTAAGCGGAAAAAAATCAAAAGAGGTTGAAGATTTTTTGGTCGAGAACTACGGAATGGGAAGATTGGAATGGACTTGTTGTGGATGGAGCAATGGTGGAAAATATGGGCAATTTGATCATGCTCAATTTAAAAAAATCGACAAGTATTGTTCCGCACTCATAGAAATGCATGCCTCTGGCGAGATTGCCGATAAAAATGCGCCAACCGGAACTAAATTGGAGACCGATAGAAATAAAATAGCGTATTTTACAGTAGTTGTAGAAGTGGCGATTTTTTAAAAAATAAGTGTCGCCAACAAAGTATCCGTAATTTAGGGAGCATATGAATACCCACGCAGATAAAGCACAAGAAAATAAAAATCAATCGATTTCAAATGAGGGCACCGAAAAAACCTCACGTAATGCGTCTGTTTTTCAGTTTGTTGATAACCGGCCAGAGGCTATTGCACAAAAAAAGTTGCTAGAAATACCAAACAATTCCACGCAGGCAAAGCAAATGCGAGCGTTTAAAAAGATGGTAGAAAACAACACTTCTTCCCGCACCGGACAACACGAATCTAAATCAACAAATGTGGTCCAGAGGGTTTCTAAAATCCAAATGCCGCTATTGGAAGCACTCTTGTACGAACGGATACTCACCTTTTTAACAGAACAGCATCCTGATGCGCCGGCCGGTGAAAGAGAGCAATCAGCCGTGATGTCAAGAACACAAACAATCCATTGGTTAAGGGAAAAGGGTAACCTAGGGGAGTTGGATTTAAACGCCGCGGTCGGTGAGGGTTTTGCACATTTTAGGGATCATATGTTTCAAGCAAATGCTGAGGGTGCTAATGATCCGGCTGATGCGCAGGCCGCTCAATGGATGGGAGAAAACACAAAATTATCGCCGCAACACTATCAATTGGTTGAATCTGCCCTATCGCTTGGAAATTGCCATGGCTTAACATTTAACCATGAAGACGACTTATTCAACCCAGATGCGCTAACCCTAATTGATAATTGGCATTTAATCCATGATGCGCCGATTGCCGTTTTCTTTCAGGGAAATACGCTCATGCATTCCACAAGGTTAGTGCACGCTAGCTACCTACATACACTCCCAAACGGCCCAAAGTTTAATTGTGACCCGCAAACCATGCTAGCGAACTCAGACTATACTTCGATGTTCAAATTACCGGAGCAATTGAACGAATTAGAACTTTTCTTACAACCTATAATTGATGACCGAGCCGTTATGGATCATATTGATCAAGTCGAAAAAATTCTTGGTTATGGTTCAGATAAAAAAATTGAAAATGCGCCGACGTTATACAGGCAGTGGTCAGCAATTAGTGATGAGAACGAGCAGGAGAATAAAGAAAGAAAGGTGGGTTTTATTGGCCGACATCAAGCGCAAATCGATGGTATTAAAGCAACCCTTACAGAAATGGGGGTGACTATTTAAGAAAGGTCCGCTCTTCGAAGTTTGCAACTTCGAAGTCTATATTATACAACATAAGACCAGAAAACTAATTTTGGACGCTTTTTTAATAGTTGCTGTTCTTACTCATGTAGCTTACTGTGGAGGGTACGTAATTGCAAACTTTGCACGGCTGGGTGAACGATACGAAGTTACAAACTTCGCATAGCAACAGAATTTTCATTATTTTCAAATAAATAATAGGTTTATGAAAAAGACTATAAACTATAGTGTCATTGGGATTCTCTTTATTTTTATGATTGGTGCCGTCCTAATTTTTAGACCTGTACCTATAGTTGCCGAAAGTGAAGCGTTTACCGAAAAGGGTATTGTATCTGAAATTTATAGCACGGAGGGAAACGATGTCTTTATCATCTTGGAAAACAAGCCACGTAGGTTTTATATAAATAGGGGCTTGGAACTAGGATTGGAAGTGGACCATTTGAAAGAAAAATTAATTGGTAAGTTTGTAGTCCTAAAATACCCAAAATACTGGACTCCATTGGATTGGAACAATCGCATTAAACATCTGTCCAAGCTTCAATATAATGATCAGGTGCTCTTTAACGAACTAAAATAGCTTTAGCTTTAAATCGAATAAATTGTATTCACAACCTCAAAATTTTTAACGTACCGTATATTTTTTAAGATCTGGTTCTACTAGTCTATTGACCATAACTTTACAGCTTTGGCCAACGATAAATCGGGCAGAAGCTTTTACGACACCGACGTTTGGGGCATGGTGATACACGTTCTCCGATCTGGCC
>CALEYA010000102.1 GCA_937926215.1 uncultured Croceitalea sp. | reverse complement strand
GGTTTTCGCTATCGGTCAGATAATCCGGTACTATTTTACAAAATGCCTTAGGGAACAGGCCTTTATCAATGTTTTTAATGGCATTGTGCACATCTTCCTTTGCTGCGGAAACGCCTCTTTGCGCATAACGTTTGCTGGTGTCTGAGGACATGGAACTACAAGTTTTGGCAAAAGTAAGAAAATAGGGTTTAGCGAAAACCAAGATCTTAGGTGGTAGTCCTAATTATTCATTCGCACTGGCTATGGATTGGTTCAGTAAGGCATTCGCTATTGGGTCAATACTGGACTGCGCCCTTGAGGTGTTGGCAAGGATAACGCTGACCGCTTTTTTGCTTGGGACTATAAAAAGAAACGACGTGTTTCCTGTTTGCCCTCCCGGATGCCCAATAATACTGCCTTCATTGGGCTTTGAACCATAAAGGAACCATCCAAATCCGTAGGCGTTGTTCTCCTTTTCCAAACTATGGTGCTCTCGCATTAGGTTTAGGGTACTTTCTTTAACAAAAAGGTGGTTCAATACCGCGTTGCCAAATTTTAGCATATCCCCAAGCGTCGTATAAAAACCTCCACCGGGAATTCTGTTACTTAAATTGTTCTCTTTAGCTATTTTGGCTTTTCCCTTCCCGTTGTTACGTGTATATAACTCCGATTCGTTATTCACCTTAACCCCATATTTTTCGACACCCGTATGCGTCATTCCTGCTTTGTCCCAAATATTCTTTTGCATATATTCCTCAAATGTCCCTCCAGAAACTTTTTCAATAATAGCACCTAGCACGGTATAACCATAGGTGGTATAACTATATTGCGTACCTGGTTCAAACAACAAATCCCGGTCTTTAAATAGGCTTAGTGCATCATGTAGTGTTGGGTATTCGACGGTAGTATTTGATTCACGGCCATCTTTATAACCAGCTATACCTGATGTATGCGATAGTAGGTGTCTTACCGTTATTTGGGTTTTTGGATGTACGGGATAGTCCGGAATATAGGTTTGGATAGCTAAATCCAGGTCTATCAGCCCTTCCTCTACCAATTGCATAGTGGCCAATGCGGTCATTGGTTTTGCAATTGATCCCATTCTTAACTTGGTTTCAAGTTCAAACTTTTCTTTTGTACTGATATTTGCATAGCCTGCGGAAGACTGGGCTATTGTTTTTCCGTCAACGGTATATCCGGCGACAACACCGGCCACCGTTTTGTCTAAAATTACCTTTTCCAGCAATACGCCTACTTCTTTATTCTTGTCTTGTGCAATGGCTATTAGTGATACTAAAAAGGCTGTTGCCACGATAACATATTTTTTCATCATTTAATTATTTAGAAAATTTATACTGATGCCAAAAATAGAAACGATAGGCCTACAACATGCCTATTTTACTGGGATTGTGGCGAACCATGCTTTTTTAGGGACGAAAGATCCAAGGCTACGATATCTTTTTTGTAATTCTTGGATACCGGCACTTCCATTTGCGTCAACACAAGGGTATTTGGATTCTTCCATTCTTTTAAGTGAATGGGATTTATAAGATGGGAACGGTGTACTTTTAGTAATTGGGGTAGTTGGGAATTGATATTTTTTAAGGTTGTCCGTAATAGTTTTTTAGCCACTACATCATTCCTTAAATAAGCCACCGTAACGTAATTGTCCGCGCTGGAAATACTTATTAAATCTTCTTCTTTTATTTGTAGGATGTCCAATTTGTTGTCCCCTGTTAAAACAATTTTTTCTGAATTTTGATGAATTATCTTTTTACGTATAAACCACCTTCCAAAAACGATTACCGGCAGTAGAATAAAAAAAACAGGGTAATATATTCCAAGGGTAAAGCCTACAAAAGTGTAGTCCCCATTTACGATACCAGATTTGTAATAGGCATAACTACCTATTAAAACAAGGAGGTTAAATAGAACGATGATCAATACTTCAAAATAAACCGGCTGCCCGCTCATTTTTTCATACGCCCAATTTTGAAAAGGAATCAATACCAGATAGCCTACAAAAGAAATCAAACCGTAAACCGGGAGTATTTCCAACCGCGCTTTAAAAGGTAATTCCGCAATATCAAACGGGGCAATTAAAATTAATAGGGCCGTAAGCCAAACACCAATTGCTACGGCAATAAGGATATGATACTTATCTAATGGTTTTAATTTGAACAAAGACATTGTAGTTAATAAATACCGCTACTGCATTACAAACATCCTACCTGATAACAGAAGCTTATGGAAATATAACGAAAAATCCCGGTACGGAATTTTCTAGGGCATGGAAGTAAAATACCTTCTTCCATTTTGGGTGTTCACCAGCTCTCCTTAAAAAAATCCATCAGCTAGCTTGGAATCTCTTGCAAACGGTCTTGTTTCCAAATCTTTTGGATAGTCCGTTGATCTATATTCCCGCCGGAGATAATCATTAACACCCGTTTTTTGGTCTTTTGTGTTTTTAACCAACGCCGTATCGCTTCCATAGGCATGGCGCAAGTAGGTTCCAATCGGCATTTTAACAGATGGGTCAACCATTGGGTCCAATAGATTAAATATTCCTCTTCAATCTCATAAAAGCCATCCAACTGTTGCAGATAGGGAAAGGTAAGT
>CALEYA010000101.1 GCA_937926215.1 uncultured Croceitalea sp. | reverse complement strand
GTTTCCCCAAGGGCACTCAAAGATTCTTGTTCTTAGCTCTAAAATTATCAGTTTGGCTATGGCAATTAGGACAAAGCATCTGCAAATTAGAAAGTAAATGATTTGTGCGATTTCCATCTTTATGATGCAATTCCATTTGGATTTGAGTACCATTCCAGATGGTTATTCCACACGTTTCACACTTATTCTTTTTTATACCTTCACCAAGCAATCTCTTTTTTAATTTAAAAGATTGATAATGTGGAAAAAGATTCTTCTCAATTATATCAATTAGGGGGATTTTAGGAGTATTCTTCCTAATCCCGATTCCTGCTTGATTCGGTTTGTAACAACCTAATTCAAGAGCTCGCTTTTTAAAAGAATTAAAATGTAATTTCAATTTTGCTGCAGCTTCAGCCATAGATTTAGATCCCTGACAAATTTTAACAAAATCATCGTCACTAATTCTATTTTTAATAAACCATTGTCCCATTTTTCGACTTTTTGCCTAAAAATAGAACCAAACATCAAATTTTCAAAGAACAAAAGTAATAAGTCCGGCGTGTCTACCAATTCCACCACTCGAGCGAATTGCCAATACCTTGGCATTCGGACTTATAAAACTTCTATATAAAAAACTCCACTCTTATATTCTTGAGTGGAGTAGAAGTTGAGCGAAAGACGGGATTTGAACCCGCGACCTCCACCTTGGCAAGGTGATGCTCTACCAGCTGAGCTACTTTCGCATTACTAATGAACGTACATCCCTAAAGATGCGGATGCAAATTTAAAACAATTCTTGTAAAACAAAAGCATTTTATTTGAAAAGAACGGATGTTTAATACCTCTTAAGGTTTTGGGTTGGATTACGAACTGGCTTGCTTCTTTTTGGTCAATAAACGTTTGATTTCGTTCAACTTCATAAGGGCTTCCACGGGGGTAAGCGTATCGATATCCAAATGGAGGATTTCTTCCTTAATTTCTTCCAAAAGTGGGTCGTCCAAATTAAAAAAGCTCAATTGCATCTCGTTTTGTGCACTTTGCAGCTTATCCCCAACCGTTTCCGTGGCATGCGATTTTTCCAGCTTTTTAAGCACTTTGGATGCTTTTTGGACAACCTGTTGGGGCATACCCGCCATTTTGGCCACATGGATGCCAAAACTATGCTCACTGCCGCCGGGTACCAATTTGCGTAAAAACAAAACAGTATCCTTTAATTCCTTTACGGAAACATTGAAGTTTTTTACACGTTCAAAAGTGGCCGTCATTTTGTTGAGCTCATGGTAATGGGTGGCAAAGAGCGTTTTTGCGCGGGAGGGATGTTCGTGCAAATATTCTGAAATGGCCCAGGCAATGGAAATACCATCATAGGTAGAGGTCCCGCGCCCAATTTCATCCAAGAGCACCAAACTGCGTTCCGAGAGGTTGTTTAATATGGAAGCGGTCTCGTTCATTTCAACCATAAAGGTAGATTCTCCCATGGAAATATTGTCGCTGGCCCCAACACGGGTAAAAATCTTGTCCACCACCCCTATTTTTGCAGCTTCTGCAGGGACAAAACTTCCCATTTGGGCTAGCAATACAATGAGTGCGGTTTGCCGCAAAATGGCCGATTTACCGCTCATATTAGGCCCGGTAATCATGATAATTTGCTGTGTGTCCCGGTTCAAATGGACATCATTGGTGACATAGCTTTCGCCCAAGGGCAGCTGTTTCTCAATAACGGGATGCCGACCTCCGGTGATATCCAATTGGGTGCCATCATCCATTTGGGGCATCACATAAGCGTTATCCGTGGCCAATTGTGCAAAACCGCAAAGACAGTCCAACTGGGCAATGAGCCGCGCATTCTCTTGGACTTGGGTGATATGGGCTTGCATCCAAACCAACAATTGCTCAAAGAGCTGCTGCTCCAAACTAAAGATACGTTCTTCCGCACCCAAGATCTTGGCCTCATATTCCTTGAGTTCCTCCGTAATATAGCGTTCTGCGCTTACCAAAGTCTGTTTGCGTATCCAAGATTCCGGCACCTTATCCTTATGCGTATTCCGCACCTCAATATAATACCCAAAAACGTTATTGGAGGCGATTTTTAGGGAAGTGATGCCCGTAGCTTTGGTTTCACGCTCCAGCATCTTATCCAAATAATCCTTGCCCGAAAAAGCAAGCTCCCGCAAATCATCCAGTTCTTTGGAATATCCGGCGGCAATGGTATTGCCTTTGGCCAAGTTGACCGGCGCACTTTCATCTAGGGTTTCTTTTATTTTACCGCGTAAATCGGCACATAGATGCAGTCCTGTCCCTAATTTTTGCAAAGAGACATTGCTGCTCTGTTCCGCCAATTGTTTGATGGGGACTACAGATTCCAAAGAGTTTTTTAGTTGAACGACTTCTTTGGGATTTATTTTACCGGTTGCCACTTTGGAAATAAGCCGTTCCAAATCCCCCATCTGTTTGGTCCAATGTTGGATTTTTTGCAGGGATGTTTCGTTATCCTTTAAAAAAGCAACCACCTGATGCCGTTCCTCTATCTGCCCTTTATGCTTTAAAGGGAGGGCGAGCCAGCGTTTTAGCAAACGTCCGCCCATAGGCGAAATGGTTTTGTCGATTACCTGTAACAAGGTAACGGCGTTGAAGTTGGTAGATTGGTACAACTCCAAATTGCGAATGGTAAACCGGTCCATCCAAACATAGTTTTCCTCTGCGATGCGTTGTAACGTATTGATGTGCTGTAGCTGCCGGTGCTGTGTTTCGGACAGGTAATGCAAAACCGCCCCAGAGGCAACGATACCATGTTGCAGGTGTTGGATGCCAAAACCTTGCAGCGTAGCGGTCTTAAAATGGCTCGTGAGGCTTTCATGGGCATAATCTTCTTGATAAATCCAATCCTCCATAAAAAAGGAATGCATTTGCGGGCCAAAAAGTTCCAAAAACTCCTTTTTATGGGTTTTGGACACCAAGACTTCATTAGGGGAAAAGTTTTGGAGCAACTTGTCCACTTGCTCCACGGATCCTTCCGAAGTTAAAAATTCACCAGTGGAAATATCCAAAAAGGCAACGCCCATTTTTGCCCTTCCAAAATGGACCGCCGCAAGAAAGTTATTTTGTTTGGCCGATAGGATATCGTCATTTAAAGCTACACCGGGAGTGACCAGTTCCGTGACACCTCGTTTTACGATGCTTTTTGTCTGTTTGGGATCTTCCAACTGATCGCAAATAGCGACGCGTTGCCCTGCACGTACCAATTTTGGCAAATAGGTGTTTAAGGAATGGTGCGGAAAACCTGCTAATGCGGTTTGATCACCGCCATTGTTCCTATGGGTCAATACAATGCCCAAAATTTCGGCAGCCTTTACGGCATCATCACCAAATGTCTCGTAAAAATCACCCACCCTAAACAACAATAAAGCATCAGGATGTTTGGTCTTGATGGTATTGTACTGTTGCATTAAAGGAGTTACCTTTTTCGGTTTTGCCGCCTTGCCCAAAATCAGAAAGTTTAATTTTACCGAAAATAGGAACTTGCGCTTTGTTCTGTTCCCATTGTTAATATTTCAAACCTAAAAGTGGATAACTATATGCGTAAACTGGCCAATGCAGAGCTGAATAGGTTAACGGTAGACGATTTTAAAAAAGCCCCTAAAACCCCCTTGATCGTCATCTTGGACAACATACGGAGCCTGAATAATATTGGGTCGGTTTTTAGGTCTTCTGATGCGTTTCTTATAGAAAAAATATACCTCTGTGGCATTACCGCGACCCCGCCCCATAAGGACATCCAAAAAACGGCCCTGGGTGCGACCGATAGTGTTGCTTGGGAATATAAGGACCAAACCTTGGAGCTAGTGCAGGAATTACAAAATAAGGGAACCAAAGTACTGGCCATAGAACAGGCGGAACATGCCACGCAACTGCACGATTTTACCCCTAAGGCCCAAGAAAAGTATGCCTTGGTATTTGGTAATGAAGTCAAGGGTGTGGACCAAGAGGTAGTTACGGCCTGCGATGGTGTGCTGGAAATCCCACAATTTGGCACCAAACATTCCTTGAATATTTCGGTAAGTGCAGGGCTGGTCATTTGGGATTTTTGGTCAAAACTGCAAGGCCTAAAATAGAAAGCTAAATCGGCATACGGGAAGGTGTCGATACACTAAATGAGTTCAAAGAAAAAACCCCAACCTATAAGGGTCGGGGTCGTGCATATAGTTTGAGTTAGTTAGTTTCTTCTAACTGAATACTGCTAATAAATAAAAAGCATTCGTCAATTGCAAATGTTTTTAATAGTTGTCTTTCGATAGGATTTCAATTAAGCGGGTCTCTATTAAACCCAAAATGTGCTCGTAATCCGCTGTATTTGCTACAAAATCCATACCTGTGAGGTCAATGGCAAGGCTATTTTGCAGGGGGTTTATTTTTATAAAATCTAAATAGCCACGATTAATTTTATCAAGATAATTCCCACTTATATTCTTTTCATAGTCCCTTCCGCGCTTTTTGATATTGGTCAAAAGACGTGGGGTATTTTGATAAAGGTAGACGTAGATGTCCGGTTTTTTTACCTCCTTGTACATGAAATTAAAGACCTTTTTATACAGGGCAAATTCTTCCTTCTGCAAGGTAATCTTGGCAAAAATGAGCGATTTAAAAATGTCATAATCGCTGATCATAAAATTCTTAAAGAGATCGAATTGCGAGGTGTCGTCCGTAAATTGTTGGTAACGATCCGCTAGAAAAGACATTTCTAAAGGAAACGCATAACGGGCTTGATCTTCATAAAACTTGGGGAGAAAGGGATTGTCCGCAAAACGTTCCAACACTGTTTTGGCGTTATAATCCTTCGCGATCATATTGACCAATGTACTTTTACCTGCACCAATATTACCTTCAATGGCCAAAAACTGCAATTGCCCAAACAATTCTTGACGACTCGTATAAAGTAGTAATCCCGTTTTATGGAGATTGCTTTTGTCCTTGCATTGTTGTAACAGGTTTCTGGTGTCTATATGGTCTACAGGATGGTAGTGTTGCGGTGCGATATCCGCCAAGGGCTTAAGCACAAAATTGCGTTCGGCCATCCTAGGATGGGGAATGGTCAAAAGCTCCGTGTTAAGGACCATGTCGTCATAATACAAAATGTCCAAATCAACGGTTCTGGAAGTATATCCCTCGCTTTGGCTTCTTTCCCTACCCAATTCCTGTTCGGTATTTTGGATCCGTTCCAATAAGGCTTCTGGCGTATAAGAGGTTTGTATGGCCAGACAGGCATTCAGAAAATCTGCCCCCTCAAACCCTACCGCCTTGTTGCCATAAATGGCGGAAGCCTGGCTTACTTTTAACCTATCGTCCTGAAGCCTTAATACGGCTTGTTGCAAGAACAGGTATCGGTTGCCAAGGTTGCTGCCAAGGGATAAATATGCGGTGTGTTTCAAATTCATGATTGCTCGGGCAAAGTAAATAAAACAAAGTGACAATGGTTATCTTTGGAACTTTATAAAAATTGATCGCATGAAATTTCTAAGAAATTTATTGGCAGCTATTTTGGGTTGTCTTATAGCCTTTGGGGTTCTTTTTGTTATGTTTTTCCTCTTTGCCGCGCTCCTAGGTAGCGGTGATGATGGGGTCAAGGTAAAGCCCAATTCGGTTTTGGAACTTAGTTTTACCACACCCATTAGGGATTATGAAGGTAATAATGATGCGGACCCTTTTGGAAAATTGTTTGAAGAAGGTACAGGTTTGGATGAAATGTTGCACGCCATTAAAGTGGCCAAAACCGATGATAAAATAAAAGGAATTAGCTTGACTACAAGCTTTATAATGGCAGGTTTTGCGCAAACGCAAGAAATCCGTAGGGAACTACAGGCGTTCAAGGATGCCGGGAAATTTATCACTGCTTATGGCGATTTTTATACCCAAAAGGACTATTACCTGGCCAGTATTGCAGATGAACTCTATTTAAATCCCCAAGGGGGCATGGAGTTCAAAGGATTGCTTTCTGAAGTACTTTATCTTAAGGACTTACAGGACAAAACCGGAATTAAGATGGAGGTAATTCGCCATGGAAAATACAAAAGTGCCGTAGAGCCTTACCTATCCGGTACCATGAGTGATGAAAACCGCTCGCAAATCAAGGAATTGATATCCTCTATATGGGATAGTATGCTTGCGGATATTGCCGTAGCACGGGAAACGGACGTAGCTTCCCTGAATACCATTGCAGATACCTTGGGCGCCCGTTTGCCCAAATATGCATTGGCTTCGGGAATGGTAGATGGTACCGTATATTTTGATGAATATGAAGATATGCTGCGCGAGCGTTTGGAATTGGAAGAGGCCGCAAAAATCAATTATGTTGATTTTGAGGATTATATGAAAGTTGCCAGTGCCAAAACCTTGCAATCCGGAGCGGACAAAATAGCAGTAATCTATGCACAAGGTGAGATTTTGTATGGCGAAGGCAGCAAGGAAATCATTGGCCAAGGCGTAATCAATAAAGCATTAAAAAAGGCCAGGGAAAACGATAATGTAAAAGCCATCGTTTTTAGGGTGAATTCGCCTGGGGGTAGTGCCTTGGTTTCCGATATTATTTGGAGAGAGGTAGAGCGTACCAAGGAGGTAAAGCCGGTTGTGGTTTCTTTTGGCAACGTGGCCGCTTCCGGAGGGTACTATATTGCTGCCGGAGCGGATAAGATTTTTGCGGAGCCTACTACCATTACGGGATCCATAGGGGTTTTTGGGACCATTCCCAATATCCATGAATTTGCCGGCGATATCGGTGTCAATGCAGAACAGGTAGGGACCAATGCAAATTCCATGGACTATTCCTTGTTCGAACCTATGAAGGATAGCTTTAGGGCACAGATAAAAGAAGGTATTGAACAAACGTATGATACCTTTTTGGAGCGTGTTGCGGCAGGAAGGAATATGAGTGTGGAGCAGGTAAACGAGATTGCCCAAGGCCGTGTTTGGAGTGGGGTGGATGCCCAAAGATTAGGCTTGGTAGATGAGCTTGGAAATTTGGATGATGCCATAGCCGCTGCGGCCGAGATGGCGGAATTGGAGTCTTTTGGCATTCGCAAATACCCCAAATACAAATCTGATTTTGAAAAGTTGATGGAAGATTTGGGCAGTGCCAAACTTAAAATAGGCGAAGCCATCATCAAAGAAGAATTGGGGGAAGAAATGTACCAGACTTTAAAGGAAATCAAGCAGATAAGTACAATAAAAGGGGTGCAGGCTAAAATGCCGTATACCTTGACCATAAAATAAGATGAATTGTATAAAACCGAGTTCTTGTAAAACATGCCTAAAGAGGTTATGAACCAAAAAGACAAAAGAGCTGCTTTTCAGATTTACCTGTATCTGGGCGCGCTTTTTATTACCTCTTTGGTGGTCTCCAATCTTATTTTTCAAAAGTTTTTTTATTGGAATCCCTTTGGCGATGTAACCGTTTTGGGAGCATCTTTGTTTGAAATATCCGTGGGTATATTGCCCTATCCCATTACCTTTTTGATTACGGATTTGATTTCGGAGATTTTTGGAAAAAAGAAGGCCAATCAAGTGGTTATTGCCGGTATTTTCGCTTCCTTTTTTTCGTTGGCCATTGTATATACGGCATCGGCGGTGCCCGCAACGGAATGGTCACCCGTCTCCAATACCATGTTTAAGGAAGTTTTTGGTAATACCATAGTTGCGGTATTTGCCTCCATGATGGCCTATTTACTGGCACAATTTGTAGATATTCAAATTTATCATTTTTGGAAGAAAGCGACCAGGGGAAAACACCTCTGGTTACGGAACAACTTTTCCACATTTTCATCGCAATTGATAGATACGTTTACGGTGGTATTGCTCTTATGTACCTTTGGGGAAATTCCTTGGGAACTTTTTTATGGTCTTGTTATCAGCGGATTCTTGTTTAAGGTGTTCATTGCCTTTTTGGATACGCCTCTACTGTATCTCTTGGTGTATCTGATTCGCAAAAGATTTAACTTAAAAATAGGAGAAGAAATACAATTGGATTAAGGCTTTTTTGTTTCTTTAAGTTGATGAAGTACCTTCACCGTGTTTTGGCATTTTGAGCACCAAAGAATAATTAAAATAACAGTTAAGTCCCCTCTAACATGAAAACTAAAAAGCGTTCTAAAATTTGGAAAATAGTGGGCTTTGTCCTCCTTGGAATAGTGGCTCTTTTGGTCGCCATTCCATTTTTTCTTGAAGCTAAGATTGCGGATATCATCAAAAACAAGGTGAACCAAAATGTAAATGCCGTTCTGGATTTTGAGGAAGCCAAGCTCAGTCTTATCAAAAGTTTCCCCGACGCTTATGTCGATTTAAAAAATACCTCCCTCATCAACAAAGCCCCGTTTGAAGGGGATACCTTGTTCTATGCCGGTGACGTAGCCTTGACCATGTCTTTAAAAGAACTGTTTAAAGGTGCCGATGAGCCTATTGCCATCCAACGTTTGGAGTTGGATAAGGTAAAGCTGCATATTAAGGTTGATAAAGGGGAGAACGCCAATTATGATATTGCTTTGCCCACTTCGGAGCAAGAATCGACAACTAATGAAGCGGGCAGCACCAATTTTACCTTGGATTTGGAGTCTTATCAGATAACCGATTCCCAAATTATTTATGATGATTTTGCAACGGGCATGCATTTGGTGATTTCCGAAATGAACCATTATGGATCCGGAGATCTGTCCTTGGAGAACTCTACATTGGAGACCAAAACCGATGCCTTGGTATCCTTTGAGATGGATAGTACCAAGTATCTTGATAAAAACAAGATTTCCCTAGATGCTTTATTGGGGGTGGATTTGGCGCAAAACAAGTATTCGTTTTTGGAGAACAAAGCCTTGATCAATCAATTGCCTTTGGTCTTTGACGGATTTGTGCAATTGGTGGATGAGGGACAACAGGTGGATATCAATTTTAAAACGCCTTCTTCGGATTTCAAAAACTTCTTGGCCTTAGTTCCTGAAGCCTATTCAAAGAATATTGAAGACGTAACCACCACCGGAAATTTTGAGGTGCAAGGGGAGTTAAAAGGCCTTGTGGATGAAACCCATATCCCTACCTTCCAAATTGGCATTAATTCTTCCAATGCTTCGTTCAAGTATCCGGATCTGCCGAAAACCGTGAAAAATGTATTCATCGATACTGAAATCAACAATACCACAGGAATTACGGAAGATACGTATGTGGACATCAAAAGGTTGTCCTTCCAAATTGATGAAGACCGTTTCAATTTAAACGCCAAGATTGCCAGTCTGTTGGGCAATCCCAATGTGAATGCACATGCGGATGGTACGATAAACTTGGGCAAGCTTTCCAAAGCGTATCCCGTTCCCCAAGATATTGACCTGTCCGGAATTTTAACGGCAGATCTCACTACGGCCTTTGACATGGCATCGGTGGAGCAAAAACGGTACGAGCGCACTAAGACGAGTGGTACCATGGGGCTTTCTGATTTTAAATATGTGTCTGATGAACTCAATAATCCGGTAGCAATTTCAGAGGCGGAAGTTAGCTTTAACCCTGGAACGGTGCGGTTAAATTCTTTTAAAGGCCAAACGGGCCAAACGGACTTTCAAGCTTCGGGAACCATAAACAACTTACTGGGCTTTATGTTCAACGAAGAAAATATTGAGGGAAGATTTCAATTGAATTCGGACACCTTTGCTTTGAATGACTTTATGGTAGAGGAAACCGAGGATGGTGCGGAACCAAATGAAGATGCCCCCGTTACGGAGCGCATTAAAATCCCTTCTTTTTTGGACTGTACCATAGATGCCGCAGCAAACAGCGTGTTGTATGATAACCTTAACCTTAAAAACCTAAAAGGGCAATTGGTCATTGCCAATGAAACGGCAACCCTTAAGAACCTAACTTCAGAACTGTTCGACGGTAGATTGAACCTCAACGGTGAGGTTAGTACAAAAGAAGAAGTGTCCACTTTTGATATGGAATTGGGTATGGACAGTTTTAAAATCGCGGAATCTTTTAAGGCGTTGGATTTGTTTAAGGTATTGGCGCCCGTTGCGAGTGCATTGCAGGGAAAACTGAATTCCAGTATAAAATTATCGGGAAACCTAAAAGAAGATATGACACCAAATTTGGCCACCTTAACAGGCAATTTGATCGGGGAACTTTTGGCGACCAAAGTAGAGACGAAGAATACGCCCATGCTAAATGCGCTGGATAACAAACTGTCCTTTATAGATTTGGATAAACTAGATTTAAAGGACCTTAAAACAGCGATTTCCTTTGCAGATGGAAAAGTACAGGTAAAGCCCTTCAATCTAAAGTATAAGGATATCAGCATGGAAATCTCAGGTAGCCATTCCTTCGATAGGCAGTTGGAATATCAAACGGTTATGGATGTCCCGGCCAAGTATTTGGGGAGCGATGTAAACAAATTGATCGCTAAAATCGATGATGCCGGTTTGGAGAACGTAACCATTCCGGTAACCGCTAAAATAGGAGGTGCATATACCAGTCCGTCGGTGACTACAGACCTTACTTCTGGGGTAACCCAACTCACTAAAAAATTAGTGGACATACAAAAACAGAAACTGTTAAACCAAGGGAAGGACAAGGCTAAAGATGTATTGGACGGTTTGCTAAATAAGGGCGGCAAGGACAGTTTAGATACCGATTCCACTAAAACCAGGGCTTCCGATGTCTTAGATGGTTTGTTGGGTACCAAAAAGAAGGATTCCGCCAAAACGGATAGCACTCGGTCCAACGATGGGGTTAAAGACGCTGCCAAAAGTATTCTGGGGGGACTTCTGGGAAAGAAAAAGAAAAAGGATACCGTACAGTAATCGGAATTCTATAAATGGGTTCAATTAATGAGGTCTGGAGTAATCGTCAAACGATACTCAAAGTTCCTCTCAAAAGGTTCACTCAATACCCAAAGTGCGTTATCAATAGGATTTTGTTGGTATACCTGAACGGCTTCACCGTCTTGCAGTTGGAATAGCACAATTTCATCAAACGCAGGCGAATCAGAGGGGAGCAATGCGGTGCTATCATCCCTAAATTCGCTGGAAACCACAAAATTGGATTGATTTTCAATGGTGATGAAATCCCCATTTTCCACAGGGAAGGATAAGGCAATCCCAGAGTCATTTTGTATCACGAATGATGTTTCAGAACCATCAGTGTTAAAATCATCCTCGCATTGGGTAGCCATCAATAAAGGGGCTATAACACATAAAATCAATAATTTTTTCATAGTAGTTTTCAGTTTTATATAGAACAACTCAAAAGCGGTTTACCCTACAGCAACGCCAAATGGGTAATAGTAGTATATGGTTGAACACGCATATCCAATGGAATATTAGGGAAAAAGAACTATTGCCTTGGTCAATGTAACGATAGGCTATTACTCGGCAATTACCTTTTCCGTAATGGTATGTAGCGCAGTATTCACTTTTTCTAAAATGGCCTCGTTACCCTCTATTCCATGTCTTTTCTGTAGGTATAAAGGATCGTTGTAGGCAATTTTGGTGCGGTTTCCTTTATCAGTATAAACAATTATTTTTTGTGGCAAGTCAATGCTGGTAGTTGCGCTGGATTGCATTAATGGGGTGCCTAATTTAGGATTGCCAAAGAATATAATTTTTGTGGGCTTTAGTTCCAAATCCACGGAACTTGCATTCGTACTATGGTCCAGCTCCAGCAGTATCTTTATATTGGGATTATTGCTTAGCAACGTCCTTAGCTTGGTATAGGTTACTTCTACGGAATACGGGCTTTCCTTAATAATAAGGCCATTGTCTAAGCTATTGTTGGTACAGGAGAGTAAAAACAAGCCCGATACTAAAATTGAAATAATAGGTTTCATAGGATAATCCTTTGTTAGTTGTTTAAAGCACCGTATACAAGCCCTTCCAATTTGCCATCTATCTCTTGGTTATGTGGCGATTGTAACACCTGTCTCAATTGGATTACGATGAGTTCGTTTGTGGGGTCTATCCAAAATGTGGTGCTAAATGCACCGCCCCAACTGTAGGTTCCTTTTGCTCTTTGGGAATCTTTACCCGCCACATGAAAACCGTAACCAAATCCTCCGGTGCCCCAAGGGAATGATATGGTGTCCAATTGGTTTTTATGCATGGATTTTGCGGTCTCCGGTTGTAGAATTTGGGCATCACCCAATTGTCCGTTGTTCAACATGGCTTGGCAGAACAAAAAATAGTCCCGTGCCGTACCTGTCATTCCACTACCACCGGATAGATAGGTTTTTGCCCCTTCCGTGGGGTAGTTGGGGATGTAAAATGGTCCCATATTGGACGGTGCTTGGGTAAACGTACCTTCGGGCGTGGATAAATAGACCTTGGTGAGTTTGTTGGTCAAGGAATCACTGAAATAAAAATCCAGGTTATCCACCCCAATAGGTTGGGTAATGTTTTGGCGGATATAATCATCCAACGCCATTCCAGAGGCAACCTCTACCACGCGTCCTAAAACATCGGTATTAAGGCCATACATCCATTTGGCACCCGGTTCATGCATTAATGGCAAGTTCCCCAGTTTAGCCGCTGTTTCTTCTATGGTCATGGGTAAATGCGTACTCAAATCCGGTACGCCGTGTTTGGCCAGTATGGCCCCGTTTATTTGAGGATTTGCAAATCCATAGGGAACTCCGGCAGTATGGGTCAATAATTGGTGTATTGTTGGGGTAGTTGTTGTAGCGCTGCTTACCCAAGTGGTGTCAGAAGGGTTAAAGTCGGTCAATACTTCCGTCTCGCTAAAGGAAGGGATGTATTTCCCCACGGGATCATCCAACTTTAGTTTGCCGGCTTCTACCAATTGCATTGCGGCGACCGAGACTATGGGTTTGGTCATGGACGCCATGCGGAACAAATGGTCTTTTCTATACGGTTCCGTGCGAGTAGAATCTGACCAGCCTACTTCAGACTCGTAAACTATTTTTCCGTTTTTGGCTATGAGGGTTACCGCACCCGGATATTTTTTGGCCGTAACGAATTCCATGACCATCTGGTCAATTTTGGCTAGGCTGTCAGAGGACATACCGACTTCTTCGGGCTGGGCGAACTGAAACTTTTCTTGTTTGACTTCTTCTTTTCCCGTTCTGCACGAGCTGACAAGAAAAATAACGAATACCGTAACTACTAAGCGTACTACTTTCATTTTGTTTTGATTATAACGTGAATTTAGTTGATGTCGATACCCACATAATAGCCTTCACTACCGCGTACGTTAAAAACGGTATTGTCTTCAAAGATGAGGTATTGCCCTTTGATGCCTTTTAGGGTTCCTTTAAAGTTTGGGTTTTTGTCCAAATTTAAACTTTGCACTTTTTCAGGGTATTGGACTACCGGAAATTCCAAGTTGGTTTCGGTATTGGAGGTAATAAAATAATCTTGTGCCTCAATTGGAATGTGGCTTTTTAGTTTTTCCCGCCATTCCACCAAGTCCACATCTTCAACACTGTTGGTAAGCATTTTTCGCCAATTGGTCTTGTCACCAACATGTTCTTTTAGGGCAACCTCGGTGATACCAGCCAGATATCGGTTGGGTACTTCTACAATTTCAATGGCTTCATGGGCGCCTTGATCTATCCAACGGGTAGGCACCTGGGTTTTTCTGGTAACCCCAACTTTTACATTGCTACTGTTGGCCAAATAAACGATATGGGGTTGCAGCTGCACTTGTTTTTCATATTCCAAATCCCGGTCTTCCTTCCCCAAATGCGCGGTACTCAATTCTGGTTTCATGATCCAATCCCCGGCGGATGGGGTCTCAAAAAAACAACTTTTACAGAACCCTTGTCTGTAAATAGGTTTGTTCTCACCACAATTAAGGCATTGGAATTTTATAAATTGGAGGGTCAGGGTTTTGTTTATCGCTTGGTTAAGGTTGAGGAAACCGCCTTCCATCATTAGAAAATATTGAATTGGATTGGCCAATTCCGTTCGCATTTTGCGTAAAACCCCTTCGTACAGCATAGTTGGTAATGAATTTGTATTTTAGCTTTAGTGCCTTGCGGCATCGAGAGACTAAATATACCTAAAATGCCAATACCCTTATTCAATTCCATTGCCTCTTGGTTGCTTAAAAAGCGATACCATCAGATAGAATTGTTTTTAAAATATCCGTTGGACGTGCAGCAGGAGCTACTTCAACAGTTGGTAGCTTTTGCCAAGGATACGGAAATTGGACGCACATACGGTTTTGATTCCATGACCACCTATGAGGATTTCGCCGACCGAATACCCATCACTACTTACGAAGACGTGGCACCCCTAATAGAACGCACCCGTAAGGGGGAACAAAACCTTTTTTGGCCTACGCAGATAAAGTGGTTTGCAAAGAGCAGTGGCACTACCAATGCAAAAAGTAAATTTATACCGGTGAGTACGGAGGCTTTGGAAGACTGCCACTACAAATCCAGTAAGGACCTTTTGTGCCTCTATTTGAATAATAACGAGAATTCCCAATTGTTTACGGGTAAAAGCCTGCGTTTAGGGGGCAGTAAGCAATTGTATGAGGACAACGGAACTTTTTTTGGGGATTTATCCGCAATCTTAATTGATAATATGCCTTTGTGGGCGGAGTATAGCAGTACACCAAGCAATAGGGTGTCTTTAATGAGTGAGTGGGAGTCCAAATTGGAAGCCATTATTGAAGAGAGCATACAGGAAAACGTTACCAGCTTGGCAGGGGTTCCTTCTTGGATGTTGGTTTTGTTGAACAATGTGATTGAGAAAACGGGAAAAAACCATTTGTTCGAAATTTGGGAAAATCTAGAGGTCTACTTCCACGGGGGTGTCAGTTTTGCACCCTACCGGGAACAGTATAAAAAACTATTGCCCCGTTCCCGCTTTAACTATTACGAGACCTATAATGCCTCTGAAGGTTTTTTTGGTATACAGGACAGAAACAATGCCGAGGAATTGTTGTTAATGCTGGACTATGGCATTTTTTACGAGTTTATTCCCATGGATTCTTACGGGCAAGAAACGGAGCGTGCCGTGCCCCTTTGGAAGGTTGGTATAGGCGTTAATTACGCCATGGTCATCACGACCAATGCAGGTCTTTGGCGTTATAAAATAGGGGATACGGTTCGGTTTACATCCCTCAACCCTTTTAGAATACGGATTACCGGTAGGACCAAGCACCATATCAATGCGTTTGGCGAAGAACTCATTATTGAAAATGCAGAAGCGGCTTTGCAGCAAGTGTGTCTTAAAACCGGCGCGGAAATAAAGGACTATACGGCCGCGCCTATTTTTATGCGCGATAAGGAAAAAGGCGCACATGAATGGATCATTGAATTTAGAAAAACTCCCCAAGACCTCGGGTATTTTACGGAGGTTTTGGACAATGCCCTAAAATCCCTTAATTCCGATTACGAGGCAAAACGATACAATAATATTACGCTTACCATGCCCAAAGTCCACGTAGCAAGGGAAAACCTTTTTTACGATTGGTTAAAATGTAACAACAAATTAGGTGGACAACACAAGATTCCCAGACTGTCCAATACCCGGGGATATCTGGAAGAATTATTACAGATGTCGGAAGGGGTGACCCAAGCATGAAAGACATTTCTTTAGTTAGCGGTTTACGAAAACGTTTTCGTAAATGCTACCGTTCGTCGAACAATTTCCTGGCTTGAACAAATAAAAATAGATTTTAGGCGTTTATGTTTGAAGTTTGAAAAATAGTTCCCAATCTATTACTCTAAACTAAAACTAAAAGTATGGCTGAAAGATTACTCGTATTGTCCGATATGTGGGGCGTTAAAAAGGGCCTCTGGATTACATCCTATTTTGGATACTTGCAACAGTATTATGACATCCAGTTTTATGATTGCCAACAGTTGGGCAATATTGATGAGCTGGTAAGTACCCAAGAAAACCTGCATAGGGCTTTTGTAGAAGGCGGTATAGATACTGCAGTTGCGCATCTCATTAAAAAAGAAAAAACGGCAAGCCATGTGCTTGCATTTAGTACAGGCGGGACCATTGCTTGGAAAGCCGCTTTGGCCGGTTTGCCCGTAAAATCCCTTACTACGGTTTCCGCAACGCGGATACGTATGGAAGAACAGAAACCCAGCTGCGGTGACATCAATTTGATTTTTGGGGAATGCGATAAATTTAAACCCGATATGAATTGGGCGAACAGGGTAGGGGTGGAATTAAATGTTATCCCTAGTTTTGGACACGAACTGTATTCTGATGAAAAAATAATTTCTGAGGTTTGTATGGAGCTTTTGTCAAAAGTGACCAGGAAGGCGGTATAAAGAAATAGAATTCCTTATTCATTTAAAAAAGAGGCCACACAGCCTCTTTTTTTGTTTTGTAAGAGTATGTTTATTGAATATCCGTAATCTGTAATAATTGGCTTAAGTCAACCTGAACTTGATTCAGGTTCTCATCATAAATTGTTGTTTATTAGCGTTGTGGGATTCCGAAATAAATTCGGAATGACGTTAAAACAATGATTATGACTTAAAACAGATATTCAATCATGTTTTTATGGATTTGCTCCAAGAATGGAGAGGCATGCTACTTATGAAACCGCTTTTAGCTTTTTAATGGTTTCGTAAGAAAGTTTTTCTTCGGCATAGGCCTTTGTCACTTTAAAATCTTTATCATCGCTACTGGGCATACTAAACATGGCATCCGTAAAAATGGCCTCACAAAGAGAACGCAATCCACGGGCCCCTAACTTGTATTCCACCGCTTTTTCTACAATATAATTTAAAGCTTGTTCCGTTATGGTAAACGCAATATCATCCATGACAAACAACTTTTCATATTGCTTGATGATGGCATTTTTAGGCTCGGTAAGAATGGCACGCAGTGTTTTCTTGTCCAAAGGATTCATATGGGTAAGGACAGGAAGCCTACCGATGATTTCCGGAATTAACCCAAATTCCTTTAAATCTCTTGGGATAATGTATTGCAAAAGATTTTCGTTATCCAGGCTTTCTTCCGCTTTTGAAGCACTGTAGCCCACGGCTTGCATGTTCAAACGCTTGGTGATGATGCGCTCAATACCATCAAATGCACCACCGGCAACAAAAAGTATGTTCTCTGTATTGACTTCTATGAATTTTTGGTCCGGATGCTTTCGCCCACCTTTTGGCGGTACGTTGACCACGGTACCTTCCAATAATTTTAAAAGACCTTGTTGTACCCCTTCACCTGAGACATCACGGGTGATGGAAGGATTATCGCTTTTGCGGGCTATCTTATCGATTTCATCAATAAATACGATTCCGCGTTCCGCTTTCTCCAAATTGTAATCCGCTGCTTGTAACAAGCGGGTAAGGATACTTTCCACATCTTCACCCACATAACCTGCCTCCGTTAGTACAGTGGCATCAACAATGGCCAAAGGCACGTTAAGCATTCTGGCAATGGTCTTGGCCATAAGGGTTTTGCCCGTACCGGTCTGCCCAACCATTATAATATTACTCTTTTGGATTTCTATATCGTCCTCCTTGCTTTTAGGCTGTAATAAGCGTTTGTAGTGATTGTATACGGCAACGGAAAGTACTTTTTTAGTGCGTTCTTGACCAATAATAAAGGTGTCCAGAAAATCCTTGATTTCCATGGGTTTCTTCAATACCAGTTCTGAACTTAGGTCGTTTGTTTTGGATTGTTTGGATTCTTCTGCAACGATGCTGTGCGCCTGCTCAATACAACGATCGCAAATATGGGCGTCCAAACCTGCAATCAACAGATTGGTTTCAGGTTTTTTCCTTCCACAAAACGAACACTCTAAATTTTCTTTTGCCATAGCAATTTTAAGTTGTCATAGATAGAACGGCAAAAATCGAAGTTTGGTTTATTCGGCAACCAAATCCTACCGTCGTAGTCTTTGTACGGGAATATTAGCGTTCCCTTACTAATATTTCATCTATCATGCCATAGGATTTAGCTTCGTCCGCCTTCATCCAGTAGTCACGATCACTATTCTCGTATACTTTATCATAAGGTTGTTCGGCATGTTTTGCGATAATCTGATACAGCTCTTCCTTCAACTTCAAGATTTCCTTGGCGGTTATCTCAATATCGCTGGCCTGTCCTTGGGCACCACCCATAGGTTGGTGGATCATTACCCTGGAATGTGTTAGTCCACTACGCTTGCCTTTTTCTCCCGCACATAATAATACCGCGCCCATAGAGGCGGCCATACCTGTACAGATAGTGGCTACATCCGGTTTTATGAATTGCATGGTGTCATAAATACCCAAGCCGGCATATACACTTCCGCCGGGGGAGTTGATATAAATAGAGATATCTTTTGACGCATCGGTACTTTCTAAAAACAGCAGTTGCGCCTGAACGATATTGGCAACCTGATCATTGATACCCGTACCCAAAAAAATGATGCGGTCCATCATCAATCTAGAGAAAACATCAAAAACGGCAATGTTCATTTGCCGTTCTTCAATAATATTAGGGGTAAGGTTTACCGGATACATACTGCTTACGATCTGGTCGTAATACATGCTATTGATACCTTGATGCTGTGTTGCGTATTTCTTAAATTCTTTTCCGTAATCCATAGGATTTCCTCGCTTGATTTTTTTAAACAAAAACGGTTCTGAAATTCAAAATTTCAGAACCGTAAAGATACATATTATTTGATATGCTATCCGTAAACCTCTTTTACAAAGTTCTCGTAGTTGATTTCCTTTACCTTAAGATTCGCCTTCTCTTTATAAAGGGCCAATAGTTTTTGGCTCATCAACTGTTCTTGCATACGTTTTACTTCTTCTTGGTTGCCCATTACCCTGGTAGCAATGTTTTCCAATTCCTCTTCTTGCGGGTTCAAGTGTCCGTACTGCGCCATTTGCGATTTTATAAAGCCTTTGGCAAACTCCTTAAGTTCCTCAAACTGAACCTGTATGTCGTTATCCTTTATAATTTTACCTTCTATAAGCTGATAGCGAAGTCCTTTTTCGGATTTTTCGTATTCTTCCTTGGCTTCATCTTCGGATAATGGGTTTTCCCCACTTACCTGGATCCATTTTTGCAAAAAGCCCGATGGTAGTTCAAACTTGGTTTCGGCAATCAATTTTTCGGTAATATCGTTCAATAACTTTTGATCGGATTGCTGCTCAAACTGTTTTTCGGAATCTTCCTTAATTTTCTCCTTCATCTCCTTTTCAGAAGTAACGACACCTTCCCCAAAAAGCTTGTCAAACAATTCTTGATCTAAAGCAGCTGCTTCTCTTTCATTGATTTCCTCAATGGTAAAACTTACTTCTATGTTCAGTTTTTCTGCCTCGTCCTTGTTCATTCCCAAGGCCGCTGATAAGAGGTAATCCTCTTTAAAAAGCCCTTTGGTCTTTAAGGTAACGGTATCACCTACTTTGCTCCCTACTAAAGTGTCAATGGCTTTTTTGCTTTTTATTTTATCCAACTCTATCGTGGATTTATGTTCAATGGCATTTTCCTCATTTTTGAACGTCCCCGTTACCTCATGGTTCTTTTCAACTTGGGTTTTAGAGACGATTTTGCCGTATTGCTTGGTAATGCGTTCTACCTGTTCGGCTACCATTTTCTTATCCGCTACGATTTTATATTGGGTGATGGTCTTTTTGGTTTTTAGGTTGACCTCAAAATCCGGCGCAAGGCCCAATTCAAATTCAAAGGCCAATTCTTCCGCATCCCAGTCAAAACTGTCCTGTTGTTTTGGAAGTGGGTTTCCAAGCACATCCAATTTTTCTTCCGTCAGGTATTTGTTCAGGTTGTCCTGCAACAATTTGTTCACCTCATCAACAAGTACGGCCTTGCCATATTGTTTTTTGATAAGGCCCATGGGCACTTGTCCTTTTCTAAAACCGGGGATATTTGCCTGTTTTCTATAGTCCTTTAAAATAGTATCTACTTTATCTTGATAGTCATCTTTGGTGATGGCTACCTTAACGACTGCATTAAGCTGATCTATCTGTTCCTTTGTAATATTCATTCGCTCTAATTTGCTTTGCTCAAAATGGGTGGCAAAAATACATTATTTTCCTTTGGACAACAAGTTTTTAATTGGTTGTAAATCAATCTAAAAACTTACTTTTTCTTATCGTCTTTTAAAATGGAGAACAGTATGGATTGTAGGAAGGATAGGAGTAAGCTGAAGATGATGGCCCAAAGGATACCGTTGACGGTAAACCCGGGAATAAAATAATCTGCCAGTAGAATAATAATGGCGTTGATAATCAATAGGAACAACCCAAAGGTAATTAGGGTTACCGGTAAGGTAAGAATGACCAAAATGGGTTTGACCAAGAAATTCAAAAAGCTCAATACTACCGCTACTAGAATAGCGGTGGTGTAGGTATCCACCCAGACCCCGGGTAGTATTTTGGATAATACCACTACGGCAATTGCACTTAATAAGAGGCGTAAAATAAATTTCATGTAAAAAAATAAGGCACCGCTTAACGGTGCCTTAAGATATGAATTTTTTATGGGTATTAGTCAATATACAATCCTGTAAATTTCAAAGGATCTACATCTGGAAGGTTGGAACCATAGGTTTCGTTAATGGCTGCTGTAAAGGCATTGGCCAGTATGGCATATCCTCTAGGTGATGGGTGTACCCCATCTAGGGAAAATCCACCTCCGGTTGCGAATACCGATGTTACCCTACTACCGTCGGATAGTGCCAAACCATTTGTATTTAGGTCGGTCAACAATGAATTTGCATCTACCAAGGCCAACCCGTTCTGTTGAGCAACGGCTGCAATGGTTTGGTTGTAAGAGGCTAATGCGTTTGCTACATTTTCCTGTTCCTCTGGGGTCAATATCCATTGGTCCCCTAGCGGTACGGCAACTCCGTTTGC
>CALEYA010000100.1 GCA_937926215.1 uncultured Croceitalea sp. | reverse complement strand
TTACACAAACTCAAAATCCCCAAACTTTTCCAAGACCTCGTCAAAAGCGGCAAAAACATCTGAGGCATCATCGCTAGTCACCATTTTCATGCGGTGTTCCTTAAAATGCGGAATGCCCTTAAAATAATTGGTATAATGCCTTCGGGTTTCAAAAACACCCAGTTTCTCCCCTTTCCAATCAATGGACATTTGCAAATGCCTACGGGCCGCATCTACCCGCTCCGCGATGGTCGGTGGTGCCAAATGCTCCCCCGTTTTAAAAAAGTGTTTTACCTCTTTAAAAAACCACGGATAGCCTATGCTTGCCCTTCCGATCATGGCGCCATCCAACCCAAAATCGTCGCGCATGCGCACGGCCGCCTCGGGGGAATCCACATCGCCGTTTCCAAAAACGGGAATGTGCATTCGCGGATTGTTCTTTACTTGGGCAATAGGCGCCCAATCGGCTTCGCCTTTATACATTTGCGCACGTGTCCTACCGTGTATGGCAATCGCCTTGCAGCCTACGTCTTGCAACCGTTCTGCAACCTCAACAATTTTTATGGAATCGTGGTCCCAACCCAATCGTGTTTTGACAGTCACCGGAAGTTTGGTATGCTCCACCATGGCCTTGGTCAAGGACACCATCAAATCGATATCCTTAAGGATTCCTGCCCCGGCACCTTTGGAAACTACTTTTTTTACGGGACACCCAAAGTTGATGTCAATAATATCCGGTCCGGATTTTTCCACGATCTCTACGGACTGCAACATGGAATCTAAATTTGCCCCAAAAATCTGTATGCCAACAGGGCGTTCTTTTTCGTAGATATCCAACTTCATCACACTTTTGGCCGCATCCCTGATCAATCCTTCAGAAGATATAAACTCCGTGTATACGACATCTGCACCCTGTTCCTTACAAAGTGCACGAAAAGGAGGGTCGCTAACGTCTTCCATAGGGGCAAGAAGCAGCGGAAAATCAGGCAGTTGTATGTTCCCTATTTTTGGCATGGCGCAAATTTACAACGAATATCGGAGTTGCAAAACGCCTATTTTGGATGAGACTGCTTCACTTTAATTTTGTTCTCCCTCCAACAGACGTTCCCTTTCCTTCTTTTCTATGTCCTTTTTGTTATCCTCTAACCTAAAGTTCCCAAAATTATAGGTAAACCCCACTCGAATAAATTGGGTTTCCGGTTGGGTAAAATAAAAATTATCTTGGTTTAAATATCTGGAACTATAGGTGGCATTTGCATTGCCCAGCAAGTCTTCGGCAGTAACTGAAACGATGGCCCTATTATTCCATAGCGATTTTCGAAGGCCAATTTTCAAATCAGTAGTTGGTGCGTGAATATAAGAACCGTATATAAAATTTGAAAAATGGGTAAAGGCCAATTCCCCAGTCCAACTGCCATCAGCGCTAAGGGTCAAATAATTCGCCAAATACACATAATAACCATCCACATCAATAGTAACGGGTTGATTGTTGCTTTCAACGGCAAAAAAAGTATTGTCCTCATGAAAAATAGAAATGTAAGCATACAGAAACCATGGATTCGAAATACTCTTACTTACCGTAAAGTCCAACCCAAAAGACGTTGCCGAACTTACGTTTTGACGTAATTCCCTTAAGGTTTGCCGTTCGTTGTCTTGGAAAGAAAGTTCACTGATATAATTGCCATTGTCCCTATAGTAAATATCAAAAAAGAATTCGCCGTTTAAACTATAGTTAATATTGAATTCATTCCTGAAATTTGGTTGTAACGTTGGGTTCCCTTCCAAAAAATCGTTTTCATTTAAAAATACTCGGAATGGGTTCAAGTCGTTATACCGTGGCCTTTGTAACTTTCGGCCATAATCAAAGGAAAAACTGTGTTTGTCGGAAGGAGTGTAAACCAGGTAAACAGACGGAAATGGTTCGAAGAAATTTTGCGTATTGGCTTCGCCTAAGGCCAAAGACGTTCCTAAAGCATCTGTGTATTCACCTCGTAGTCCCAATTTCACCGACCATTTTTCCCAATTCTTTACATAACTCACATAGGCGGCAAACACCTTTTCATCATACAAAAAATCATCGGACAATGACGCATTTACGCTTTCATCAGAACCTATAAAATCTATAAAGTTGATAGCACTACGTGAATCGATAACCGATGCTTTGACACCGGTTTCCAAAGAAGCCATTCCCAGTGTCGCTAAAAAATCTACCTGCCCCGTAAAGATGTCTATCTGTTGAGTAGCAGCAGTTCGAAAACCAAAATCCCTTATAAATATATTGTTTTCATCAAAATAGCTGGACAATATGCCTTGTCTCGTATTTTCGTTAAAATTGGTGTAGTGCATATTTGCCTTTAGCTTTGCTCCTGGCTTGTCAAAATTATGCTCGTACGATAAATCAAACGCCAAGTTCGTATTGTCCCTAGCACCATTATTGGCCGTAATAAAAGTGGAGTCCAATTGGTTCTGAGCGTTGTTTATGGTAGCATTAACGGTCCTGTTCCAATCCTGATTTTGATTGAACAATAAATTGGTCGTTAAATTGAGCTTGTTATTCTTGTCAATATCAAAATCAATGGTAGTATTTATATTATGGGCATCGGAATTCCGTGTTTCCCCCTCTTGCGTGCTCCATCTGGAAAAAACGCTGTTGTTCTCATCAAAAAAATTTACCCCTTTATCAAACCTGCGTAACTCTTTTTTTGGGTTGTAGTTGTAGTTCACAAAAAAGTTGAATTTCTCTGTTTTAAAGTAATGGCTAGTGCCAAGGTTGTACTTTGGAAATATACTTTGGGTAAAACTCCCATTTACACTGCCTTTATACCCTGG
>CALEYA010000099.1 GCA_937926215.1 uncultured Croceitalea sp. | reverse complement strand
ACAGAATGGGCTGGATGTTTTTTTAACGGAAACCAAAGGGGATTGTTTTCATTGCCATGGCAACCCAAACAATCCTTTGTGGACGGACAACCTTTTTCACAATAACGGTTTGGACGTTTCTTTTACGGATTTAGGCTTGGGTGCCGTAACGGGCGACCCCAACGACAATGGGAAATTTAAATCCCCCTCCTTGCGAAACTTGGCCTTTACCGCCCCCTATATGCACGATGGACGTTTTGCCACTTTGGATGAGGTAATAAACCATTATAGCGAAGGGTTGAAAAACTCGGCTACCATTGATCCCTTAATGAAGAAAGTGGCCCAAGGTGGCGTACAGTTGTCTCAAAAAGATAAAGACGATCTTAAAGCGTTCCTACTTTCCCTATCCGACGAGAGTTTTATTACATCCCCCTAAGATGCTTTTTAGGTTCTGCAAAGAAGGTTGTGCTTACCCTTTAATCAGTTTGTAATTTCTGTAATAGGTATCGATTCCCAAGTATTTTTTTAAGAATAGTTTAAAATAGCCTTTAAGACTTTTATTGCTCATGGAAATATCATAATTAAAAATCCAATTTTTTCGAGCAATACGCTTCTGCATAACCTTTGGATGTGTTCCCTTAAAAGGTGCAATCTCCCTTACATGTTTCTCATAATCAAATTTTCCGCATACAGGAGGTTGGTTAGGGTCCAGGGGACCTCTGTAAAGGCTGCCAAAATTAGTTTGTTTACGAAGCATTGCATCCGGTGGTCTTACCCAGCCGTAGTGATTTACGTGGGCGTCAATGGCCACCACCTGTAGTTTTTCATCCGTTTCCTTTCGAAATCCTTGCGCATCACCATAAGAATAGATGGAAGCCTTGTTTTTAATAACCCTAATCTCATGGGTATACCAATTGCAGGAAGTGCCAATATAGTCATAACAGCCATAGAAGTGTCTATATTTGAATAGGAGGCCCTCCACTTTGGAATGGTCTCTATATTTGACCATTGCCTTTGAAATTTCATCAAGATCGGCTTCATGGATAACCTCATCACCCTGAATGTAAAAGGCCCAATCCGTATCCTTTGAAATATGTTGAAAAGCTTTATCGGTTTCCATAGCTAGAACTCGGCCGCCTTCGCACAAATTTTCATCCCAAACCGTTTCAATAATCTTAACCTTAGGTTCATTCATGGCTTTGATCAGCTCCAAAGTACCATCTTCACATTGGCCAACAGCGATAACAAATTCATCACAAATAGGTAAAATGGACCTAATTGACTCAACAATGGGATAATCGTAAAGTACTGCGTTCTTAACAAAAGAAAAACCGCTAACCTTCATTTGTATTTTTTGTAAAGATAGCAGTTGCAATACTTAGAAGAAAGTCTAAATGGGGCTGGAAAAGCCTATAAAATTGAAGTTTTTTATCCACCAACATTCTGTTTAACCTTTGTATAGAAAAAGTTTATCAAAATATACGTTATAATAATGTTAGTATTTGGTGTTAAACCCCACTAATGCGCTATATTTGGGGGCTATTTAGAATAAATCTTAGTAAACATGATAAAAGTATCTGATACCGCAAAACAGAAAGTGGTTGCTTTGATGACGGAGTCCGGTTTTGATGCTCATACCGATTATGTTCGTGTTGGGGTTAAGAGTGGTGGATGCAGCGGATTATCTTACGAACTTGATTTTGATAAAACAGCAGCGGAAACGGATAAAGTTTTTGAAGACAACGCTGTTCGCATCATTGTAGATAAAAAAAGCTTTTTATATCTGGTGGGGACTACCCTGGAATATTCCGGTGGACTCAACGGAAAAGGCTTCGTATTTAACAATCCCAATGCGCAACGTACCTGCGGATGCGGAGAGAGTTTCTCATTATAACAATTGAATAGAAAGGTTTAACCTTTATCCCATATACATTATGGCATATACTGAAGATGATTTAAAAAAAGAACTGGAAACCCAGGAATACGAGTACGGTTTTTACACGAATATAGAATCGGACACTTTTCCTAAAGGATTGAATGAAGATATCGTTCGGGCTATTTCAAAAAAGAAGAATGAACCGGATTGGATGACGGAATGGCGTTTGGACGCCTATCGCATCTGGGAACAAATGGAAGAACCGGAATGGGCCAATGTACGTTATGAAAAACCGGATTTCCAAGCGATAAGCTACTATTCCGCCCCAAAACAGGCAGATCCCAACAAGTCCATGGATGATGTAGATCCAGAATTGTTGGAGATGTACCGCAAACTAGGAATTTCAGTAGATGAGCAAAAAAGATTGCAGAACGTAGCGGTTGATATTGTAGTGGATTCTGTATCCGTAGCAACCACCTTCAAAAAGACCTTAGCGGAAAAAGGAATCATCTTTATGCCTATTTCCGAAGCTATCCAAGAGCATCCAGAACTCGTAAAAAAATATATGGGTACCGTGGTTCCCAAAACGGATAACTTTTATGCTGCTTTGAATTCCGCCGTATTTACGGATGGAAGCTTTTGTTATATTCCCAAAGGAGTCAAATGTCCTATGGAACTATCCACCTATTTTAGGATAAACGAGGGTGGGACCGGGCAGTTTGAACGGACGCTGGTTATTGCGGACGAAAGCAGTTATGTAAGTTATTTGGAAGGATGTACCGCTCCCTCTAGGGATGAAAACCAATTGCATGCCGCCGTAGTGGAGCTAATCGCATTGGACGATGCGGAAATTAAATACTCAACGGTACAAAACTGGTTCCCCGGAAATAAAGAAGGCCAAGGTGGGGTGTACAATTTTGTAACCAAAAGGGGACTTTGCGAAAAGAATTCTAAAATCTCCTGGACCCAAGTAGAAACGGGCTCTGCAGTTACTTGGAAGTACCCTTCCTGTATTTTAAAAGGGGATAATTCTGTTGGGGAATTCTATTCCATAGCGGTTACCAACAACTATCAACAGGCAGATACCGGAACCAAAATGGTGCATTTGGGCAAGAATACCAGAAGCACGATTATCTCAAAAGGGATTTCCGCAGGTAAATCGCAAAACAGTTATCGCGGATTGGTCCAAGTAAACAGTAGGGCAGAAAACGCACGTAACTTTTCGCAATGCGATTCCTTGCTTATGGGTAACGAGTGCGGCGCACATACCTTTCCTTATATCGAAGCAAAAAACAAATCGGCCCAAATAGAACATGAGGCGACCACCAGTAAAATTGGGGAGGACCAGATTTTCTATTGCAACCAAAGAGGTATAGATACGGAAAAAGCTATTGCCCTCATCGTAAACGGCTTTAGTAAAGAAGTGTTGAACAAACTCCCCATGGAGTTTGCCGTGGAAGCCCAAAAATTGTTGGAAATCAGTTTAGAAGGCTCTGTTGGATAGTAATTGCGTAAGAGAATGCGAATAGACATGAAACATACACTTTTTATTTGCTGCGGGCTATTTTTCTTGTGGTCTTGCAAAGAGCAAAAAAAGGAAGCCGAAACAGTCGCTGCAGCAACGGAGAAAGCGGGTGAACCATCGGTAAAACTGTACACTTTTGATGGAGGTACGGTCCAAGTAAACAAACTGGAACTTTTTTCACAAGACACGACTTACACGGGGCAAACAAAAGTTTTTGCCGATGCATTTTATGTAATTGTACATCCAAAAGGGACTTTAATGTGGGATGCCGGCCTACCTGAAGGTTTAATCGGTCTTCAGGAACCGTTTACGGACCCTAGTGGTGCTTTTACCGTTTCCAGAAAAGATTCCGTTTTGGCGCAATTGGCCAGTATAGACATGACACCTACGGATATCGATTATATCGCTTTGTCACATACACACTTTGACCATAGCGGTCATGCCGAAAGAATAAAAAACGCGACTTGGTTGGTCCAAGAAGCAGAATATGATTTTGTAACCAGTGAGGCCATGCAGGAAAGTAATGCCGATGTCTACAACGCGGTCAATGACTTGACCAACGTCCAAAAACTTAATGGCGATCATGATGTTTTTGGTGATGGCAAAGTGGTTATAAAATCCATGCCCGGCCATACCCCGGGGCATCAAGTACTGTATTTGGAACTCGATGAACACGGTCCATTATTGCTTACGGGAGATTTGTATCATTTATATGAAAATAGGGAACACAAGCGCATTCCCATTTTTAATTACGATGTAGAACAAACCATGGAAAGCATGGCAGTTTTTGAAAAATTTGCTGTAGAAAAAGGAGCAAAAGTATACTTACAACACGCAAAAGGTGATTTTGACAAATTACCCAAAGCACCAAATTATTTGAAGTAATAGAAACACAGAGCAATGTTAGAAATAAAAGATTTACACGCTAGCGTAGAAGATAAAGAGATTCTAAAAGGGATCAACCTAGAAGTAAAAGCTGGTGAAGTCCATGCTATTATGGGACCAAATGGTTCTGGGAAAAGCACCTTGGCCTCGGTAATTGCCGGGAAAGAGGAGTTTGAGGTAACCAAAGGATCGGTTTCCTTGGAAGGGGAAGATTTAGAAGAAGTGGCTCCAGAAGAAAGAGCGCATAAAGGCGTTTTCCTTTCCTTTCAGTATCCAGTGGAAATTCCGGGGGTATCGGTGACCAATTTTATGAAAACCGCTATCAACGAATCCAGAAAAGCAAAAGGCTTGGAAGATATGCCGGCAAAAGATATGCTTAAGCTGATTCGTGAAAAATCGGAACTATTGGAAATCGATAGAAAGTTTTTGTCCCGTTCATTGAACGAAGGCTTTTCCGGTGGAGAGAAAAAACGTAATGAGATTTTTCAAATGGCCATGTTGGAACCCAAAGTCGCTATTTTGGATGAAACCGATTCCGGATTGGACATCGATGCCCTGCGTATCGTAGCAAACGGTGTGAACAAATTGAAAAGTAAGGATAATGCCGTCATCGTTATTACCCATTATCAAAGGCTGTTGGACTATATAGTGCCGGATTTTGTGCATGTTTTGCATAACGGTAAAATTGTAAAGTCCGGAGGGAAGGAACTGGCAATGGAACTAGAGGAAAAAGGATACGACTGGATCAAACAAGAAGCAACGGTATAGCTATAGTTTTAAGTGTTTGGTTTCTTTTGTTTCTGGTTATGGCAACAATAAAAAAAATTTGAAGACTTAGAAATTTGGCAGGAGGCTAGAAGGTTGTCCAAGGAAATTATTCAAATAGCAAACAACACGGATTTAAAAACGGACTTTAGGTTAAGAGATCAAATTATAGCTCTGTTATGGATAATATCTCAGAAGGTTTTGAAAGAGGTGGAAATATAGAGTTCCGTCAGTTTCTATCCATAGCTAAAGGTTCAGCTGGGGAAACCAGATCACAATTGTATCGCGTTTTTGATAATGAATACATTTCCAATGAAGAAATGTTGAAACTGACATCAGCGTACGAGACACTAAATAGAAGAATTGCAAATTTTATGGCCTATTTGAATAGGAAAGATTTCAAAGGCGTAAAGTTTAAAGAAGAACAAACTAAAACTTGAAACATCAAACGAGCTTTGATAAACAAGAAACTCTTATAGAATGGATTTAAAAGAAAAATTAATTTCCTCCTTTATGGCTTTTGAGAACAATGTGGATGTAGAGCATCCTGTTCATGATATCCGTACGGAGGCCATAAAGAATTTTGAGACGAAAGGTTTTCCCAGTAAAAAGGAGGAAGCTTGGAAATACACGTCTCTAAACAGTCTTCAAAAAATAGACTTTAGTATTTTCCCCAAAGAGGATAATGCCTTGGAATATAAAGATGTAAAGCGCTATTCCATTCATGAAATAGACACCTATAAAATCGTATTTATTGACGGTATATATAGTTCTTACCTTTCCGAGACCACACACGATGGTGTGGATATTTGCCTAATGAGTTCCGCCCTAACGAAGCCCATGTACAGACAGGTCATAGACGTGTACTTCAATAAAGTGGCCTCTAAAGACGAGTCATTAACCACCTTAAACACCGCATTTAGCAGGGAAGGGGCGTATATCTATATCCCTAAAAATAAAATGCCCAAAAAGCCGGTGGAAATCCTGCATTTTGCTACTGGTAATGAGGCTTCCTTATTATTGCAACCACGGAATCTGGTGATTGTAGAAGAGAATGCCGAGGTGCAGATCATAGAAAGGCACCAGAGTTTGACCACTAATGAGGTGTTGACCAATTCCGTAACCGAAATATTTGCGGCAGAAAGTGCCATAGTGGATTACTACAAAATACAGAATGATGCGAATACCGCTTCCTTAATTGATAATACCTATATCAATCAAAAAAGTAAGAGTAACGTAAACGTACATACCTTCTCATTTGGCGGAAAGCTTACGCGTAACAACCTAAACTTCTACCAGAACGGGGAATATATGGACTCTACCATGAAAGGGGTTACCATTTTAGGGGAGAAGCAACACGTTGACCATCATACGTTGGTACATCATATTGAACCCAATTGCGAAAGTCACCAAGATTATAAAGGCATTTACGGCGAGAATTCCACAGGGGTTTTCAATGGTAAGATTATTGTGGATAAGATTGCGCAAAAAACCAATGCCTTTCAGCAAAACAACAACATTTTGGTGAGCGACAAAGCTACCATAAACACCAAGCCGCAGTTGGAAATATTTGCGGACGATGTAAAATGTTCCCATGGTTGTACCATTGGGCAATTGGATGAGGATGCCTTGTTTTATATGCAATCCCGAGGAATTCCAAAGAAAGAAGCAAGGGCCTTGCTAATGTATGCCTTTGCCAATAATGTGTTGGAAAGCGTTCGAATTCCAGAGGTAAAAGGGAGAATAAATAAACTGATTGCCAAAAAACTAGGGGTCAACCTTGGTTTTGACCTTTAATTAGAGGTTTGAAAAAGTCAATCCGCTTCCGGGTGTATATAGGGCTGTTGGCCTTGGTATTTGCCTTTTTGAGCGCGAAGGGGCAGGGCACCACGTTTGGGGTTAAAGGCGGACCCAATTATTCCTCCATTGTAGGAGACCTCACGGACGGGGTTAAATTTCGATTTTCAGGACATGCTGGGGTGTTTGCTGAATTTGATGTTTCGTACAACTTCAAGTTTCAACCAGAACTGGTCTATAGCTCCCAAGGGTTTCAATTTACTACGGATTTAGCGGCCATAGACACTGGAGGTTCCAATACAAACCAAAATAGGACCAGGACCAACGTTCGCTTGAACTATTTAACGATACCGCTTATTGCCAAGTTTCGATTATCGGATAAGTTGAGCTTAGAATTTGGCCCCCAGTTTGGGTTCTTAATTGATCAGGTTACCCTTCTAAGGGGATTGGATGGCAGCTCGAACAATGAGGCAGATAGAAGAACAAGAATCGGTGGCAACTTTCAGTTGGATTATGGAGGGGCTGTAGGGTTGGAAATTAAGCTGACGGAACGACTACACCTTTCCCCAAGGATTTACATTGGCCTTCGTGACCGCTTGAATGCTTTACCACTAGCGCAGAATGTAAACGTGGCGATGCAGTTGGCTGTTGGGTATGGTTTCTTACGTTAGGATATGTCATCAACCCTAAATTACCGCTAAATCCCTACCAATTCCATAGGGATATCAAGTATCTTTGTAGCTTAAAAATTGGTCATGTTAAAGGTAGAAAACGTACGGAAGGATTTTCCCATTCTCAAGCGGGAGATCAATGGAAAACCACTGGTGTATTTGGACAATGCGGCAACATCCCAAACGCCACAGCAAGTCATAGATACCATAACGGATTACTACCATAATTATAACGCGAATATCCATAGGGGTGTACATACACTGTCCCAAGAAGCTACGGATAAATACGAAGCAGCCCGGGTTACTCTCCAAAAGCATTTTAATGCCGCCAAAACCCATGAGATTATTTTTACGTCCGGGACAACCCATAGTATCAATCTGGTGGCCAATGGGTTCTCATCGCTCATCAAAAAAGAGGATGAGATACTCGTTTCCGCTATGGAACACCATTCCAATATTGTGCCTTGGCAAATGCTTTGTGAACGTACTGGGGCAATCTTAAAGGTAATCCCCATGAACCAAGAAGGGGAATTGGTCATGGAGACCTACCATGAACTGCTCTCGCCAAAGACCAAATTGGTATTCTGTAACCATGTTTCCAATGCGCTAGGCACGGTGAATCCCATAAAAGAAATGATTGCCGCCGCCCATAAGGTAGGTGCTGCGGTCTTAATAGATGGTGCGCAAGCGGCTCCGCATTTAGTAGCTGATGTTCAAGAACTGGATGTGGATTTTTATACCATCTCTGCCCACAAGGTTTGCGGGCCAACAGGCGCTGGCATGTTATATGGCAAAGAAGAATGGCTCAAAAAATTACCGCCCTATCAAGGGGGTGGCGAAATGATAGCCGAGGTCACTTTTGAAAAAACCACCTATGCAGATCTTCCCCACAAATTTGAGGCAGGTACCCCGAACATCTGCGGAGGTATCGCTTTTGGCGCAGCCTTGGATTATATAAACCATATTGGCTTTGATGCCATTGCGGCATACGAGCAAGAGCTTTTAGTATATGCAACCACCGAGCTCTTGGATATAGAAGGGCTAAAAATCTATGGAACGGCAAAAGAAAAGACATCGGTGATTTCCTTTAATATTGAAGGGATACACCCCTATGATATAGGCACTATTTTGGACAAACTGGGTATTGCCGTCCGCACGGGCCACCATTGTGCGCAGCCTATCATGGATTTCTACAAGATCCCCGGAACGGTAAGGGCCAGTTTTAGTTTTTACAATACAAAAGAAGAAGTAGACGCGCTGGTCGCAGGTGTCAAACGCGCAAAATCCATGTTACTCTAAGGGCAATTAACATTTTGCCAATCTTTTGATTTACAAGCCTCCTAATCGTATTTTTGCATAAAATTTTTCGATGTCCATAAAAGCGATACAAGAAGAAATTATTGATGAGTTCAGCATGTTCGATGACTGGATGCAGCGCTATGAATACATGATAGATTTGGGAAAGGGACTCCCTTTGATTGCCGATAAATACAAAACGGACGACAACATCATCAAGGGTTGCCAAAGCAAGGTATGGGTCCATGCCGAACTCGAAGCGGACAAGTTGGTGTTTACCGCAGATAGTGATGCCATTATTACTAAAGGCATTATCGCAATTTTAATACGGGCCTTCAGCAATCAAAAACCGCAGGACATTATTGATGCGGATACCGCCTTTATTGATGAAATTGGATTAAAGGAACATTTATCCCCAACTAGGGCCAATGGACTGGTAAGCATGATCAAACAGCTTAAACTATATGCGGTGGCCTATCAAACGCAGCTGGGATAAAAAACAAATAGCTGCCGTAGCAGCAGTAAAGAAAAAGATATGAGTGAAGAGACTACTATAGACACTGCAGAACTAGGTGAAAAAATCGTGCTGGTTTTGAAAACCATTTACGATCCAGAAATCCCTGTTGATATTTATGAATTGGGGTTGATTTACGATGTGCTGGTGAATGAAGATAATGAGGTAAAGATATTGATGACCTTGACCTCCCCTAACTGCCCCGTAGCGGAAACCCTGCCGGTTGAAGTGGAGGAAAAAGTAAAGTCTTTGGATGCTATTAAAGATGCCGAGGTGGAAATTACGTTTGATCCCCCTTGGACGCAGGAATTGATGAGCGAAGAAGCAAAATTGGAACTGGGATTGTTATAAGAGATACAGGTAAGATACCGATTTTACATACCAAACCAGACTTCATTGTGCATGTATCAAGCAAAACCTAAAATGTGATCTGATGTCCGAAATAGTAAATAGAGTAGCCCAAAGCAAACTGATTACTTTTGATTTGGAGGATTTATATCCCGAAGGCAAACGCGTCGAGTTGGATATAAAGGACTGGCTTTATGAGGAAATCATCCTAAGGGAAAAAGAGTTTCGGGCTTTTTTAGAGGAACACGATTGGCAAGACTATCAAGATAGCTATGTGGCCCTTGGCTGTTCTTCCGATGCTATCGTCCCAGGATGGGCCTATATGTTGGTCACGTCCAAACTAAGTCCTTTTGCCAAAAAAGTGGTCGTAGGCACCCTGGAAGACATGGAAACGGCCCTATATCAATCTGCCTTGGAAAATCTAGATGTATCCGCCTTTGATGGCAAACCGGTTATTATAAAAGGCTGCTCCAACAAACCCGTTCCGCAGAACGCCTATATTTTGGCAACGACCAAGATTCAGGCGGTTGCAAAAAGCGTCATGTATGGCGAAGCCTGCTCTTCAGTTCCTTTATTTAAGAGAAAGTAACTTTTCTTTTCTCTAGAATGTGACAATTCATACTTTTGCGTTTCAAATAAGGTAAACAGTATACATCATGAAAAAAGTAATTTTAATAGGCGCTTTTTTGGTAGGGGCTTTTACAATGAACGCCCAGACGGAAGAGGAGTTAAAAGCCGATTTGGCTGACAAGAAAGACTCTATTGCGGGTATCCAAGGAAGGGCAGATGCCATTCAGGCACAGATAGACGCCTTACCAGGATGGAAAGTAGGTGCTTTTGGAACCATTGGAGGGAGCATTTCTGAGTTCAACAATTGGTTTGCACAAGGTATTCCTAACAACTCCTCTGGAAACATTGGTTTTACGGTAAATGCTTTTGCCAACCTACAGCAAGAAAAGTTCTTCTGGAGAAACTCCTTGAACACCAATTTAAATTGGGTAAAACTGGACGACCAAGATGATCCTAACGATGAGGACGGGTTCAGACAGGCTACTGATGTTTTTAATCTATCTTCCTTATACGGGCAAAAATTGAGTGAAAAATTGGCCATCTCAGGCTTGGCAGAGTACCGCACCACAATACTTAGCAACTTTAACGATCCCGGATATTTGGATTTAGGTGTTGGTGCAACCTGGACCCCGATCCCAAATTTGGTAGTTGTGGTACACCCATTGAACTACAATTTTGTCTTTGCGGATGATAACACGATTTTCAATTCTTCCTTAGGCGCAAAAATTGTTGCGGATTATACGAGACAAATAGGGGCGATTTCCTTTAAAACCAATCTTTCTGCTTTTCAGAGTTATGAAAGTAGTGATTTGAGCAACTGGACATGGACCAACTCTTTTGCATACACCCTTTGGAAAAAAATTGGTGTAGGTTTTGATTTTGGTTTACGGAACAACAAGCAAGAGACCCTTAATTTTGTAAGAAATTTGGCGGCTACACCGGATCCAAATGCTACGTTTGACAACTTGGATAACGAATTACAATCGTATTGGACCTTAGGTTTGAGCTATGCCTTCTAAGGACAACGCACATATTAAATATGAAAAAGCCCCGAACAATTTTGCTCGGGGCTTTTTCTGGTAGGTTACTTAGTTCATTTAGTTCGGATGGTATGTATTATGGGTCTTGGGGAAAACCAATAACAGCACCGAATTTAAGGGCAGTCTGGAAGGGAAACTATTTTTTGATGTCAATCCCCCTTTTTTTGTGGAGAACCCTTTTTTTGTTTTTTTCTGACAGAAAAACTAATATTCGTCCAAATGTTCCGGGTATAGGAAGTTGTTGTACGGGAATCGGGTGACGTGGATATCGCGGACTTCGTCATACACGCGCCTTCTAAAATCATCTAAGTTTTCGTTGTTCAATGCAGAAATAAAAAGAGCGCGGTCACCAACTTTGGCATACCAAGTCTGTTTCCATTCTTCCAAGGAAAAGTGTGCTTTGGTACGTTCCGTTACCAAATCGTCTTCCTCGAGAACTTCAGGTTGGTATTGATCGATTTTATTAAAGACCATAATGGTTTTCTTGTCCCCACTTTTGATTTCATCCAGAGTTTGATGGACGGAAGCGATATGCTCTTCAAAATTTGGGTGTGATATATCCACTACGTGCAGCAGCAAATCCGCCTCCCTAACCTCGTCCAAAGTACTTTTAAAACTTTCTACAAGCTGGGTTGGTAACTTTCGGATAAACCCCACCGTATCGCTTAGAAGAAAAGGAAGGTTCCCTAAGACGACTTTGCGTACCGTAGTGTCCAAGGTAGCAAAGAGTTTGTTCTCGGCAAAGACCTTACTCTTGCTTATAACGTTCATTAAAGTAGACTTGCCAACATTGGTATAACCCACTAGCGCCACCCGCACCAGTGCCCCGCGGTTACCCCGCTGGGTTTCCATCTGTCGGTCAATTTTAAGCAATTTCTTTTTGAGTAACGCAATGCGGTCCCTTACAATCCGCCTATCTGTCTCTATTTCCGTTTCCCCTGGTCCACGCATACCAATACCACCACGTTGCCTTTCCAAGTGGGTCCAAAGCCCGGTCAATCTGGGGAGCAAGTATTCGTACTGGGCCAATTCTACCTGTGTTCTGGCATAACTGGTTTGCGCACGTTGCGCAAAAATGTCTAGAATAAGACTGGTGCGGTCCAGAATCTTACACTTTAAGAGTTTTTCAATGTTGTTCTGTTGCGCAGGGCTTAATTCATCATCAAAAATAACGGAGCCAATATCATGCTCTTTGACATAAGCATGCACTTCTTCTATCTTACCACTACCAATGTAGGTTTTTGGGTTGGGCGTATCTACCCGCTGCACAAAACGTTTGGTAACTTGGCCCCCAGCGGTATAGGTTAGAAATTCCAATTCGTCCAAATATTCGGTAACACGCGCTTCGTGCTGTTTGGAGTTGATGACCCCCACCAGAATGGCTTTTTCGTATTCAAACGTCTTTTTCTCTAGCATGACTTCGTTTAAAAGGCAAAAATACGCATTGTTTACTAGGACTTTTTGTATTTTTCCTTCTACCATCTATTGCAATCACATATGGCAAAAAAGTTCTTTATACCAAAAAACGATACCTCACCGGAAGGTTTTCGTTATCGGGGCATGACCGCCTCCCGACTTGAAAACTTGACCGATGCCATTTTTGGCTTTGCCATTACCCTATTGGTAATAGCGTCCCAAGTCCCTAGCACCTACGTGGAATTGCAAGCATCCATGTACGGTTTTTTGGGATTTATCTTTTGTATTATGCTCTTATTGGGGCTTTGGAGCAACCATAATAATTTTTTCCTCCACTTTGGATTGCAAGATAAAACCACCAAGGTTTTGAACTTTTTGTTTCTATTCGTACTGCTGTTCTATATATATCCTTTAAAATATCTATTCTCTTATATAGGGACTAGAGTGTATGTACAATTTAAAATAGCGATGGGGGATAGGTCCGAAGCACTTTTGAAGGTCGTGGATGCTGTTAACGAGTCTGCACTTGATAGCGGACAATGGGTTGACATTATGTTGCGTTTTGGGCTGGGTCTTTTTCTAATGTACTTGTTGTTGTTGCTGATGCATGTCAATGCATATAGAAAGCGTTCCTATTTGAAATTGTCCCAAGAAGAACAATACATTACTAGGACGTTTATCCAAGCGTACGGCATTTTGGTGGGCATATGTACCTTATCCATGGGTATCGTACTTATATTTGGCGGTGGCAGCGCACCAATTGCCGGAATGGTCTACGCCCTTGTTGGAACCATACTCCCCTTGCATAGAAAGCTGAGGAACAAAAGAATGACCAAGATCGTAGCATAACTTTAGAATCAAACACATTGTCCCATATGGCAGACTACAGAAAACGTTTTACCGTTGCATTTTATAACTTGGAAAACTATTTTGACACTAGAAACGACCCTCATAAACTCGATGATGATTTTACGGCCAGGGGATTTAAAAAATGGGATGACAAGCGATTTATGTGGAAAACTAGAAAACTGGCCAAAGCCATTAGCGAAATTGGGGTTGAAGAAACCGATGCCCCGCCGGTATTGTTGGGTGTAGCGGAAATAGAAAATGCTAGGGTGCTGGATGCCTTGTTGGCCTCAAAAAAATTAAAGGATATTAATTACGATTATGTGCATTTTGATTCCCCGGATGAAAGGGGCATCGATACTGGTCTAATCTACAATAAGGATTTCTTTGAAGTGTTGACGGCGGAGACGCTCCCCTTATTGGTTGAAAACACCAATGGGGATCGAGATTTTACAAGGGACATTTTGTATGTATTCGGTAAATTGAATGGGGAGAAAATCCATTTTTTTGTAAACCATTGGCCCTCCCGCAGGGATGGGTCCAAAGAAACGGAATATAAGAGGGTAGCTGCCGCGGAAACGGTGCTTCAAAAAATACGGGCGTTAAAAGAAGAAGATGGGGAGCCCCATATCATTATCATGGGGGATTTTAACGACGACCCCAAATCGGCAAGTATAAGGCACCTTATGGAATCCCAGTTATTTATCAATCCTATGGAAAAGTTGCTTTCGCCCTTAAGTGGAAGCGCAAATTACAAAGGGGAATGGAATTTGTTTGATCAAGTACTGCTTTCGCATAGTTTTTTGAATGTGGAAAAGGGAACCCACAATTTTGATAAAGCTAAGATCTTTGCCCCTAAGTTTTTAAAAGAATGGAAAGGAAAGTATAAGGGCAATCCCTACCGAACCTATGTGGGAAGAAAATACATAGGGGGGTATAGTGACCATTTTCCGGTTTATGCCGTGCTAAAGCTAAAATCTTAAAAGAAAGAAAAAACTTACACAACAAGATGTTAACGGTTCACAACAGCTTTAAAGTTTGAGGGCTGTATTTCATCGAAAATAAAGGACTTTTCAGCGATACTAATTCAGGTTAAAAATATATTTGTAGTCCAAATCCTACTTAACCTAAATTATGTACAACAAAACAGCCAGGCCTTTTATAGGGTTATCGTTCCTGTATTTTTACTTCCTATTGGCACTAAATTCCGTTGCAGGCCAAGTTATTACACCACCCTCCCCGCAAAATTTTAAAGGGGAGCCTTCCAAGCTTGCCATGCTAATTCAAACCCTTGAGGAAGAAGACCAGATCTTCAATAAAAAAAGGCAAAGTCTTAAAGCTTATGGTACCCTTCCAACAAAGGAGTTGGATGGCACTTTAGTGGCGTTACATGCTTTTGGTACGGATGGCACCCCTTTATATTACAGTACATTAGCATCGCCTACTAGTAAAGTTTCAAGGGCGCATACCCTGTATAGCGGAGGGGCGTTGGATCTGGGAATAACCGGTAAGGGAATGGAAGTTGGTGTTTGGGATTCGGGCATCGCTTTAGAGACCCATCAGGAATTTGATGGACGGATTACCAAAGGGGATGGCGCTACTCAGGTAGACTATCACGCCACAATGGTTACGGGTGTTTTGGCATCATCAGGCATAAAACAAGAGGCCCAAGGCGTAGCCTATGAAGCAGAGGTGTTGACGCATAACTGGACAAGGGATAGAATAGAAGTTGCAGAGGCGGCCGCTAACGGATTGTTATTGTCCAACCACTCTTATGGAATACGAAGTGACCGTGTGCCGGATTGGTATTTTGGGAGCTATATCAAGATTTCCCAAGACTGGGACAACATCATGTACAATGCCCCTTATTATTTAATGGTGACCGCTTCTGGAAATGCACGGAACTCTTACGACAATATCCAACCCAATTATGGAAAGACCCAAGACGGATTTGACTTATTGTTAGGCTTTACCACAGCAAAAAATGGCCTAGTCGTTGCTAGCGCGGAAACCCGTTTGGATGCGGATGCAATTTTAAAACAGGCAGAGGTAAGCAGTTATAGTAGTTTTGGCCCTACGGATGATGGTAGGATAAAACCTGATATTGCGGGGGATGGGGCTTTGATCAATTCCACATCCGATGCTGGTGATACGAGTTATAGTACTTTAAGGGGGACTTCCATGGCAGCACCAGGGGTCACGGGTTCCTTAGTACTTTTACAGGCCTATCATGGGGAATTGTATGGTTCTTATATGAAAGCAGCAACCTTAAAAGGGTTAACCCTGCATACCGCGGACGATGTACAAGCACCAGGCCCGGATTATAAAATGGGTTGGGGGGTTATCAATACAAAAAAAGCTGCGGAAGTACTGGTCAATCAAGACTATAGTTCATTACTGCTGGAAGAAACACTTTTGCCGGATACATTCTATAGTACGACCGTCACTGCAAATGGAAAGGACCCTTTATCCGTTTCTATTTCTTGGACGGACCCGGCATCCGAAAGCATCAATAGAGGGGAACTCAATGCTACCCAAGCCGCTTTGGTGAACGATCTTGACATCAGAATCACTAAAAACGACAAAACATACTATCCTTGGAAGCTTAGTGCGGCAAGTGCCGATTCCCCAGCTGCCAAAGGCGATAATTCCGTTGATCCTTTTGAACGTATCGATATTATGGAAGCGTCTGGGGAATATACTATTACCGTAACACATAAGGGAGGTTTGGCTTTTGATCAACAAGATTTTACAATCATTGCATCTGGAGTGCGCTTGAGCAATTGTTCATTGGCACCGCCGACTTCCATTGTATTGGACAAGGCCCAAGAGAATTCCGTTTCTTGGTATTGGGGCGCCGTAACGGAAACCCTGTATGAAGTACAGACCAAAACATCCGATAGTGGGCATTGGACCACCCACCGTACTTGGGAGAACCAAATTACTATGAGCGGTTTGGAGCATGGCAGGGATTACAACCTACGCATACGCGCCGTTTGTACGGAGAACTTGGCTTCCGATTTTTCTGAGGAGGTGGTATTTACATTTGACGGGGCAAAAACCAAAACCAAACCTAGTACCCCGCAAACCGAAGCCCAAGAAATTTCCCTGGCCGTATTTCCAAATCCGGCGACTGAAAGTATTGCTGTGCAGCATGAACTTTCCCGAAATGCTACCTATAGCATAAAGACGCTTTCTGGTTTCAATATTAAACAGGGGGACGCATCCGAAAAAATAAATGTATCCGATTTGGCTACAGGGGTATACCTACTTTCCGTAAGGGACGCTCAAGGCGTGCGGAGCGTCAAGTTTTTTAAAAAGTAACTGGGTTATCGGACGTTTTGTATTTGATCTTCGGTCAAAAGGACATCCCCTCGTAGTTTTAAAAAGACTTGTGCCGTAGTGACCACATCCAATTCGCAATAGGTAACAATTCTATCCAAATCATTGTCGTTATAATATACGTCTTTTACCATACTTCCATCCATATCGTCTTTTGGGGATGGAATGCCCAACACATTGGCCATTAACTTTAAGGAAGTATAGTGTTTATAGTCGCCAAATTTCCAAAGCTCCATTGTGTCCAAATGCGGAATTTCCCACGGTTTTTTGCCAAAAAGGTCAAGTTTATAAGGAAGTTTGATATCGTGAATAAGCATCCGTCTGGCTATATAAGGAAAATCGAACTCTTTGGCGTTATGTCCACAAAGAAGATGCTTGGGTTTGTTAAAATGGTCTTGTAACAATTGTTTAAAATCCGATAAAAGTTGTTTTTCTTCCCCTTTAAAGGAGGTTACCCTAAAATTGGACGTATTTTCTTTTTCCACAAAATAGCCCACGGAGATACAGATGATTTTGCCAAATTCTGCCCATATACCGGCGCGTTCATAAAACTCTTCCGGGCTATAGTCATCCTTCCGCTGGTATTTGGACTTCTGTTCCCATAGGAGCTGCTTTTCTTGGGACAAGGATTCAAAATGTTCGTGTTCTGGAACGGTCTCAATATCCAAAAAGAGAATATGATCGAGTTTTAGCTTATACAACATGCTACAAATTAGTAAATTGCTTTTAAGTTGTTGGGATTGTTTGGTTAATCGTGAGCACAATATAATTATTTAGGATAAAGTGAGCGGTTAAACATCCAAAAACCCACATGCAACGTAAATAGCTAAAATCTTTTTCATGAAGTTGTATAGTCGTTTTATTTTGGGTTTGCTTTTTGTCTTTACCATCTCTCTGGTAGTTTCCTGCGGGGACGATGATTCTCCTACACCGGAGGAAGTCATCCAGGAAGATGAAGAAACTACGGATGAAGAAGGCACAAATGATGATGCAGATGGTGATACTGCTGATGGGGACTCGGCAGATGATGAAGGTTCCGGGGATGAAGACACCAATGAGGATGGAGAAGGTGCCGATGAGGGTGATAACGGCAATGGAGGTGAAGATAATTCTGGGGATGACGACGGCTCGTCAGAAGAGAGCGATGATTCTAGTGAAGAAGATAGTGATACGGACCAAGATGGTGATGGTTCCAATGGAGAGGATGGGGGTTCTGAAGATGGTGATTCCAGCAATGAAGGGCAAGGTGATGGCGGTTCCGATACTGATGATGGAAATGATGGTCAAGATGATGGGACGGATGATAACAACGATAATGACAATGGGGATGATGGTAGCGATGATAACAGTGATACTGATGAAACCCCTGACAATGTGCCCCCAACAATTGTCTTTGTAGCCCCACAAAACAATCAGACCCTTCAGGAAGGAACCAGTATTATGGTTACTGCCGATGTTACCGATGACGTTAGCGTGGCCAACGCTCGCTTGTTCGTAAACGGTGTTTTTGTTAGGCAAGAAGGTGTTGCTCCTTATGAGTGGGGTTCTAATCCCAATGATACTGCATTAATGAACATGCTAGCGGGATCTTACGAATTACGGGTAGTGGCAACCGATGCGTCAGGAAACACCAGTGAAGAGGCAATCATGATACTTGTTGAAGAAGCTGCGATGGATGACAATAATAACGATGACGGCACCGACGGCACAAATGACGATACTGATTGTACTGCTGAAAACGTGATTTTTAATGAAGCAAACGGCATGGTGTCCGTAGAATTTGAAAAAGGAAATTTTACCGGAGACTGGAACCTTCGTACACAAGCTTCCGGTTTTACAGGTGAAGGTTATATGGTTTGGGAAGGTAACCAAAGATTTTCCCTTTCGGACCGAGGGCGATCTACTTTTAAGATTCGCATAGAAACTCCAGGGACCTATCAATTTATCTGGAGAAGTGCAGTTACCATTGGTGACAATGGAACCGAACATAACGATACTTGGCTTAGATTTGCCGATGCGGCGGATTTCTTTGGGCAACGCGGTGACAGCAGGATTTTCCCTAGAGGAAGCGGGAAAACGCCAAATCCTAATGGAAGTAGTAATGATGGGTTCTTTAAAATTTTTAGAAGCGGAAGTGACTTAAGTTTTAAATGGCAATCCAAAACATCGGATAACGACGGCCACGATGTATTTGTCGTCTTTGATTCTCCTGGGGTATATACCATGGATATTGCAGCCCGATCAAGTGGCCATGCCATTGATAAATTCATTCTTTTCAACACTTCTATTTCGATGTCTGCTGCTATTGGTGCCAGTGGAAATGATAGCTCGGAAAGTTGTAATTGATACCAATACTATGTTGCTAGAACAGGGAGGTCTGTTTTGCCGGACTTTCATGTTCTAGCAACCACTTTTTACGGTGTAAGCCTCCAGCATAACCCGTGAGGTCCCCATTACTGCCTATTACCCTATGGCAGGGAACAACAATCCACAAAGGGTTTTTTCCATTGGCGGCGGCCACCGCCCTAATTGCTTTTACATCACCTATCGTCTTGGAAACCTCTAAATAGGAAACGGTTTTGCCAAAAGGAATTTCAACGAGGGCGTTCCATACTTTCTGTTGAAAAGCGGTACCTACCGGATTCAATTTTAAATCGAAATTTTTTCTATCCCCATCAAAATACTCCTTGAATTGATAAACGGCATCTTCAAGGGCATGTGGAACTGTTCCTTGGGGAGCCTGACCGTCAAAAACGGTTACTGAGGACAAACCGTTTTCATCCCCTTTGAGTTCCGCATAGCCAATAGGGGTTTGTAGATAGGCCACTTCCATTATTCGACCTCTTTGGAATCTTCAATAATACCTAGCCGTTTGGCACGTGCCTCCCAATTCTTTCGGGCTAAAACCTGTAGGTCTTCTACATGGTCGCTTTCATCCATAATTTCTAGTCCAAGAAGGGTCTCTATGACATCTTCCATGGTCACTAAGCCACTAACGGAGCCATATTCGTCGACTACAAGGGTAATGTGTTCCTTTTTGTCTACAAAGGTTTTAAAAAGTTCCGGCACGGGCTTGTTACGCTCCGTCACCAATATTTCACGCTGTATGCTGGCCAAGGTGTTTTTTCCATTTTTATTGATAATCGCCTCCAACAATTCGTCCTTTAAAAAGAAACCGGTGATATTATCGGCCCTATCCTTGAAAATAGGGATTCGCGAAAAACGAAAAGGGCGGTTGTTGTCAAAAAATTCTTGGATGCTGATATCCTCAGAGGCTACTTTCATTACGGTACGCGGCGTCATGATATCTTTGGCCAAAATTTCATCAAAAGACAGTAAATTTCGAATAACCTTGGATTCCGATTCTTGAAAAACACCTTCCTCCTCGGCAATATCCGTCATGGCGGTAAAATCTTCCCTACTAAGGACACTACCATGCCCCCCTTTTTTGCCAATAAGTTTTGTGAACAGTTGTAAGATCCAAAGGAGTCCCGTCCATTTCATAAAAAATACCATGGCCCTTAAGGCTTTGGAAGTAAAATTGGACAATTGCTTCCAATAGGTGGCGCCAATGGTCTTTGGGATAATTTCTGATGCGATCAATATCAATATGGTCATTACCGTAGATACGACCCCTACCATAACATCCTCGCTAAAAGAGATGCCAAAAACGGTTTTTATCTCACTTCCATAAAGTTCCGTATAGGCTACTTTGGCCTGTACCCCTACCAAAATGGCACCTACGGTATGTGCTATGGTATTTAAAGTAAGAATGGCGATCAAGGGTTGGTCCACATCTTTTTTCAACTGTTCCAGCTCCGCGGCATAGGTCTTGCCTTCTTGTTTTTTTACGTTAAGGAAGGTTGGTGTAATGCTCAACAACACTGCCTCTAAAATGGAACATAGAAAGGAAAAGAATATAGATATTACGGCATAAAATATAAGAAGACCCATAGGTAAATAGTATGCAAACTAAAGTACTCAAATTTATGGAATGCCATCACATTAATTTTACGGCATCTTTTGCAAAATAACTGGCAATGATGTTGGCACCTGCACGTTTGATGGCGATGAGTTGTTCCATCATAACGGCATCATGGTCCAACCAACCTTTTTCGGCTGCTGCTTTTAGCATGGCATATTCCCCGGAAACTTGGTATACCGCTACGGGCACTTCTACTTCATTTTTAATTTCACGAACGATATCCAAATAACAAAGTCCGGGTTTTACCATCACGATATCCGCACCTTCATCAATGTCTTGCTGCGTTTCCTTTAGGGCTTCAAACCTATTGGCAGCATCCATTTGATAGGTTTTCTTATCCTTTGGGACATTTTTTATATCCACAGGGGCGGAATCCAAAGCATCCCTAAAAGGACCGTAAAAAGCACTTGCATATTTAGCGGAATAACTCATGATGCCCGTATTTTGGAACCCTTCTTCCTCAAGGGCTTCACGAATGGTTAGGATACGTCCGTCCATCATATCGCTTGGCGCAACAAAATCTGCTCCTGCCGTAGCGTGTGAAATGCTCATTTCCGCAAGTACCTCGCAAGTATCGTCATTTAAAATTACACCATCGGCAACAATTCCGTCATGGCCATATGAGGAAAATGGATCAAGGGCAACGTCCGTCATGACCAATAGTTCCGGACAGGCATTTTTAACCGTTTTAACGGCACGTTGCATCAAACCATCCGGGTTCAAGGCCTCAGCACCTTTGTTGTCCTTTAGGGAATCATCGACCTTTACGAACAGCAGGACCGCGCAAAGGCCCATTTGCCAAAGCTCCTTGACTTCTTTTTCCAGTATGTCAAGACTCATGCGGTAGTAGTTGGGCATCGAAGGAATTTCTTCCTTTACCCCTTTTCCTTCTACGACAAATAGCGGCACCAAAAAATCGCTGGGCGTTATAATGGTTTCCCGTACTAAATGCCGAATGGCATCTGAAGATCTAAGTCTTCTGTTTCTGATTAATGGGTACATGTTTTAGCTTTTTATAAATAAATATGTTGTTCAATCTTGCCATGGACTGCCTAAATACTAATCTCCCCAACAAGATAAAGTACCGCTTTCCCAGAAATCTTTACACGTTCCCCTAGGTGTTCGCAAAGCAACTCCCCACCGCGTTTGGACAATTGTCTGGCCGTCATTTGCGTTTTGCCCAAAACTTTGGACCAATAGGGAATCATGGTGGTATGGGCAGATCCCGTTACCGGATCTTCGGGAATACCGCATTGGGGGGCAAAGAAACGGGATACAAAATCTACCTGCTCCCCTTGTGCCGAAACAATGACACCCCTACATTCCAGTTGGTCCAAAAGATGAAAATTAGGTTGTATAGCCTCAATTTCCTGTTGG
>CALEYA010000098.1 GCA_937926215.1 uncultured Croceitalea sp. | reverse complement strand
CTGTCCGTCATCGTCATCATCGGTATCGGCATTGTCGCCGGTTCCGTCATTATCGGTATCGGTATCTTCGTTGGAATCCAGCGGAAAGTCGTCCTGATTATCGTTTACGCCGTCATTATCGTCATCGGTATCCACGCAGTCGGGTGAGTTGTCGCCGTCAAAATCCGCTGCTTTAGAAGCATTGTCCAATGGATTGGAACCACAGGCGGTCTCATCTTCATCGGTCTGTCCGTCGCCGTCATCATCGGTATCGGTATTGTTGCCTGTACCGTCATTATCGGTATCGGTGGTTTCTGTTGGGTCATTTGGAAAAGCGTCCTGACTATCGTCTACACCGTCATTATCAGCATCCATAGTAGTGTTTCCTAGCGCTGCTTGGGCGGCCAGTACCGTTCTATGCGCATTGACCAAACCATGACCATAGGCATCATCACGACCCGTTGGACCCAAATCCGTAGCGGTATCCTGCATTATATCTATTACTTGACGTGCCGTTAAATTGGGATTTACACTAATCGCAAGTGCAGCTGTTGCTGCAACAATTGGTGCCGCTGCAGAGGTGCCACCAAATAAGTTGTGGTAATTGCTAGTGGGGTCTATACCTTTGGCACCCATTCGATCTAAAGAGCGTACGAAATTATTGTTGGAAAATGAGTTACTACGTGAGGAAGGGGCTACTAAACTAAGATTCTGCCCTCCTTGGCTATATACTGAACGTTCTCCTAAATTATCAATGGCACCAACAGTTACCACTGAAGGTAAGCGGGCGGGATACTGTAAAGATACACCATGGCCATTGTTTCCAGCGGAAAAGACGACGATACTTCCCCTTCTATTAATACCTGGAGTGGATACGTCATTTATGGCGTCCGTAATCATTTGCACGTCAAAAGTAGGATCATTAAAGCTCCAAGAACAACTGAATACATCCGCGCCGTTGTCCCTGCCCCAGTAAAAAATATCTGCGATATACTCTACAGTTAAACCGCTAGCCCACAAGGTCCCTGCTAAAAGGCTGACATCTGGCGAAAGCCCCTTCATACCAATGTTATTGTGGGTTGCGCCGATAATCCCAGCGCAAGCCATTCCATGTGCACTTTCCTCCCCGGATCGGCCTAATGACTCATCAATACCGCCATTTAATTGTGGATTGCCAGGAGTATATCCCCCAACGATTTTAGAGTTTCCAGATGAGTCCATTAGGTCTTCATGGCTCTCGAGTCCAGAATCAATCACCATTACCCGCACGCTTGGGTTCCCAGTTGAAATTGTCCAAGCTTCAGGGGCATCTACATCAATATCGGCTACGCCGGGAATTCCAACAGTTTGCCCTGTATTGTGTAATTGAAATTGCAATGGATATATGGGGTCATTATGTAGCTCAATTGGAGCGTAAAAATCCGGATGGGCATATTTTACCAGACCAGACTCATATAGTTTATTGGATAAAATTAAGGCGTCCTTTGGGTTTTTTAAGGTGATTCTATGAATTCCATACTTGAGTTCGGTTTTTAGGATTTTGTAGTCATTCAACAGGGGATTCAAATACTCTAAGGTATGGTTTGGGTTTAATTTGATTAAAACCTTACCCGAAAGGAATAACTCTTGATTACCAACTTTTAAACCATCGATAATTTCCCAGTCAGTATCTTTCATGCCGGCAACCGCACACATCTGCTGTTTAGTCATGCCTATGTCCTTTGCCTTTACTTTATAACACCCATTTTGTAGCTTTTCTATGTCAATTAGATTATCGGAAAACGAATAACTTCTAGGAACGCTTACGATGTTATTTTTCTTTTTTGGAAATGCGATAAACGAATTAGAATTTTCTTGTACTATGATTTTTTTGTTACCGGAGTAATAATATAAGGACGTGTCTTGTTTGGATTGCGCCGTTAAGGTGGTAGAAAAAGAAAATAGACCAAAAAAAAGAAGGGTGCGCAAAAGCATTAGCGCAGAGCGAGGTACTAGCATTTTATGGGGTTATGCTAAAGTAAAGTAGCAGGTTAATGTGATATCAAAGAAACGACAAAGAAGATGGCCCTCCAATTTTTAACGTTTAAACGCTTCATTTTCAAGCTTAACCAACCTAATGTATTCCTTTGCTTACATTGATTGTGGAAAAGAAATTTTAACTTGGCATATTGGTTTACAAATGTTGAAGGCTTCTTATGTTATTCGCTATTTTAAAAACCGTAATGCAGTATATTCTTAAAGAAATTAAATAGAAGTTTAAATAGTAATACAATGAAAGCAATTATCATTGAAGACGAAAAACCAGCCGCAAGAAGGTTGGGAAGGTTATTGGCAGAATTTGGGGTTTCCGTAGCCACCATGTTGCACTCCGTAGAAGAATCCATTGTCTGGTTTCAAGAGAACGAACATCCCGATTTAATCTTTTTGGACATCCAATTATCGGATGGCCTTTCCTTTGAAATTTTTGATGTGATCCAAGTGAAAAGTGCCATCATTTTTACAACAGCTTTTGATGAATATGCCTTGCAAGCTTTTAAGTTAAATAGCATTGATTATTTGTTAAAACCTATTGATGATGAAGAGCTGGAAATAGCCATTAAAAAGTTCAAGGAATTACAGCCTAAAAAAGAACAAATTTCAGTGGATTTTGAGGACATCAAAAAGCTACTGATAAACCCCTTGGAACGCGAATACAAAAAACGATTTACGACCAAGGTAGGGCAACACCTTAAAATTATAAATGCTGACGAGGTGGAATGTTTTTATAGTGAAAATAAAGGCACCTATGCCGCAACTACGGACGGCAGAAATTACCTCTTGGATACTACCTTGGAGAATTTAGAGGAGGAACTTAGCCCTAAAATTTTCTTTAGGATCAGCAGAAAATTTTATGTGAACATCAACCACATAAAAGATATCGTTTCGTACACCAATTCCCGTCTTCAAATCAAATTAAATACTTTTAAAGAGCAAGAAATCATAGTGAGTAGGGAACGGGTCAAAGACTTTAAGTTATGGTTGGAATAAAATTAGGTAAATAATTGGTTTATAAAAAGATAAGACTAAGTATAGATTTTTCTTATACTAGCTTTTTAAAGTGTTTTAAGCTTTTTCTTCTACCCTATTATCGTCAAATGCGGACGGTAGCAATTTAGGGATTAATTTAATGAAAATTGGTAAGAGTACCGCGCCTCCGGGCAACATAAATATGGCTAAGGATGGTATGGACTTAAAGATGTCCAAAAGCTGTCCTTGAATTTTTTTACGTTCTTCCGCGTCCAAATCCTTTGTGGTAGATTTAGCCAAAAGTTGCACCAATTCCTTACTTTCAGAAAGTTCTTTTTTTAATCGCCTACTGTTCCTTAAAATGAGCTTGCTTACGTTTTTGGTCATTCCCTCATAAAACTTGGAGGCCAAATTGGTGTCTTTCAAATAGCTGATTTTGTCCAGGTTTTTTGTAAAAAAATCAGCAACATTTTTAAGCGATTTTTGAGCATCTTTTTTATGCTTTCCCAGGTGTGTCGCAAGTGAAAAAATGAAGACGGATTCCAAGGGGTCCAAAGCACTATCTTCCCATACCGCCAAACACGAAAAATCCAAAAGGAAATCCATTTCACATTCCGTAAAATTCTGGCGCAAGATATCAGGATAATTTCCCCTAAAATTGGTGTTGTCCAAATCTACATATGTTAGGGATGCCTGAAGTAGCTGTATCAGTTTTTCATCATGCTCTTTGGCCTTTTTTGAATTCAAGGCTTGGTATGCCAAGGATAGGGTAACATACTCCAAAAGTTGTGCCTTTACCTTAATGTTTGGGTGCTTGGAAAGGTAGGAACGGAATGCTAGGATATCAATATAAAGCAAAGAATTGGTGAGACTGCTTCCCAATGCCTTTTTGAATACATTTCCGTTAGGATATATTCTAGAATCGATAAGCTTCTCCAGTTGGGAAACCGTTTTATTACCCGCCAATATTTTTCCTAGCAATGATATTTTACCAACATCCAGTTCTTGGTAGAAATTGAAAACAGTGGTCACAAATTCTTCAAAATTGGAAGAACCCGTTTCAAAATAGAAACAGAAATACAAGGTGTTTAAAAGGTTGATTTTACCAATTTCATCTTCCCCAAGTTCGTTTTCGGCCTGTATAAAATGCGGAGGTTGCAAATGGATACCATATACAAAACCATGTTCCAAATGCTCTTGGTAAAGCTCATCAAATGAGGAATACGTGGTGCCATTCCCTACCAAAAGAGAACCGTATTTCGTAATCCAACCCGGGGCAGAGGGGTTCATAACGCTAATTTGATTGTTCAAAGAAAATGAAAATAAAGGACTTTCGCTACACTGCCCGTATTTACACGCTTCGTCTCATTAAGATTATTTTAACATTTAAAACCAAACCCTGTTGAATCAACCTTCGTAGGTAGGGCATAACAAGTAATAAAAATCAACAAATGAAAAAAAATGTAGCTTTTGTATTGGGTTTCGGGGTAGTGGTACTTGCGGGTATCTTGCTTACTGCCGCTGACCATATTGATGCTCCGGGAAGTTCCGGAACTACTGCGGATATTGCGGACTTTTTTGCGTTTGAACCTACCGAGGGTTCGGACAATACCGTATTTATTGTGGATTTGCAGTCCAATGTCTTGGATGATTTGGCTTTTGGCACATTTGACGAAGATGTGTTGACGGAAATCAATATTGATTTGGATGGTGATTTGACCGAAGATATGGTCATACAAGCTATTCCAAGGAATGGACGTATGTACTTTTTTGGACCTACCTCACCCGGTCAAACCGGATTGAACAGTGAAGTCTTGGTGGATGCCCCGCTGGGCGATGTAGAAATTTCTGCCACAAGTGCTATTATCCAAACAACGCCAGATGGTGTGTCACTTTTTGCAGGACCACGACAAGATCCTTTCTATTTTGATTTTTTTCGTTTTAATGAGGTTTTGGCCCCCAGCATGGAAGACAATTCCGGTTTTAACGTTCCGGGGGAAGATACATTTACCGATGCCAATACCATGTCCATTGTAGTAGAATTGCCAAACAGCATGATCGGTGAGGCAACGGGCACCAATGTATTGGGAGTGCCGGTATACAAGACGTGGACTACTACCAACAGAAGACAATAATTAACTAAAATACAATTCGAAATGAAATTTAATAAAGTAACCTATATGTTTTTCACATTGGCAGTGGTCGTCATAGCATGTGACAGTGATGACAATGCCCCGGAACCAATGGCAATGGCTACGTGCACGGACGGAATTATGAACGGTGATGAAACCGGAGTGGATTGTGGAGGTTCCTGCAACCCCTGTGAAAGCATGGGTATGGACCCCGACTTTTCCGGCACATTTGCGCAAGTGGACCATATGGGACGCCCCGGGATAAACACCGTTCTAGGTGCTGATGATGATACTAAAGACGCACACAATGTATCTATACCGGCAGAGCAAGGCACTGCCTTTCAAACGAGTTATGAGGCCCGATTGGAAGCATTGCATGATGCCTATGCCATTGCATTGGGCCTAACGGCCGGAGATGTGGATTATCAACCTAATATTTTAGGGGATATTTTGAATGGGTCTGATAGCGACGGTTTTACCGATAATCCGGTTAGTGCTACGGTACTTACTACAGTTTTGGCTACCGATGTTTTGGAAGTGGCACCAAATGCCCCCACGACCTATTTTAACCTCGGCGGCGGTGCACCGGACTATGCTGGAGCCATTGGCCTTACCGGTAGAACACTGCAAGACGATATTATTGATGTTTCCCTAATCCTTCTTTTTGGAGGTGGCAACGGTGCCCGTTTTAATGGAGAGGGAGGCCTACCACAATTGGTCACCGATGGCGTTGCCTTGACGGCGGATAACATCACCACAACCTTCCCGTACATTGGGGACCCTGAGTAAAGTAACGCTATGGAAAAGACATTGGGGAGAATCTTTGGTTCTCCCCATTTAAAGGGACATTAAATACAATTCCACAAATACAAATCCGATGAAAAAAGTAATTTATCCGCTATTGCTAATACTATTGGTGTCTTGCAACAGAAAAGAGACCGACCCCATAACAAATGCAAGTGACTACAATCAATACCTTACCCTAGAAGCCCCTAAGACGACTTCCAAATACTTTGAACAATGGAATTCAAAGATTCAGCAGGACAGTACACAACTGTTGAGTTTTGGCAAGGTTGCGGGGGTGTATACCAGCTATTTTAAGAAAACGGGGAATATCGAATATTTAAAGAAAGCAGAGCGTGCCCTGACCAAGGCGGTTGAAATTGCCAATATAGGAAGGTCTGGATACCGAAGGGCTTTGGCAAGAAATTACATTTCACAACATCGTTTTAAAGAAGCGTTGGCCATGGCCAATGAAGCTAACCAAATTGGTGGTGGCAAGAAAAGTACACAAAGCCTTCTGTTTGATGTACATATGGAACTTGGGAATTATAAACTTGCGGAAAAATATCTGGATAGTATCAAAAATTGGTCAGATTTTGGGTATTTGATTCGCGCTGCAAAGTGGAACGATTATAAAGGCGATTTGGATACCACTATCCGATTGATGGAAAAAGCGCTTCAACGCGCGGAATCCTCAAAAAACAAGGAACTGCTAGTTTGGTCTTATTCCAATAGTGCCGATTATTACGGTCATGCCGGGGAACTGGAAAAATCATATTCCTATTATCTAAAAACCTTGGCACATGATCCAGGCAATGCGTATGCCAAAAAAGGGATTGCATGGATCGTTTATTCCCATGAAAAAAATGGGAAAGAGGCCATGCGCATTCTAAATGCCATTACCCAATACCACAAGGCCCCGGACTATTATCTCCTCAAAGCGGAAATCGCTGATTTTATGGGAAATATGGCTAAGGCCGATGAAAACCGAAAGCTATATACAAAAGCGGTTACCAATGATGCTTATGGGGTCATGTACAATGCGTACACGATCCCTTTGTTAATAGATGCTATGGAACTGCCAAAGGCATCCTTGAACTTGGCACAGCAAGAAGTAACCAATAGACCAACACCCGAAGCGTACGGATTGTTGGCTTCGGCTTATTTGGCAACGGGAGAACTTCAAAAGGCCGCTACCATTGTAGACACCCAAATTATGGGTAAAACCTATGAACCTGCAGTATTGATGACCGCTGCAAAGGTTTTTAAGGCCAATAATGAATTGGATAAGGTAAGATCGCTAAAAAAGGAACTTCAGCAAGCGAGATATGAATTAGGGCCTCTAGCCATCGAAACGATTACCCGGCTGTAATTAGATTGGGATTGTATATGGAGTGTTTTTAATGGAAGTACCCTTGCTTAGTGCAGGGGTATTTTTTTAGGTGATACTGATGATCTAGCTACTAAGACATGCTCTAACTAAAAATTCGTCTTACTAATTATAACGAGATTCGATTGCTTGTTAGGGTTAAAGCCTGCTTCAAGTCCAAAAAGCTATGTTTTACTATAGTTATTCCTCCATTTCGTTTGCGATGGATTTGATCACTTTACAAGGGTTTCCAACCGCCACCACATCGCTTGGAATATCCTTGGTTACCACACTTCCGGCACCAATAACGGTCCTGTCCCCGATAGAAACCCCTGGGCAGATGGTAACGTTACCGCCAATCCATACATCGTCGCCAATGGTAATGGATTCCCCGGATTCAATACCCGTTGCCCGTTCTTTGGCATTTAAAGGATGCGTGGCCGTATATAACTGTACATTGGGCCCTAGCATTGTTCTGTCCCCAATAGTGATGGGAGCGGCGTCCAAAACCGTACAATTGAAATTTATGAAGACCCGTTCCCCAAGCTTAAGGTTAAACCCATAATCAATATAGAAAGGGGGTTGTACAAAACAACTTTTCTTTTGATTGGGAATCAATTGGTTTAGCAATCGTTTTAGTTCTTTTCCATTATCGGGTGCGGCCATATTGAATTCCCGCTGTAAAAGTTGGGCGTTTGCCCTTGCCGATACCAGTTCCCTATCTATTGGATAATACGGTTCCCCAAGAATCATTTTTTCTTTTTCCGTAGCCATTAGTGCAACAATTCATGTGTGGTTAGTACCGTAGCAAATTCTTCATTCAGACTAGCCAAGGTGGTTTGGTGGACCAATTCTGCATCAAAAATGCGCCCATCCAAACCTTTTCTATCAAAAGTAGCCGTAGCATCCGCCACCAAATAGGTGTTAAAATCCAAATTCCCTGCCATTCTGGTGGTGGTAGATATACAATGGTTGGTAGTCAACCCAGCAATAACTAGCGTGCTTATACCTTTCTTCTTTAGTTTTTCTTCCAAGTCCGTTCCTATGAACGCAGAATTGACATCCTTAACAATAACAGGCTCGCTGGCCAAGGGAACAATACTGTCATGCAGTTCAAAACCCGGTTTGGAAGGATGTAAGGGCGAGTCCGGATTTCTTGAACCGTGCATGATGTGAAAAACGGGCAGACCAAGCTTTCGCCATACTCCTAAAAGTCGGGCACATTTTTCTTCGGCATCGGTATTGTTTCGATTGCCGCCCCAATACTTTTCGTTTTCAAATCCTTTTTGGATATCGATGAGCAGTAATGCTGGTTTTAATTCGTCGAGGTCTATCATAGTTCTTTTTCTAAAATGCTATAGGCAATTCCGCCTTTCATAAACGTTTTTTCGGTGCTATTGAATCAGTATTTGGTATAAAAACTAATCTTATCCTTACGGGCGTTGCACCAAATTTTCTGAATACCCTTGGAGGCACATACACCAAGTATATATTGTACCATGCGTGAGCCAAATCCTTTTCCTTGATATGCTTCTAGCGTTGCCAGTTTTCTAAATTGGGCCTCCTTGCCCGATATAAACAGGGAAACCACGGCTACCAATAACCCATTTAAAAACAGCCCGTAGTGCATCCCTTGGTCATCCCTTGGCAGTTTCACATAGTCCAATGGTTTATGGGGCCACATGACTTCATGCCTTAAGGGCCAAGTAGCGGCACCCTCAATTTCCTTGATCTGTAGTGTTTTTGTAGAAACTTCCATAGGTTTACGGGCCTACCGTGCCCAACGTATACAATTGTTCTAAATTGGGAGTTTCGCTTCCGCCTTTAGGTTCCAAGGTAATACCAAAAGCCTCGGAAGTATTGTCGTTTTTCAATTCAAAAATATGGGTACTATTCCCTTTAAAATTAGACAGTACTCCAATACTGGTTGGCGTCAAGGGCTGTAGCGTAAGTGACCACACTTGATAGTCATAACCTTCCGGAGGTTCCGGCAATCCTTTACCATCTACATAGACTTTCCGTTCTTTTTTGTTCCAATATACTTTGGCGTAGGAGGTAGGGGCTACGTTTTGACCGCCAAGTGCCACTACTTCAATTTCCTTGGACCGTAACTCTTGGAGTATACGTTCCGTCTGTTCCTTATCCGCCAGTGTTTCCTTAAGGCCATCCAATTGTTCTTCCAAGGTTTGGCGTTCCTCTTCTACAAGCTGTATGGAGGTACTCAATTTGTCTTTTTCAAGATACATCCATAACATACCGGCGGCGAATAGGAGGGAAGCGGCCCAACCCAAATAGGTGAAAACGGGTTTCTTGGTAGTTAAGGAAACAACATCAGGATTGCTACGTTTTTTGATAACTTCAAATGCGGTATTTGGCATTCCTGGAGATGTGCTTTTGGTCAACTGTAGTATGGCAGCTTCTATGGCCTCTATTTCTTGCTGGATTTCAGGATGGGCATCGGCATAGGCTTGTATATCAATGTTTTCCGCATCTGATAAGGCTCCAGCTACGTAGAGTTCTAAAATTCCGGACGCTATGTATTTTTCAATATCCATTATTGCTTTAACTGCTTTCTTAATTTTGAAATACAGGCGCGTAACCGTGTCTTAATGGTACCCAAAGGCTTTTCCAACGCTTCTGCCGCTTCTTTTTGGGTATATCCCTTAAAATAGAGCAGGTCTATGAGTAAAATGCATTTTTCTTTAAGTCCTTTTAGCAAAGATTCCAACCCAATAGTATCCATAGCGTTGTCCAGATTATCACTACCGGTCACTATATCTACGAAAGTAGTGGTATTGAGGTTTTGTTTTTGGTTTTTATGGGATTTGGAACGCAGTTCATCAATGGCCATATTCCTGGCTATGTTTAGGATCCACGTAAAAAAACGTCCTTTTGAGGGGTTGTAGGCAGCTGATTTTTCCCAAATTCTGACAAAAACATCCTGACACAGCTCTTGGGAACGTTCCGGGTTTTTAATAATACCGTTGATTACCCCGCAGATGTTTTCGGCATACATCCCGTACAATTTTTCAAAAGCGACCGTGTCTTTGTTTTGAAACTTTAGGATCAATCGATTTAATTCTTCTGCCATTTATGCCAAGTCCATCTTTTGGGTATATACCTACTGCTTATAGATGCTGATCGATTAAGATCATATTGCCATCCGGGTCTGTCAACACAAAACTTGCCGGGCCTTCGCTATTTTCATCTGCTTCTTTGACCAAGGGTACGTTATTGGCCTTTAGATGTTTTTGGATTTCCCGTACATCATCATAGTGAGCTACGTTTTGGGCATTTTCGTCCCATCCTGGGTTAAACGTAAGGATGTTGTTGTCAAACATACCTTGGAACAGACCGATAAGGGCATTTCCATTCTTCATGATAAAATAGTTTTGCTCCACGGAACCCGCAAATATGGCAAATCCCATTTTTTCGTAAAATGTTCTTGATACCTCTAAGTCTTTTACGGAGAGGCTTATGGAAAAAGCACCTAATTTCATTCGTATTGGTTTTAGTTGTACTTAAAAATAAGGAATAAAGGGATATCCACTTCTGGTTAAAGCACAAAAAAACCGCTCGGTTGAGCGGTTCCTTTTTTCTTAGAAGTTGGATTACTGGATGATTCCCGTACAAGCTACCCTTGCACCGGCAGCTCCGCTAGGCTGGGAAGTATAATCATCAACCCCTTGGTGTACGATTACCGCTTTTCCTACAATATTTTTGGTGTCATCATCACAGCCAATGCACCATTCTCCGGTAGCAAAATCTACGGTTGCGTTGCCTGAGGCATCCGCTACAAAATTGCCGATATCCCCTTTATGGTAACCACCATCCGCGCCCCACTTGGCATGCGGTTGAAAGGTTGGGTTCCAATGGCCTCCTGTAGATTTCCCATCGGCAGAAGAACAATCCGCTTTTTCGTGGATATGGATGGCATGCTCCCCTTCGCTAAGTCCGGTAAGCATGGCTTTCATTACTACACTGCCATTATCCTCGGTAAAAGTAACCTGGCCGCTAACATTGCTATCGCTTTTGGCTTCCATATCAAAAGTGATGGTTTTTGTTTCCATTACCTCTTCTTTCATTTCATCTTTGGCCTCTTCCATTTCGTCAGCGGCAGCTTCGGCATTTTTTTTGACCTCTTTACAGCCAAATGCACTTACCATCAGCATGGCAACGGCAATAATTTTTATTTTTTTCATGGGATATGTGTTTTAGTTTGCCACTAAAATAGCGAATAATTTTAGGGTAACCCATAAATATAAAAGCGATATCAACAGGTTTTTAACTATTTGGTTTCTGGCATAAGAATCGCTAAAAAGTAATTTTCATCCAAGTACTTGTTGGCAATCGCTTGGAGATCCGATGCTTTAAGATTGGCTACTTTTTCTTCAAAATCCATGATATTGTTGGCGTTAAGTCCTTCTTGATCCGCTCTTAAAAGATTTTCTATCCAAAATTTATTTGTTTTGACGTCTTCTTTGTGCTTTACCAAATAGGTCTCCTTTACTTTTTCCATGTCTTCCGGCAACACCCCATTGTTCTTGATTTTCTCAACCTCCGCTAAGGCTGCTTCCACCAATTTCTCTACATTTTCTGGCCCACAGGGGAAAGAAATGGAAAAGCTGAGGTTGGAATAGGAAATTTTTGTAAGATCGCCTCTGGCCCCAACACCATAAACACCACCTTCTTCCTCTCTTAATTTCTCTATGAGTTTAATGGTCAAAACTTCACCTAAGGCATTAACTGCCATTTTGGCATCACTGTCAAAGGGAATCTCTTCCGTCCAAGTAATCCTAACATTACTTTTCGGGTCTTTGCCTTGGTTAATGATATGTTTTTGAAAAGCATCCTTTGCCCTAAATTTGTTTGGTGCATAAGCTTCCTTACTTCCATTACTATTTAAAGAAGCAAGATAGGTAGTGGCAAATTCCACAACTTGCTTTTCATCAAAATTACCAACAAGATAAAATCTAAAGTCCCCGGCATCTTGAAAACGTTCTTGATATTTGGAAAAAGCCAAACCATAATCCGCTGCATCCAATTTTTCAACGGTAGGAAAACCGGTATATCTTGGATTTCCCTGATTCTGAATTTTTCCAATCTCATTAGAAAAGAAAAATTGGGGATTGGCCATTAGATTGCCCAAAAAACTCTTCTGTTTGGTTATGAAAGACTTAAAAGCCACTTCATCCTTATTTAAACTTGTAAAGTAAAGGTGCACCATTTGGAATAGGGTTTCCAAATCTTTAGGGGCAGCTGTTCCCCTAAAACCTTCAGAATAACGTCCAATGCTCGGAGAAACCCGTACTATTTTACCACTTGTAAATTTTGACAAGTCAGTTTTACTTAGACCACCAATACCGGCTTCTGCCAAACCTTGGTTTGCAAAAGCGGTCTTCTGTAGCTCTTCATCGGTATAGAGGCTAGTACCTCCTGGACTATAAGCCCTAAAAAGCACTTCATCATTTTTAAAATCCGTTTTTTTATAGGTAAAAATCACGCCATTGTCCAAAGTAATGGTCGTGGTACCTAAAACGGGATTGGTTTCTGTATTTGCAACCGCTCCCGGAGCGGGAATTTTTTCAATCAATTGACTGCGTACCTCTTCATCTTTATATTGGGCTAGATCCGAGTTTTCAATTTTATCAATTAAGCTTCTGATGGCTTCTTCGGTAACCATTTCTAAACCCTCTTTCTTTGGTCCGGTTAGAATAACTACCCTATTGTCATCATGTAAAAAGTCTTTAATAAGCGCACTTACTTCCTCTAGGGTTATTGTAGGTAATAAGCGTTTTGTAGTTTCATATTCCCATATAATGCCTGGAATAGGTTCCTGTTTCAGGTAGTTCTGGATGTATTCCCCGGTTATTCTTCCACTTTCTTGTTTGTCGCGATCATTATAATTACGCTCTATTTGTGCCAACAGGCTTTTCTTGGCGCGCCCAAGTTCAGATTTTTGAAAGCCATAGCGTTTTACCCTTTCGTTCTCTTGCAGTAAAGCCTCTAAACCTTTTAATTGACCTTCTGGGCTGGTTTGAGCAATGGATTGATATGCATTTTTGGTTCGCGCAAAAGTTCCTCCATAAAAAGAAAAACCGAATACAAATGGCGGGTTAGGCCCATTACGCAACTCGCTTAGCCTATTATTAATTAGGGTTGAGAACAAACTTCTTATAAGGTTGTTTCTGTAATCCCTAAGGTTTTCCATTTTATTGGACCTTTTACGATCTTTATACATTAGTTGTACACGGGTAAACGCAGCCTCTTCATCTGCAGCAACCGCAATCAAAGTCTCCTGATGGTTGGGTAGTTCATAGGCTTTTCTTTCTTCCGGATCTGTGGCCTTTGGAATATTGGAAAAGTGTTCAACGACCTTCTTTTCCATAGTATCCAAATCGAGATCCCCTACGGCAACAACGGCCATCAAATCTGGTCGATACCAGCTTTTGTAATAATCCCTTACGTCATCATAGGTGAAGTTTTCCAAGTTTTCCTTGGTGCCAATAGGAAGTCTATCCGCGTATTTTGAGCCATACATCATTTTAGGCAATGTAACTTTTTGCATACGTTCATCCGCCCCTAAACGCAAACGTAATTCTTCAAGAACAACCCCACGTTCGCCATCTATGGCCTCCTCGGTCAATGATGTGTTATGGGCCCAGTCTTCTATAATTTGGAATCCTTTTTCCAACTTTTCAGGATCATCACTTGGAATCGGTAGGATATAAACGGTTTCATCAAAACTGGTATAGGCATTTAAATCTGCACCAAACTTAACCCCAATACTTTGCAGGTAATCCACCAAATCATTTTTTTCAAAGTTTTTGGTACCATTAAAGTTCATGTGCTCCATAAAATGTGCAAGACCCAATTGTCGGTCGGTTTCCATAATAGACCCGGCATTGACAACCAATCTTAATTCAATCTTATCCTCTGGTTTGCCATTATTTTTAAGGTAGTAGGTAAGTCCGTTAGGTAATTTCCCTATTTTAACCTGAGGGTCAACGGGTATTTTCTGCGTTTCAATTTCTTTTTTAGCCGTCACAATAGGTTCGGTTTGTCCTAATCCAATGGCTAAGAGGAACATGCTAATAATTAGCGATACATTAGTTTTGGTCATTGTTTTGATTTTTTTCTAAAGATGCACGATCAAAATCAAAAATAACAGGATTTGAAACTTTTTAACACTTCATTAAGTGTTGCAATTTTGTAATAGAATAATACCGGATCTTGAGGACCTCATTTTAAGCATTTTTTAAGAGTTCCATGGGATTTCTTATACCCCGTTTAAGGTTTTCGCATATCAATAAGGTCTTGTCAATCTTGATTTGGGAATTCTTATATCTGGCTATCGCATAAATAAGGCCCCTTTGTTTGCCGGGTGTAAGCGATTCAAATAGTTGAAAAGCATCATAATCGCTAAGCATTACGGCTTCAAATTCTTCAGGTACTTCCACCCCATATTTTGAAGTATCCTCAAAAAATTGCAATTCAAAAATGTCGTTGGGAAACAACCCCAGTACCTTTTGATAACGTTTTCCAAACATCATAAAATGGTCGCCATGCCGTTTTTGGATTGCCCCAAAGAATTCCAGTTCTTTATTCTCATAGCGCGCGACTGCCCGTACCCTTTTTTTATTTTTTGCTAAAAAAGGGCCAATGATAGCTTCCGGTAACAACAGTGCATAATAATTGGCCGTTAGGGTAATTTTAAAAACAGGACTCTTAAGTAGCTGATTTTCCATAGTGTATGTTCTCAAAATCATTAAAATCACCGATAAAATGTATAAAAAATACGATAATCGGTAATTAAACGTTTAAGTAGTGTTCAAAGTTCCCCAACATGAACTGTTACAAATTATAAAAATATACAAGGATGTTGGTTTATCAACCCTCAAAGTATCTCGACTTTCTAAGCTATTGTAAGCAGAGAAAAACCTTAAGTAAAGCGTATCATCGGTTGAAGGACAAAAAGTTACTTGGGGAAATTACGGATACCGCTTATTTAACAAAGCTAAAAGTGCTGCATCATAGCGTTATCGAATTGGAGATTCAATATTTTGATATCTTACACATGCGGTTCTAGACCAATAAGGTAGTAATGACCTGTGTTTCGGTATGTAAGGTTTTGTGTACCGGACATTTATCTGCAATCTGAAGCAGGCGTTGTATTTGCTTTTCATCCAAATTCCCGCTAAACCTGATTTCCCTCTGGAAAGTATCTATTTTGGTACCGTCATCTTCACAATTTTCACAATCCTGTGCGTGCGATTTGCTATACGAAGTATGCACTTCTACATTGGTAACTTCCCAACCTTTGCGCTTGGCATACATTTGAATGGTCATTACGGTACATGCCGATAGGCCTGCGGAAACCAGTTCGTAAGGCGAGGGACCATAATCATTGCCTCCAAAGCTTTCCGGTTCATCTGCCAATAAATAGTGTTTGCCAACTTTTAGTTGCGTGGTAAATCCGTCATCGGCATCCAAACTGGCCACAACCTGATGCTTGGTTCGCAATGTCTTGGGTATCCGTTCTTCTATTTGTAAGTATCGCTGTGCCCATCCCGCAATAACTTCACCAACATAAATGGAATCCCGTTTGTTAAAAAGCAAATGGTCCGCACCATCTAGGGAAACAAAGCTTTTGGGGTGATGCGCGGCAATATAGATTTCCTCCGCATTCTTGATACCGACTGTGTCATCCTGCGGAGAATGCATGACCAATAAAGGTTTCCGTAGGGATTTTGCGGTTTCCGGAAGGGATTTGGTTTCCAGATCGTCAACAAACTGTTTTTTTATGGTAAAATCCCGCCCACTAAGATTGATGATAGCTTGTCCATTTGCCTTTATTTCCTCCAAACCACTTCTAAAGAGGTGCTGTACATGCTTAGGATTTGAGGGTGCACCAACGGTAGCTACTGCCTGTACCGTGCTAAGCTCCGCAGCGGCAAAGATCACGGCCGCACCACCAAGGGAATGTCCTATAAGCAAGGAAGGTGCTTGGTAATTGGACTTTAAAAAATCGGACGCCGCAATAAGATCATTCACATTACCTGAAAAGTTGGTATCGGCAAAATCGCCGTCACTCTCCCCAAGTCCGGTAAAATCAAACCGTAAAACGGCAAATCCGTTTTGTGTCAGCGCTTTGCTAATATTTTTTACTGCAGATAGGTTTTTGGTACAGGTAAAGCAATGCGCAAATAACGCAAAGTTATGGGGTTCCCTATCGGCAGGGAATTCCAATCTACCTACCAGTTTTTGTCCTTCTTTATTGGTAAATGCTATCTTTTGCAGGTTCATAGTTAAAGTTTTGACTCGATAATCGATCGTTAGACCTGACTACTGTCAGGCAGGTTGCGCCTAAGCTTGATTCCAAAATTTTACGGTATCTTCTTATAAATGCCGTGTATAGCTCAGAAGCTGTTTATTTTTTCCTTAGGTCGGGATTAAAGAAAAATCCTATCTGAAACCTGTCAAAAACCGCCGAAGAAAATTGATTGCGCAACCATCCCAATTGTAGGCTGCTATTTTCCGTAATATGGATTCCCAATGCCCCATAAAGTCTATTTTGTCCAAAAAGGTTATCCTGTAAGTTGATGAAAAGTTCGTCATAAAAATTGAGGAAAAACGTATTGGTAAGCGGCAGGGTGGCTTGAATACGGTACCGGGCCCGGTGTTGGGTACTCCTTCGAAAATCTGGGTCACCGCTTTCCGCAAAGGTGATAAAGCGTTGTTCCAAGCGGTATCGATGTTCAAACAAAAACTCCCAAACCTTATTTTTTAGGATGAACTGTTGGAAGATACGATGTTCCTTAATGCGGATGTCATCCGCAAGAATATCACCAGAAATTACCCGGGTATCCTCAAAATCCGGATCTGTATTGATAAAGCCGTACCCTAATGTGGCAATGGCGTTGGGATTGATATGGTAGTTCAACCCTGTGCGCAGGAGTAGTTGGTTAAAATTGCCGGAAGTTTCAAAATACCGAAACTGCGCTTCCGTATGCAAACTAAAACGCTCTGCTATTTTGTTGGTCCCAAAATACATATACCATATTCCGGTATTATCCTCACCATTTTCCTGTGCTTGAAGGCTTAGGGTAACCAACGCACAAAAAACCATTAGTTTTCTCATAGATTTACCAAATAATCCACCTTTTCGACCATGTGAAAAGGTGGTTTTCCATTTTCTTTAAAATATATTAAATACTACTGTCCTTGATCGGCGTTGCTTCTTCACCTTTTAAATGGGTGTCCAAAAATTCCAAGACCTTGCTGTAAGCGGTTATCTGGTTCTCTTTCTTTACAAAACCGTGCCCTTCATCTTCAAAAAGCACATATTCAACGGGGACACCGTTCTTACGCACTCCGGCTACGATCTCATCGGATTCTACTTGGAGTACCCTAGGGTCTTTTGAACCTTGCAGAACAATTAAGGGTTTGGTTACTTTATCGGTATGGAACAAGGGCGATATCTCTCTTAAACGAACGGAGTCCGCGCTGTTGGGATCTCCCAATTCTTTGTACAGTGCTTCTTTCTGGGCCTCCCACCATGGCGGAATGCTCCTAAGGGTACGGATCCAGTTGGTAACACCAAAGAGGTTTACTCCAACATTAAATTCTTCTGGGGTATAGGTCAAAGCTGCCATCGTCATATACCCGCCATAGGAACCGCCGATAATACCAATTTTATTGGCATCGATTTCTGGCTGTGAAGCCAACCAATTTTTTCCTTCTACACAGTCCTTTAGATCCTTGTCGCCATGGTTAAGGTCATCCATTTGGTAGAAGGTTTTTCCATAACCACTACTGCCGCGGTTATTTACTGCCAACACCGCATAGCCGTGGTTTACCATATATTGTAAAAACGAATTGAACCCCTGTCTGGACTGCCCTCCTGGACCACCATGTACCCAAACCAGTGCAGGAACCTTATGGTCTTCCGAAGCCTGGTGCGGCTTGTAATAAATGGCAGGAATTTCCAGGCCATCAAAGGAAGGATAGCGAATTACGGTTGCGTTGACCAAGTCTTCTGCCTGTATCTCATCATTCAACACATTGGTCAATTGGGTTTGCTCTTTGCTTTCCAAATCATAAACAAAAAGATTGGAAGGGGTATGTGACCCCCCGGCATAGAAACGCATCGATTTTTCGTCCCTGGAAAAAGCTACATTGGTAATATCCATTGTATCAAAGGATGGTAGGTCAATATTTTTTCCGGTTGCCACATCCATAACTTCTATGGTATTTTTTGCGTCCTCATTAATATAAGTGACCCGATACTTACCGGAATCCGTAAAGTAAGAGCCCATAATGTCCCAATCCTTGGAAAGCACTTTTTCCGTTGTTCCATCTGCAATAGTGTATTTCATCAACTGGGCAAACTCGCCACCGTCGTCCGTGGTATAGTATAGGGCACTTCCATCTGGAGAATAATCTTGAGGGCTATTGGCGCTTTGGTTATTATTGATTTTGGTCAATGATTTTGAGGTCATATCATACAGAAACAGGTCAGCATCGTTGGTATTGATAGGCTTTATTAGCGTTACATAGTTCTTATCATCCGACAGTCCGCCGATAAAATAGCCATCTTCGTTTTTATAAAGCATTTTTGGTGTAAAGGTTTCAATATCCATTTCGTAGAGGTCCGTATATCTAGGGTCTCTTTTATTCGACGAAAAAAGAAAACTTTTTTTATCTGCCGCCCATCCCGAAAAATTTGCCCTAGCTCCTTCATAAGGGGTTAAATCTTTATGGCTCCCGTCTTCCTCTCGGAGATAGATATGATAAATTTCATCGCCATTTCCGTCCATGCGGAACAGCATCCGTTCATCGTTGGGAAAGTACGAAGTGGCGAAAACCGAAGAACTATCGGATTGCGTAATTGGTAGCATATTCCCGCCATTGGTTGCAACAGTATACATATTATAAATGCCACTGCGGTTGCTGGAAATCAAAAGCTTGGATTTATCGGGCGAAAAACTTCCCCCACCAATAGCTTCATTATCCATCATTTGGGCAATGGTATAAGTTTGCATCGTTTCCGCAATGGAGGGTGCTTTTTTCTTTTCTTCTTTGCAACACAAAAAAAGTGATGCCGCTAGTAGTACTAAAAGTGTTTTTTTCATGATGTGTTCTTTTAATCAATTGTAAATGTTTCTACTTCCTTAAAAGGAGATAGATCCAGCGCCTCTATTGTTTTTTGATAGGCACCCCATTTCTGGCTGAAGAAGCTATTGGTTTTGGCAAGCGCTTCTTTTAATTCTTCTTCCGCAAAAGTAATGAGGTTGCGTTCCGTTTTGGTAATGCCCGTTTTACGACTAAAAACATACCTATTGGCCGTATTGATACGTTGCATAACGGTAATTTCCGGATTGCGGGTAATGCCTTGTCTTTTGTCCTCTTTTCCTAAATACAGGGCAACAATGGCATCAATCTCTTTTACCAGCTCTTTGGAAGTTTTTATGTTTTCCTTATACGCATCGTTGTCCAACTTCTTCATTTCTTTGGAAAAGGCATTGATCAAATCCTTACTTTCCACCAATTGTTTAATGGCATCCGCGGCGATTTGGGTAAGTTGCTCAAGTTTTTTACCGTGTTCGTAAACCTCGGTCATGGCTTGTTGGCCCACCGCTAATCTAGGGTCACTTTTTACGGTCACCATAGTTTCATCCACGGTTTCACCAAAGCTCACTTTTACTTTATAAGTTCCGGGCTTAACGCGCACGCCACCGCGTTCCTTTTTGTTTTTGCTTATTTTTCGTGATGGCCTATCGGCTCCTCTTTCATCCATAGCCCAATACACTCTATGGAAACCGGCTTTTTCCGGGGTTTTGAATTTTAAGGTTCTGATCAGTCGTTCCCCATCATAAAAATCAAATTGGATGGAATCTTTCTTTTGGACACCGCTAAGGGTTTTCGAGGTTATCCCTTCCTCTTTGGAACCATCTTCCTCCGATTCACCTTCCTTTTTAGTCTCTTTTTTCTCCACTTTTTTCCCTTCTTTAAGGTAGTAGGTAATCATGGCACCCCTTTTTCGGTTTTCACCATTGTAAATGGCATCCGCCCCAAACCTGCTTCCTGTGGCTTGCTGGTATGCCGCTTGGTATGCCGTTGGCGACTCAAACAGTTTGATGTCCTCCTTTAGAAAGGAGTTATCCGCTGCAAGCGCGCGTAACGGACGAATATCGTCCAACACCCATGCCGCACGGCCAAAGGTGCCAATGACCAAATCCTGCTCCCTTGGATGGATCACCAAATCTTTGGTGGATACGGTGGGGAAACCTTCCGTCCATTTTTTCCAGTTGTTTCCGGCATTAAAGGAAATGTAAAGGCCATCATCCGTACCTAAGAACATCAAATTTGGATTTTCTTCATCCTCAACAATGGCAAGCGTATAACTCTCCACATCGCTACCATCCACTATCCTTGTCCACGTTTTCCCATAGTCTTTGGTGCGATAGGCATAAGGGGTGTAATTGAACCTGCGGTAATCGTTGGCTATAAGCAATGCTTCTCCTTTATTGGTTTTGGAGGCCTTTATTTGTGGTATCCAACTTCCTTTGGGCAAGCCTTTAATATTGGCCGTTACTTCCGTCCACGAGCCTCCACCGTTTTGGGTATAGTGCACACGGCCATCGTCCGTGCCGGCCCAAAGCATATCTTTTTCAACTAAAGAAGGTTCCACCACCAAAACGGTACAGTGGTTTTCCGCTCCGGTGGCGTCCATTGTTAGCCCACCGCTTTCGCCTTGTTTTTGCTTTTCGGGGTCATTGGTAGTCAAATCCGGTGAAATGACTTCCCACGTCAATCCCTTATCCGTCGACTTATGCACAAACTGACTACCAAAATACACGGTACTATTGTCAAAAGGGTCCTGCCCAATAGCGGCATTCCAGTTAAAACGCAATTTGGTATCCGCATCAGGTGGGGTGGGGCGAACACTGTAGTTGTTCCCGGTTTTCCAGTCGTATCGCGAAACAAACCCTTGTTGGCTCATGGAATACCCGTATTGGCTATCATCCAAATCGGGAACCACATCAAAACCATCGCCAAAACTTATTTCCTGCCAGTAATCGTTGCGGATGCCTTGGGCGCGCCAAACATAAGCAGGCCCTCGCCAAGAACCGTTATCCTGCATACCCCCATAAACGTTATACGGAAATTCATTGTCCACATTAATGTGATAAAATTGCGCTACGGGAATGTTTCCTACAAAACGCCACGTTTTGCCGCCATCTTTGGTGATGTTCATTCCGCCATCGTTCCCATCCATCATAAACTGGCCGTTGTCCGGATGTATCCACCAGGCATGGTGGTCCGGATGTACCCCATTGTCTACCCCGTAGGCAGGCATGAGTTGCGTAAAGTTCTTGCCGCCATCTTCAGATACGTTTACATAGGTAAAGACAGAGTATACCCTGTTTTCGTTTTGCGGGTCAACATGAATGTCCGAGTAGTAAAAAGGCCGGTTGCCAATATCGTTTTTGTCGTTGACCTTTTTCCATTGGAACCCACCATCTTCAGATCTGTACAAGGCATTTTTTTTGGCCTCGATCAAGGCGTAAACCACATTGGGTTTATTTTTTGCTATGGCAATTCCAATACGGCCTAATTCCCCTTTGGGCAAGCCATCTTCATCTGATAGTTTTTTCCAGTTCTTGCCACCATCATGGGTCATATAAAGACCGCTACCTTTCCCTCCGGATTTAAAGAACCACGGATCGCGTTTGTGTTCCCACATACCTACGATAAGTTTATTTGGATTGGTGGGATCCATGACCATATCACCCACACCGGTTGTATTGTTTACAAACAGGATTTTGTCCCAGGTTACCCCGCCATCCGTTGTTTTGTAAACACCCCGTTCTGGATGAACGCCCCATGGGGAACCAATTGCCCCAACATAAACGGTGTTTGGGTCTGTTGGGTCTATAATGATCCTATGGATGTGCCTTGTCTTTTCCAATCCCATCGCTTTCCAATTCTTTCCGCCATCAAGGGATCGGTATACCCCGTAGCCCCCGTTAAGGCTGTTCCGTGGATTTCCTTCCCCGGTCCCGGCCCAAATGACCGATGGATTGGATTGCTGTATGGCAACCGCCCCAATGGAAGCGGTAAGCTCCTTATCAAAAATAGGTTCCCATTTGATACCACCAGAAGTGGATTTCCATATACCGCCAGAGGCCGTACCCACGTACATTACGTCTGGATCGGTGTTGACCACGTCAATGGCGGTTACCCGTCCACTCATACCTCCTGGGCCAATATTACGTGGTTTTAGATCTTGTACAAGATCCATGGTGAATTCTTGGGAAAATAAACATAAAGATGCCAAGAGCATCGCTGAAGACAGCACTTTTTTCATGGTATAGTTTAAGTTGAATTAGCCGTCTAAAGATAAAGAAATGGGATGCGGCTTTTCTTAAAAAGGTGTTAAGGAATTTCATCGGTGAACTACACTGATTTTTAGTATTTTATCGAAAAAGAGTGTGCTTGTACAATAAATGAAACATTTGGATGTTGTGTGTGGACCAAATAAAGTTTTAACCTACTTATTAATTATGAAGAACTACTACATTTTGTGTGTTGCGGTTTTATTTGCATTAACGGGTTGTTCCGATGAGACTACCGTTTTTGATCTACAAAGCCAAGGTAAAGCCCTAGTTTTAGAAGAAAGTAATACCCTTCTCTTAAATTCCGTTTCAAGAGAATCCAATGGTGTGCTGGATATTTATTTTGAGGATGAAGTATATGACGCTGTTCCGCTGGAAAAGACGGGTGGTTTAGGATTAAATCGTTCCGCAAGCGCGACTTCTGGCAATATCAATATGGATACCTCAAATGCCAGTAACGATTTCCATCTGAATTTAGTTGGCCAAGTACAAAGCCCAAGTTTTGATGGGAATACCGATCTAGCCGCTACGCATATCGCTATGGCCAATGATTTCGCTTACGTATCATATAATACTGCGGGCGAAGATTATGCAGGCGCCGTAGACGTCATTGATTTACGTAATCCTGAAGCACCTGTGCTAACATCACGAATGTATATGAATGACAGGGATGCCAATGTAATTATTTACGACAATGGGTATTTGTATGTTCTTGGAGGGGTTAATATTCGAAATGTCCTAGAAGCAACCGGCGAATCCTTTATCGCAAAGATAGCGGTGAACAATGGGGTAATAGACTTAAATGATGTAAGCTATTTTTACCAAGAAGGCCAAACAGCAACGGGTATCACCAAATTGGGAAATTTCTTTTATGTCTCTAGCGGTGTTGCCGGTGTTCTTGCAAAATACGATGCTGACGGCTTTGTAAGGTCCAATGAAGTTGCTTTTGAAGATTTACGATGGGTGGAGTCTTCAAATAACAGAGTAGCCGTATTGGATGGTGTTACAGGGGTTAGGGTCCTTGACACGGATTTAAATGAAGTTTCGCAGATCGCTACAAGAACGGATTTTGTTGCTGGAGCCAAGCGTACGATAGCTATCGAAGATGATAAACTGGTCGTAGCTGAGGGTAATAATGGAGCGGCAATATTTGATCTTGATACCGGAGCTTTAGAAGAAAGGCTGCCTATTCTTATTGATCCAGAAAATGTTGTCGAAGCTGATAGGGTCACCAATGCTGTTGATGTTGAAGGTAGTGTTACACTTTTGGCAAATGGCGGAGCTGGCTTGGCTATACGGGTTAAGAACGACATTATAGACTTAATGGGTGTTATAGAATTAAACGGTTCTATCAACCATGTGGTATCCAAAGGTGATTTCATATTCGCGGCATCCGGCTCCAGGGGCTTACAGATAATCAGTAAAATCCGAACACAGGAAAGTTTGGTCATACCTGAAGGGAGTTACCTTATTAAGGTAAGACACAGTGACCGTGCTATTGGTTTGGCCAGTCTTTCTACGGATGATGGTATCAATATTCATCAAGGGACGCAAACAGGAGAAGCGGAAGGTGAGCAATTTCATCTGGAAGTACTTGATTCCGGTGCCTATGTCATAACATCCAACTATTCCAACAAAGCCGTTGCTAGTAGGGATATTAATGTTGAACAGCGCCAATTTGGTAGTGAGGCTGATCAGCAATGGGTAGCCGAACCCAGTCCGGAAGAGGATTATTTTTATTTAAGAAATCTTGGTGACAATCGATATATGGATGTGGCCGGGCGCCGACAAGAATTCGGAACCAATGTCATTACTTGGCGATTTCATGGAGGTGTAAATCAGCAATGGAAATTTGAACGCATAGCGGATTAATTACGTTCAAATCCAAAATTAAGGGCAACCCTTCCATTCTTTTTTGGAAGGGTTGTTTTTTTAGCAATACAACTTTTTTTCAAGCATGCAATGCGCTGACAAAATAGAGGGTTAAACTAGACTGTGTTTGTCTGGTAAATTGCAATCGAGACCTAATTCAAGTAGACGTTTTTATAACTACTTCTCGTCTCCCTACCCGTTCTGCAAACGGGCGCTCGAAGTGACATAATCCATATTCATTGCCTTTTTTACATCTAATTATCAGAAATATAATTATGCTTGTCTGGTCGAGCCTTTCGCTTGAGCTCAAGATAAACTAAAGTCGAGACCTAATTCAAGTAGACGTTTTTATAACTACTTCTCGTCTCCCTGCCCGTCCGGCAGGCGGCCGCTCGAAGTGACATAACTATAGTCATTACTTTTGCATGCGGTTTGAAGAAAGACCTATAGGTTGGGTTCTGGCTAGTTTTTTCGTACCCGATACGTAATACCCCTGTTGGTAATTACTTTGGTAAACCGTACGGTAAGGGTAACCACATCTGATGTGGGTTGATCGCACAAAAATGCTTGGTTCACCAAAAGCACCCGATATTGCTCCCCATTTTCTGCGGTGGTGGCATTGGTTACCGTCAAGGTTGCGGTTGTAGTACCGCTGTAGGGTGCGGTATCGGTCAGATTTACCCAGATACTTCCATTGAATACCTGCCATTGGTAGGTGTCCGTATTGCTCGCCACTACCGTAAATGTGGCATTACAACCCGGCACACCGCCAAAGTTCTCCGGTTGCGTGGTGATTGCCGGAGCAAGTCCCGCTTCCCTATAATCAAAAACAAGGTTGGTATCGCCGTCCCTAGGAGCGGTATATCCATCCGTATTTCCGGTAACAAGCCCGGTCAGGCTATCAATTCCGGTTCCAGATAGCGTACCGGAAACCGTCATGTTTTCTGTAAATCCTGCTTCGACAACGTCATTACAACCATCACCATCGCTATCCAGCACCATAAAATCTAAAATACCGTCGGAATCGGAATCAGCAAGGATATAGTTGACCGTACCGCTATTTTCTTGACCTGCAGCCTGAACGCTATCTGGAACGCCATCCGTACCTATAGCACCCGCTAATCTACCTGCGGTTTGTGCTACGTCATGACCCGCCTCAATCGCATCATAAATACCATCATTATCACTATCTAGGTCCAAATGATCGCTAATGCCATCGCCATCAGTGTCAATACCTGCTGTCCAGATAATGGCTTTTACCAGTAGGTCTTCCCCGGCCGCGTTGAAATCGTCTACATGGGGTACGATTACCCTTCTTCCGGGAGCCGTGCCCGTTTCTAAAGCATCTCCAACTTCCCAAACCGCAAGGGAAACTTCCCCATTGGGATGAAGCCCCAAATGGGTTCCAGAACTAATGCCGTTTGTATGGAAACGTGCGTTGCCAATATCCAAATTACCAAGCGGTAAGCCTGCCGTAATGGGATGGGCGTTGTCGATGATATTGATCAAAGCGGTGGCATTGTTGCCACCGACACTGGCATTTAATAAGTCGTCATGCAAGGCATTTTCACTGGTGATAACACCGTTTGTAGTGTTCACTAGGTTGGCCACATTCGCCAAGGCGGTCCCACTAAGTACGTCCTCAAAAACAAAGACTGCCCCAAAATTATTGGCATCGTCACCAACATTATCATCGACAACGGTTACCGTATATCCCAAAGCGGTCAATTTATCAATGGTATTTTGTTCTGAGGTTCTGGTAGCTCCATCAGTTACCCAAAGAATGGTTTGTGGGCATTCTACAGCATCTAAAATACCATCGTTATCATCATCCAAATCGTCAATATCAAAAATACCGTCCCCATCGGAATCCGGAATATCAAGACTTAACAGAGCTGAATTAGAATCGATCGTGGTACAATTGAATGCGGCATCGGTAATTTGTACACGGTACCTATTCCCATCTAAAGCAGGCAGCAATATGGGTATTGCTAACGTTGAAGCGTTCTCCCCCGGAATATCGGAAAAGGATACCCCATTGTTGGTACTTAGTTGCCATTGGTATAAAAAGGTACTTCCTGTAACGTCAACGGTAAAGTTTGCCGTAGTCCCAATGCCGGTTGTAATATCCTGCGGCTGTTGGTTGATGGTGGGTGCGGCTCCTGCCTCCCTAAAATCCAAAGTGCCATTGCTATTGTTGTCCTCTGGGTCCGTGTATCCGTCCGTATTTCCGGTTACTAAGCCGGTTGTGATGTCCACACCTGTTCCCGCAAGGTTTCCGGCCAAGCCGGGATTTTCCGTAAAACCTGCTTCCAAGACATCATTGCAACCATCACCATCACTATCCAAAGCACTAAAATCAAAGGTACCATCGGAATCGGAATCCTGTACGGTATAATTAATGGTTCCACTGTTTTCCTGACCAGCGGCCTGGACGCTATCCGGTATCCCATCCGTGCCAACAGGACCTGAAAGGACCCCAGCGGTATGGGCGATGCCATGACCAGCTTCAATAGCGTCATAGATACCATCATTATCGCTATCCAAATCCAAACAAGCAATTAAGGTATCCGCATCTTGATTGTTTACGGGTTGTGTGGCATACCTAAAACTATCCAGTCCGTGGACATCCTCACCAATATTGATACCACCGTTATGGGTAAAGTTGGAACGGATATCGATTTGGCTAACTCCGGTCTGATGGATAAACCCAAAAAACTGTTCTATGTTTTGTCCCAAGGTTACTGTTCCCAAAACGTTGCCTAAGCCATCCGTGATGTTAAAATTACCGGTGTTTCCTGCGCCTACGGAATCCCCGATGACCTGATAGAACAATTCCCCATCCAAAAAAATCTGCCATACATTGGTAAACGAACCTGGCTGCCCCTGATCGAAGAAATCCATAAGGTCAAAACCAAAACTAAATACCGGTTGCGTAAATGTTATAATGCTGGAAAATACCAGCGTATCGTCCGGTTCTATACCGGCATCACCGGGGTTAATGACCAAACCGGAACCCGTAGCGCCAGAAATAAAGGCATCTGCCGTTGTAGGCCCAATGGTTGGCGTAGAACTTATACCATCACTGGTAACCGCAATGGAACCATTGGAGAAGGTGGTTGAGGTAAAATCCAGGTCTTCAACAATGACGCCACCTAAAGCTTGGACGGACTGCTGCCATCCTGATTCTGCATACCCTTGTGCGTTGGTGTTATTGGCAATGGAGAAAAGTTGGGTGGTTCCTTGTACAAAGAAAACGGCATCCGGCTCCACATCGCCACCGCTGGGAGGATCCATAGGACATTCCAAACTGTCCGGAATCCCATCGTTATCATCATCCAAATCACAAGAATCACCTAAACCGTCCCCATCCTGATCTTCTTGTAAGGGGTTGGCGGTAGTGGTGCAATTGTCCACGTTATCATCAATACCATCGCCGTCCACATCATTGGATGATATGGGCGTAATGATTACATCGTCTATACCGGCCTCTATAATATCACCGCCAACCAAGCCATCCGCCGCTTTTACCCTAATTACTAGGCTGGAACCCGCAGGGATGGTAGCCGTTGCTTCGGTCCAAGCGGGGATAGTGGTTACGTCGCCAATAGCGACCATAGTATTGTAGGTTAGTCCGTTATTCGTAGAATATTCCAATCGGAAGAAATCCTCCACATCATCGGCATTATCGCGTTGTCCAAAGAAATAGTGGATGGATAGGGTTGAGGTTGTGGTAATGGTAAAGGTAGGGGAAAGCAATATGGCAGTTCCGCCATCAACATCATCCCCTCCGTCACCGCCTCCAGGATTAAATGCCGTAAAAAAGGCGTTTACCCCTCCAGGGGTATTGTCATCTTCCAATTGCCAGTTGGTCCCAACGGGATTACCAACGACAAAATCACCTGTAGTTGGAGTTCCGATATTGGTCCAACCCGCAGCACCGCTCTCAAAATCGATAACGGTTTGGGCGGCAACAACCATAGGCAGGCACAAGGCAATGGCCAATAGGTACTTTATCATTTGTTTGGTCTTGCATCAACAAGGAGGGAATGGGCATACCATAGTACGCCCTAACTGAAAACCCCCCGATAGTCAATTAGGTACTCAAACTTACCTATGCAAGACGGCTAATAAAAAATATTGTTGTGATCTAGCGTTAAAAACGGCATCAATGTTGTTAAAATGCACATTTATATGAGACTTAAATCCTACAAATAATTAAGATAAAGAAACGACACATGGTCTTATAAGAATGACGTTATGTGTTTAACTACTTGTAAAACATTGTTTTTCAGTAGATAAGATTTAGGGCTAGAGCCTATGAAAATTAGCTACAGCTTTTGGATTCTATTTTTTTTAAAAATACCGAAGAGTTCTTTTCCTTGCCTTGGGGGAATGGAGTTGTAGCAGCGTTCAAACACCACTTTGGTCAGTGATTTGGTCAAATAGCGTTCGTATAGTGTTTGGTCCCCTCCAAAAGGCCGCTTTTCAAGGTCTCCGGTCAAGGGAATATCAAACCAAAGGCCTACCAGTTTGCCTTCCGGTTTTAGAAGGGCACGCATTTGTTCGGCATATGCAGTGCGGTTTTCGTCTGTGGGGACGAAAGAGCAGAAGAATGTCTGTTCCAAAATGAGGTCGTACTGGCCTTGAAGCTGGAAAAAGTCGGTACAAAGCAATTGAGAGGCTGGAAAAGCGGGATTCCGGATTTGAAATGCGTTTAAGGGTATTGGCGAAATGTCCAAAACAAAAACGTTTTTAAACCCCTGTTGCCATAGACATTCCGCTTCATAAGCATTCCCCGCCCCGGGAATTAGGATGTCCAGGTCTTTACTTTCCAATTGGTCTATATAAGCTTTTAGGGGTGTGGAGGGATACCCAATATCCCAACCAGTGCGTTCTTCTTGGTATCGTTGGGTCCAATAGTTTTCTTCTTTTTGAATAGGCATGCATTTATTTTAATACCGTAAATTACGGGTATAAATAAATATATGTACCGTTACATATTTTCAATTGTTGGCATTCATTTAAAAGCTGCCAGAATTTAAAGAACAAAAAAATAAATGAAAGACTATATCTATTTCACTTTATTGGGAATCTTAATTCATTTTAAAAATCTAATAATAAATCCAGTGGGAATAATGGATTACTCTATTAGCTTGAATTATTTGCCAGAATTCCTATCAATTATATTGTTAATGATTTCTGGTGGTTTCTACTTGCTAAGTAAAGAGAAAAATGCTGTAATCATTGGTCTAATTGGATTTGGTTTGTACTTTTTTGACCTTATCAATGAATATCTAGAATTAACTTTGCTGAAAAATAGCCTTCAATAAAACCCTATTATTCTTGACAACATCGATTTTATCAATTTTATTAATCATCAGAACAATTAAATATGCGCTATCAAATGAAAAAATTGATGTTGATAGTAAAAGCTCGAATGTAAATTATTTTTTAGCTTTTTTACCTAGTTCGCTGTTCGCTTTGGTATTTATTTTTATGTTAATTAGCCGATAGGAAACGCAATGCCAACAATGCTAACCGTTGCACAACCCCTCAGGATTTTTGGATAGACGGGCGATTTAGCTAGTTTCTAGGGATTTAACTTTTTATCCTAGCTGCGGCATGCCTTGGTCTTGATGTCTTAAAAGGGCCAAAAACAGCTTTTGAACGGCTTTGGACAGCCGGTTTTGGGATTTTAGGGTCC
>CALEYA010000097.1 GCA_937926215.1 uncultured Croceitalea sp. | reverse complement strand
ACCATATAATATGAAGGAAAAATTGGACCCGTACGCCGCATTACGATTCAAGGAATTCAATATTTTTCTGTGTGTACGTTTTGCCATGGTGTTCGCATGGTCCATGCAGTTTATCGTAATAGAGTGGCAGGTGTATTCGTTGACCAAAGACCCACTTTCCTTGGGAATTATTGGCTTAATGGAGATTATTCCCGCGGTAAGTATTGCCCTCTTTGCAGGGCATATTGTGGACCAAAAGGAAAAAAGGGGCTTACTGGTCAAATGCATCCTAGGGTTCTCCGTGGTTAGCTTGGGCCTGTTTCTAATTACCCTGCCTTATGTAGAACAAACTTATGCTACCAAAAGCCTGCTTATCGGTATTTATGCCTTGGTTTTTTTAGGTGGATTGGTACGGGCCTTTATTGGACCTACCATTTTTTCTTTGATAGCCTTATTGGTTCCCAAAAGGATTTACCCTAATGCCGCCACATGGAGTAGTTCCACATGGCAAATGGCTGCGGTTTTGGGACCTGCATTCGCCGGTTTTTCCATTGGGTGGATAGGCGTGCATTGGTCCATGTGCATCATTGTTGTATTTTCTATACTGGCCTTATTGTTTTTGTTCCAGATTTCAAAAAAACCGATACTGAACCCAAAATTGGGGGAACCTGTATTGCAAAGCCTAAAAGATGGCCTGCAGTTTGTCTTTGGTAGCAAGGCCGTTTTTGGGGCATTGACTTTGGATATGATCGCCGTTTTGTTTGGGGGTGCCGTTGCCTTGTTACCCATTTATGCCCAAGATATTTTGAACGTAGGCTCCGAAGGTTTCGGAATTCTAAGGGCGGCCCCGGCCGTTGGCGCAGCAATTACCATGCTTGGCTCTACCCGATTTCCGCTACATAAAAAAGCGGGGAGTAAATTGCTCTGGGCCATATTTGCTTTTGGGGTGTGCATCATTGTATTCGGACTTTCCACCTCATTTTGGGTTTCCGTAATCGCCCTGTTCCTAAGTGGTGCGGTCGATGGGGTTTCTATGATCATCCGGCAAACTATTCTACAACTAAAGACCCCGGATAATATGCGGGGTAGGGTAGCTTCCGTAAATTCGATTTTTGTAGGATCTTCCAACGAATTGGGCGCTTTTGAAAGTGGGGTTACGGCCAAGTTGATGGGAACCGTTACCGCAGTGGTTTTTGGGGGTTGCATGACCTTACTTACAGTAGGTGCTACGGCATTGGTTTCCCCTAGTTTTAGAAAATTGGATTTATCAAAAGATGTAGCGGAACATCAGTAATGCTACAAAATAATTTAAGAAAAAGGGATATGTCCTTAACCGTTAGGTGGTCTGGTTAAAGGTCCGAAGTTTTAGTTGGGAACCATCAAATTCCCCATAGGTAAAATAGCTGATCCAATCCCCTAAGTTGATGTATTTGGAATTTTCCTGCAGTTCAATTTCTAATGGAAGGTGCCTATGGCCAAATACAAAATAGTCGTAATGTTGGCTTTCCAATTTTCGTTTGGCGTACTGCACCAACCACTCCTTGTCCTCGCCTAAAAACTGGGCATCCTCATCGCCTGAAATTATCTTATTGCTTACGGATAGGTATTGGCCCAGCCGTACTCCCAAGTCTGGATGCAACCATTTAAACAGCCATTGGCACAACCTATTGGTAAAAACTTTCTTCATACGTTTAAAGCCTTTGTCTCCGGGGCCAAGACCATCGCCATGGCCAATAAAGAAAGTCGTGTCGTTAATTTTTAGCAGCTGGGGTTTATGAAAAACGGGGATATTCAATTCTTCCTCAAAGTAGCCGTTCATCCAAAGGTCGTGGTTACCCACAAAATAGGTGATGGGAATGCCGGCATCGGAAAGTTCGGCCAGTTTGCCCAGCGTGCGAGTAAATCCTTTAGGGACTACTTTTTTATATTCGAACCAAAAATCAAAAAGATCGCCCATTAAAAATAGGGCAGCGGCATCTTCTTTGATGCTGTCCAGCCAAGCCACAAACTTCTTTTCCCTAGGAAGGCTTTCTTTGGCATTTGGCGCACCAAGATGGTTGTCACTGGCAAAGTAGACTTTTTGGCCAGGCTTAACGATAACACTTTTCATCACGTCAAAGATAACGGAAAGTGGCAGTAACCGAACATGAAAATGTAAAGCTTATCTCCTGAACCTTTTTCGGTTTTTATATCGGGTAAAAAGATAGACACCAATGACCAACAGTGCCAAGAGCGGCATCATTAAATCGCTATTTAGTATCGAAAGAATATCATCCATAAGGAGTCCAATTTGTTTAGTTCTGACGTTGCTTTTTGTGCATCATTACTGGGATAAACGTTTTTCCTGTCCGTTTATTTTCTTTTTACTACCAAGGCAACTAGGGCAGAAGTTACCACACCCATGGCCAATGCACCAAAAACTGCCTGTATGGTATAACTGTTATAATTGAACCAGGCTTCCGCATTTTCTTTGGTCATTCCTGCATTATCCACGGCGTTGGCAATGGCATTTTCAAAGTAGTTGGGCGTTATGAACTCGTGTGTAATGTATTGCGAAAGTGGTGCAAGTATTGCAATAACGATACTTATGATAATACCTGAAATAAAACCCTGTGTCCAAGTCATTTTACCCCCTAAATCGGTATTTCGCTTATTGATAAGGGCAAAGATAAATACGGTAATAGCGATTAGGGCAAAAAAATTGGTATATATGGCGTGCTTGGCGATATGGACATCATGCCAGCCCATGGTTTTCTCAAAAACCATCCATAAAAGGGCAGCTAGCGTGAACAGGAAGCCCCATTTAATTTCGGTTGCAAATTTTTTCATGCTATCGTTCTTAGTTGTTGAAAACCTATTTTTTAAACTTTTCCAAGGCTTGCTTTGTCGCTTTGGATAGTGCCAACCTACCGGATTGTTCTGCCCGTTCCTTAAGCAGCTGGTCCCAATGCCCCGTGCCTTCCCAAAGTGCTTTTTTTAGTACGGACAGTCCTTCTGGGTTGTAAGCGGCCAATTGGAGTGCATGGTGCTCCAGTTCTTTATCCATGGCTTCAATGGAGTCGAATACCTTGGAAAACAAGCCTTTTTCCTTGGCCCAATACGCATTTTTCCATTCGGTGGGGTGTAAGGCCATTTCTGCCAATCCGCTTTTACCCATCTTACGTTCCACGGCAGGGGCAATGACCAAAGGGGCAATACCGATTGAAATTTCTGAAAGCTTGATCGAGGCAGCTTCCGTGGCATATACATAATCGCAGGCTGCGGCCAGGCCAACCCCACCGCCAACGGTTTTTCCTTGGACACGACCTAAGATGGGTTTATCGCACAACCGCATGGCGTTAATAACATTGGCAAATCCGCTAAAGAAAGCTTTTCCTTCTTCTAGATTGGAAATGGCCACCAGTTCATCAAAAGAGGCCCCGGCACAGAAAGCGCGTTCCCCTTCAGATTTTAGGACGATTATGGAAACCTCGCTATTAGTGGATAACGCATCAAATTCGTCCGTAAGCCGTTGTAGTAATTCTGAAACAAAGGAATTACTGGCCGGATGCCCAAATTCTATGGTTGCTATGCGTTGCGATATTTTGGTGTATAAACTTCCGTTGGGTCGGGCTGTTGTCATTTTTCTGGTTTCTGGTTTCTTCCGAAAGTCTAAATTACACGTTTTGAAGCAATGGCCTAAATTTCCTTCTAAACTTCCAGACCAAGGCACCACCTCTTATTGCCATCCAAACCACAAAAGCGATCCAAATGGCATAAAAACCCCATCCCAACAACCTCCCCATATAAAGTGCGGGGAGAAAACCTAAAAATGTGGCGGACAGGAGTACGTTGCGTAAATATTTCATTTCTCCCAAGCCTTTAAAAAGTCCGTCAAGCACAAAGGCAAGGGTGTTCATGGGCAAGCCTAAAATCATGATAAAGAAAATGCCATAAAATGTTTGGAGGACTATGGTTTCGTTAGAAAAAATACGTCCTAAGGGATAATAAAAAACAAGTCCCAAAACCATTAAAAAGACACTCACCAGCATGCCGTAAAAGGTTATTTTTTTAGCAAGTTTCCATAGTCCGTTATAATCTTTTTCACCCAAAAGCTTTCCGCCCATACTGTTACCTGCCGCTCCATAACCATCTATAAAAAATGCGGAAAACAACCAAAGGTTGATGGCAATGGTATGCGCCCCTATAAAACGATCGCCAAGGGAAGTTGCCTCACGAACGGCAACGATCAAAGCGGTATTTAAAGCCAATGCCCTTACAAAGAGGTTTAGACTCATGCCGATTAAACGGCGTAATTCTTTATTTAATGGAAACCTAAGTTTTAGGCTGATGTCCGTTTTAGATTTTAATAGAAAAAACACCAAAATAGCCATTACTCCCTGTGAGATAAGGCTGGCCCAAGCGGCCCCCTCTAAATATAGGGCAGGAACAAGACCATCAATGCCGTAAACCATTGCGAAATCCAATAGGATATTCAAGACGGCCCCTATGATGGCAATAAGCATGGGATAGTACGTGTTTTGCAACCCACGGAAGATGCCGAACACGGCAAAAGTAAACAGGGTTAGTGGAAAGCCCCAAACACGAATGGAATAGTAAGCAACACAGTATTCCAGAATTTTACCGGATGCTTCGAACAATTTAAAAATATCCTCTACAATAAAAATGGTGCTGCCCAGAATGACCAAGCTCAACATAATATTGAGGAATATGGCCTGTGCGGGCAAATCTTCCACTTCTTTAAGTTTCCCGGCGCCTAAATATTGGGAGATAATTGCAGATATGGCACTTCTGGTCTGCCCCAAAACCCAGATAAGCATGGAAAGGAAGGAACCGACGATGCCTGCCGCTGCCAAGGATTCCAATCCGTCCACGGGAATATTGCCCACAATAGCGGTATCCGTAATGGATAGTATGGGCTCCGCAATACCAGAAATAGTGGCAGGTATGGCCAGGCGATTGATATTCTTGAAGGTGACCGCTGTTTTTGAAATCATTGGCCTACAAAACTAGTTCATAGCAATGAAAGGGATGCTCGCTTTGCTTCGGAAAAAAGATATCCCCTAATTTTTGGTAACCCCGGGTTTCATAGAATTTTTGATTTCGTTTGTTTTGGGAAAAAGTATCCAAGCGTACGGAGGGGAACCCCTGTCTCCGGGCGTGATCTTCAGCATAGTCCATTAAAATTTGGGCATACCCTTTTCCCTGAAAATCCGGATGGACACATAAACGGTGTACATAAAGATGCTTTGTGGTTTCGGTGAGCCAGGCAATGGGTTCATACTCTTCATCCATTAGGGTAGAAAGGGTCACGGCCCCAATAAGCGCTTCTTTTTCTAGAAGTACATAGAGTTCCCCGCGTTCAAAATCGGTAAGAAAAGCTGCTTTTGATGGGTATTGTTCGTTCCATTGAAAGATGCCTTTCTGTTCCATATAAGCGGCGCACGCCTTGGTTATGGCAAGAATTTCCGCTATTTCGGCTAACTTTGCATGTCGTATCATACAATGATTTCGATTAAATTGTAAATTTAACGTATAATACTAATGACCAGGCCATGAACAATATATTGGTACCCTTAGGTACATCACCCAATTCTTTAGAAACCTTAAAGTATGCCGTGGGCTTTGCAGCCGATTTTGGGGCAAACGTCTATATTATGGATGTTTTTCAAGTGACCTCAGGAGCGGGAAGTTTGGGGAATGTTGAGCAAAAGGTAGCTGCTACAAGCAGGGAACGCATTAAGGAGATGGTGGCCGGGATGGATACCATGGGCGTCGATGTAAAAATTGCTTCCTATAATGGTGATATCATAGACGGATTAAAAGACATCCAAAAAGAATTGAACATTGACTTGCTTATTATAGCGCCGCGTAGTAACGATATTAATGAAGCGTTGTATTTGGGCAATACTTCTGGCCGTATTATAAAGCAGACGGATATTCCTACCTTGGTAGTGCCCAAGGGTACTACCTACAGTCCCATAAAAAATGTGCTTACCGCTTTTAAATCGGGAATCTTAAAGCGAAACAAGATTTTATATCCGTTAGCTACCATAATCAACAAGCATCAGGCCGTGGTCAACCTGCTCTTGGTAAAAACCCCGGGCTATTCCGAGGATGACCTTAAAATTAATACGGCCTTGTTGGATTTAAGCAAGAACCTGACCATTACGGAAAAGCCGACGACCTATTTGGGGGTATTGGAACATTTAAACTCCAAACAACCGGATTTGTTATGTGTTTTTAGACGTAAACGGGGCTTCTTTAAAAAATTATGGGAAAAGAGTACCATTCTTAAGGAAGAGTTTTTTGCGCCTATTCCCGTGCTTGTACTGAGCGTAAAAAAAGACTAGGACCTGTATTTTGAAATTGACGCAAAAAGTGTTTCCTTTGCCATCCGCTAAGGGGGATTAGCTCAGCTGGCTAGAGCGCTTGCCTGGCAGGCAAGAGGTCACCGGTTCGACTCCGGTATTCTCCACATCAAGCAGAAAAGCCTTCGAGAGATCGAAGGTTTTTTTTATTCAAAAAAGCAAAATTTATTTTAGATTTTTTGTAAAAACAAGCCCTAAACCAGTCTGCCAAGCTTGCACTAGGATACTATTTTATTATTTGATTGTAACCATTCTTAAAAAAGGAAGTTTACCATTGCAGAACAGATTATTACAATCAATCAAAATTCAAAATCATGCAATCTAAGAACAGACTTTTTACACTTTGCTTCATCGCAGTAGCATTCCTAACACAATATTCATGTGCTCAAAAGAGCAAAGAACAGAAACAGGCAACAAACCATATTAATTTTAGCACCTTTAATCATAAATATGATATTAGCTCGGGGCATTGGTTCGCTACCCTGGAGGAGGGAGAGGTATGTTTAATGTTGATGGATGCAAAAAACCGAAACAATCCTTCTTTTATGATCAACTTTTGCGTGCCAAAAGAAGAATTCCAAACTGCTGCAGTTGGTGAAGGATTTAAACTGGTTAGAGAATCAGGCACTTTGGTATTTAAAGGAGGTACCCTGGCCACAAAGGAAGCGGGCGATTTTACCTTTTCTAGAAACGATAATTTTGAAAGCT
>CALEYA010000096.1 GCA_937926215.1 uncultured Croceitalea sp. | reverse complement strand
TGATGTGGAAACACAGCTATCTACGGAGAAGGTCAAAAAAATCAGTATTATCCCTAATGTAGCCAACAAGCTGGTGCATGAGACCCGGGAAAGCTTTTTAAAATACATCGCCCCTAAAACAGTGATTTTTACCAAAAATCTAGATTTGGTGTATGACCGCATTGATACCAATTTTAAAAAAGCGGAAGAAAGTTTTGACAAACTGGGTGAAGATATCAAGCATGCCCAACCAACGGAGCTGTTTTTAAACTCCCAAGTATTTAAAATACAATTGCAAGATTTCTCGGTAGTGGAATTCGGAGTTTCGACCAAGCTCAACCACCAAGGTGACTTGTCGACTAACTCGGAGGTAATTTTCAATACCAAACCACAACCTTCTTTCAACAAGAAGTTTGACCTGCTTATTGAAAACCTCAACGATAACCATGCAGCAGGTTATACCAATTATATCTTTTGTGCCACGGAGCAACAGGCCAAACGCTTCCATGATATTTTCGCTTCGACAGAGCTTAGCGACCTTGAAAACAGCCAAGGCATCAATAATAGAACTTCGAACACAGAGCATAGTCGAAGTGTACATTACAAAACCGTGGTCTTTCCTCTCTATCAAGGATTTTTGGACAACGATTTAAAGATTGTTTGCTATACGGACCATCAAATTTTTGAGCGGTATCATAAATTCCACCTGAAGAACGGCTATGCTAAAAAGCAGGCCATTACGCTCAAAGAACTCAACAAACTGGAAATTGGGGATTACGTTACCCACATTGACCATGGTATCGGCAAATTTGGCGGACTGCAAAAAATAGATGTTGAAGGCAAAAAGCAAGAGGCTATAAAATTGATGTATGGCGAGCGCGATATCCTGTACGTTAGCATACACTCCTTGCACAAAATTTCAAAATTCAATGGTAAGGACGGCGCACCGCCAAAGATTTACAAACTAGGGTCCGGGGCTTGGAAAAAAGTTAAGGAAAAAACCAAAAGCAGGGTCAAGAAAATTGCGTTCGACCTTATTAAAATTTACGCCAAGCGAAGGTTGGAGAAAGGCTTTCAGTATGCTCCGGACAGCTATTTACAACACGAGCTGGAAGCGTCTTTCATCTATGAGGACACACCCGACCAAGAAAAGTCCACCGCCGATGTCAAAAAAGACATGGAAAGCGAACGCCCCATGGATCGTCTTATTTGCGGGGATGTTGGTTTTGGAAAAACGGAAGTAGCCATCCGGGCCGCATTTAAAGCCGTTGATAATGGCAAGCAAGTAGCGGTATTGGTGCCGACCACTATTTTGGCGTTCCAGCATGCGCGTACCTTTAAAGAACGTTTAAAAGAGATGCCCGTAACCGTAGATTACCTCAACCGTTTTAGAACGGCAAAAGAAAAGAGGCATACCATGGAGCGCTTGGAAGCGGGCAAAGTAGATATTATTATCGGCACCCACCAATTGGTGAACAAGAACGTAAAATTCAAGGATTTGGGGCTCCTCATAGTTGATGAAGAGCAAAAGTTTGGGGTTGCGGTAAAGGACAAATTAAAGTCCATTAAAGAAAATGTAGACGTATTGACATTAACGGCCACACCCATCCCAAGGACCTTACAGTTCAGTTTGATGGCTGCCCGGGATTTATCGGTAATTACCACCCCACCGCCCAATCGCTATCCTATTGAAAGTAGGGTAATCCGGTTTAATGAAGAAATTATTCGGGATGCGGTTTCGTATGAAATCCAGCGGGGCGGACAGGTTTTCTTTATCCATAACCGAATTGAAAACATCAAGGAAGTCGCCGGCATGCTACAGCGGCTGGTTCCAGATGCTAAAATTGGTATAGGCCATGGACAAATGGAGGGTAAAAAATTGGAAACCCTAATGCTTTCCTTTATGAATGGGGAGTTTGATGTTTTGGTTTCCACCACCATTGTAGAAAGCGGTTTGGACGTTACCAATGCCAACACCATTTTTATCCATAACGCCAATAATTTTGGGTTGAGCGATCTGCACCAAATGCGGGGTCGTGTAGGACGAAGCAATAAAAAAGCTTTTTGCTATTTTATTACCCCACCTTACGAGGTAATGACAGCGGATGCCCGTAAACGTATTGAAGCTTTGGAACAATTTACGGAATTGGGCAGTGGGTTTAATATTGCGATGAAAGATTTGGAAATCCGTGGTGCTGGGGATTTGTTGGGCGGTGAGCAAAGCGGATTTATCAACGAAATAGGTTTTGAGACCTATCAAAAGATATTGGCCGAAGCTATTGAGGAACTCAAGGAGAACGAATTCAAGGAACTATACGAAGAAGTGGAAGGTGACAAACCTAAAGTCTTTGTTAAAGAAACACAACTGGATACGGATTTTGAACTGCTCTTCCCAGACGATTACATCAATAACATTACGGAACGACTTAATTTATACACCCAGCTCAACGCGATTGCAGACGAGTCCGGTTTGGAAAGATTTGAAAAAGAACTCGTAGATCGTTTTGGTGAACTACCCACCCAAGCGGTCGATTTATTCAACTCCGTCCGCATCAAATGGATGGCCAATAGTATTGG
>CALEYA010000095.1 GCA_937926215.1 uncultured Croceitalea sp. | reverse complement strand
TCGTTCTTGGGAAAGGCTTCTGTTCTCGTCTAAAGTATACGCGATAAGTTGAGAAGGTTCTGAATTGCTCAGGTACAAGGTCTTTTCATCCGGGGATAATCCTATACCGTTAGGGGTCGGCCATTTTTTGGTCAGCAAGCTGGTTTCCCCGGAAGGGGAAATACGGTACACCCCTTGAAAATGGAGCTCTTTTTTGGACGTATCCATTCCGTAATTGGGGTCCGTAAAATAGATATGATTGTCCTTGGATATCACAAGATCGTTAGGGCTATTGAACGTCTTCCCTTCAAAATAACGCGAAAGCGTATCAAAGGTCTGTGTTTTACCATTGAAACGGGAAACCGTTTTGTTCCCGCTTTGACACAAAACCAATTGACCATTAGCGTCCAAAGCCATACCATTGGAACCGGATTGGTTTTCTTGATTGCCAAAATAGCCACTTGGGTTTAAAAACTCTTCCACGCCATGGGTTTCCGTCCATTTATAGGCAATATTTTGCGGTACATCAGAAAAAAGAAGGGCATTTGCTTGGGGCAACCACACGGGACCTTCCACCCAATCGAATCCATTTGCCAAAATCTCAATCTTACTGTCTTTGGGCACGTAAGAATGGAAATCCGGATGCAACACCACCAGTTCACCAAGGGTTGGATAAGATTCCTTTTTTGGTTTGCAGGATTTGGAAATACCCATAACCAAGAGTAACGCAAAAAAACCAATTGCTGTTCGTACCATACCTACGGAAATAGCCGTTTAAACTCCTTTAAGTGCCGTTCCAAACCCTCCCAGTCTTCTTTTTCAATAAGCGCATCATTGAACAGAAAACCGCCCATTCCAAAGGCTTTGGCCCCGGCTTTAAGATACTCGGGGACATTAGCCGTTGTAACCCCTCCCGTGGGCATCAGTTCCAAATCGTTTAGGGGTGCCAACACATCTTTGATGTATTTTGGACCTAAGGTACTCGCCGGAAAGACCTTGACCATTCTTGCACCGGCCTTAGCGGCATTAAAGATTTCCGTGGGAGAATAGGCACCCGGAAAGATGGGCAGTCCCTTTTTAACGCAATGGGTAATTACCCGTTCATCCACTACGGGCGAAACCATAAATTGCGCACCCGCTTTGTGTGCCAAATCCACTTCTTCCAGCGTAGTTATGGTTCCTGCACCAATGTTCAACCTTCCAGAAAATTGCTGTGCAACCGCTGCGATAATCCCCAAAACATCAGGCGTGTTCATGGTTATTTCAACATTGGTATAGCCCACCGCTTCATAAATTTCCACTATTTTGAGCACCTGTTCTTTGTGATACCCACGTAAAATACCCACTACAGGTACTTTTAAAAACAGGGATTCAGAAAATGTTGTCATATCTTTTTCTTGGTTTGATGTAATACTGCTGCATGTGCTTTGGGAATTGCGTTATCCATGTCCTTGGCGGTAACCGTTTGGACTAGGAATCTTGAATCTGTAATTTCCAAAGCACTGCGATATAGTTTTAGTAAATTTTGGTCCCCCATGAGTACCAACGATTGCTCCCCATTTTTTAAGGATGCCAATTCCGTTCCTATCAGCAAGCCGCTTAAATAAGCTTGGTTCCCCTGATGGTCCTGATTTTGCAATAGGTCCAGCGCACGTATCTGGAAAAGATGGTTCAGCACGTTTCCCGATAACGCATGTGCTACCCCTTTAGCAAAGTGGTCATTTGGAAGGACCGGATCGGAAGCATCGCCCATCGAATTTTTTAAAACGCTCTGGTTTTTCATCAATCCATACACTTCCCCGGTCATAAAGGTTTTAAAATGGGTCACCTTATCATTTTCAATCGTAATGTGCTTGGAATGCGTTCCCGGAAGGATACAGCAGCCATTTTTTGGAAGCATATCGGCCAAGCCCAAAAGCTGTATTTCCTCGCCCCGCATCACATCGGTTTCCGTTTTGATCCCGCCTACAATACAGACCGGGTTTGGATAGTCCTTTGACCCCTCCAAAAACGTATAGTTCAACTTGGGGTGATGGATGGCCAAGGGGATTTGCGCGTATGGAATTTCCAACATCCCGATGCTCGAAGAAACCATCCCCGATGCCACTACGATGACCCCATTTAAATCCAATCCACTGTTTTGGGACAACTCCGCCATCCCTTTTGCCAGAACCGTTCTAAAATAATCGGTTTGGAGCGGTATTGGTCGTCCCTGTTCCCACTGGGCGTATACCGCAGCAACACCCCAAGGTTTTTCGAGTGTTGCCCGTATATCCAAAGATGCTTTTTCAACGAGGTACAACCTAAAATTGCTGGTCCCCCAATCGCAACTTATGATATGGGTGTCCGCTATCACGATGCTTGTGTTTTTTTGGGTTCAATACGTTTTACCTTACCTATTAAAAAGAGATAACTGCAAAAACCGACAAATGCCAGGGCCCCAATATAAAACAAGGCGGGTTCAAAATTCCCGTCCTCTACCAAAAATCCGATGATAATGGGCGTTAATGCTGCGGAAAGCCCACCGATAAAATTGAAAACACCCCCAATGAGGCCAATCAGGTTTTTTGGGGCCAATAAGGAAACAAAGACCCAGCCAATGGATGCCAGTCCGTTTCCAAAAAAAGCTACGGAAAGACAGAAAATGATCAGTGTGGTATTATTGGTGTAATTGGCGCCGATGATGGTCATGGACAATAGCATACCAATCAGAATGGGTGCTTTGCGTGCCAACTCATTGGACCATCCTTTTCTAACCAAAAAGTCCGAGGTAAATCCGGATAACAACACCCCTACAAAAGCGGCCAAAAAAGGGAGGGAAGCCAAAAACCCGGACTGTATAAAATCCAGTCCCCTGTATTTTACCAAATAGGTAGGAAACCAAGTCAAAAAAAATATGAACAAGGAGCCCAAACAAAACTGGCCTATGTAAATGCCCCATAATTTGCGGTACGAAAATGCCTGTAGCAACGCTGCCCAAGAAAATTGCTTCTTTTCCTTTTTTTCAACCGAGTCTTCCACAAGACCTCCACCTTTGGCAATATAATCCAGCTCTGCTTGGTTGGCTTTTTTATGGTTGCTTGGATCTCGGTATCCTTCATACCAAATGATAGCCCACAGGATTCCTAGCATTCCCGAAACGATAAACAAGCCGCGCCAACCCACATAACTTTGGATCAGCACCAATACTGGGGTCAAAAACGCCAACCCAATAAATTGCCCAGAGGTATACACGGCAATGGCACTCGCACGCTCTTTCTCTGGAAACCAGCTGGTCACAATCTTGTTGTTTATAGGATAGGACGGTGCCTCAAACACCCCTATAGCGGCCCTGCACCCTATTAATGCCGCTAAAGAACCTACGAATCCCTGCACCAAAGTAGCTATGGACCAAAGCGATAGGATAACCGGATATAGTATCCTTGGTTTTACATAGTCGGTTAAGATGCCCCCTGGAATTTGCAGGGCGGAATAGGTCCATGCAAAGGCGGAAAATAACAGCCCTAATTGTACCGTACTCAGGTTAAGGTCTTCCCCTATGGCTCCGGCCGCAATGGAAATATTGCTTCGGTCCAAATAATTGATGACCACGGTAATAAACACATAAAAAAGAATGGTGTATCGTTTTTTGGTAGGTTTTGTTTTGGTACTGGTCGTCATAGGTTGTAAAGCCTTATACAAGGCTATTTTTGATTGGTTTGTAAACGTTTTTTTTGTTTATCGGACAATGGATGCATTAAAAAAAACTCGGGGCCGTAACTGTTGTAATAAGAATGGGTTTTCATTTCCTTATCATCGATATCTAGACTAAGGTCACAATCAAAGCGCAACAGCTGGGCAAAATCTTGTCCGGGTGATCCTGCATTAAGGCTATGGCATAACCCCCAGGTGATTCCCCTACCCGCTTTTGTATTGGTAAAGGCATCAGCAATAAACGGTCCCCCAGCAATGGGCATTACCGATGTCATGGCGGCAATATCAAAATTTACACCGTCCGGCGCGTATTGTATGGTAAAATGTTCGTTGCCATCCTTGATTACCAAAGCCGCTATACCCTCCTTAAAGGGGAAAAGTGTCGTCTCATGCCCAGAGTTCAAAACCGGGTTCAAAGGATGTTTTTCAAAAGGACCAAAAGGGTGTTCCGCCGTAGCCAATCCTTGCATGCGCACCAATTTTGGGTTTCCATCAAAATCGGATTTATAATAGAGGTATATTTTGTCTTTATACACCAAGGGATAGGGGTCATGGATAGAGAATTGGTCCCATTCGCCTTTTGCACCATTTCCCACGACCACCTCATTATGGGACATCCAAGGTCCGTCCGGACTGTTGGCATAGGATACGGCCACGGGGCAATCGTCCCCACGTTTGCCACTGGCTTCTAGAAACCCTTGATAGTACAGATAATACTTGTTCTCCCAAACCAGTATATCCGGAGTGGAAACCGAGCGCCAGCCTACCGCTGGTTTGGCTGGCCTTTTAATGGCCGGCCCTTGCTCATCCCAAGTAAAGCCATCCTTGCTGGTCGCGTACCAGATTTCGGCAAGGTCCCAATCGCTGGACGGAATCGTGTCATTGCTTTTTTTAGCACCCATGGGCGGTGTTGCCGTATTTCTGTAGGTATACCAGACGTAGTATTTCCCATCAACATAAATAATCTTGGAAGGATCGCGCCTAGAAACGGTACCATCTTTATTGTGGTAATCGAATCCTTCGAGTTTTGTGTATTTGAACAAGGAAAATAGTTCATTATCCTCTGGTCGCGGAGCAGGATATGCATCGTAATTCCGCTCCATGGCAGTGCTCATTTTTCGGTTTGGTTTTTCCTTGGGCAAGGTGAACGGAAAACCGTCTTGCGCCCACGACAAGCCGTTAAAAACCAAAAAAACCAACACTAAAAGTTTACTTTTCTCCAAATACATGTCTTCCACCAACTTTTTAGGAATTCATAAAATATGCCTAAAGATCTGTTTTAGTTGTAAGACCAGACCCACATTTTTTGCGGAATTATCAAGATGTTTAGTTTTTGTGCAGTCGGTTTTCAGGGCTTTCACCGCTTCTAGGGGTACCTTTAATTTAGTAATTGCTGTGCATGAAGATTAGTGCTATAAAATGTTTCCCAATAAACGTTGGCCATGGCTGTCAGCTGGTGGTCAAGATTGAAACCACATCCGGTATCTACGGATGGGGGGCATCCGGACTTTCTACCCGTGAGTTGGCCGTTGTTGGTGCCCTAAAACATTATGAACCTTTATTGTTGGGGAAAGACCCAATGCGGATCGGTGCCATTTGGCAAGAACTCTACCGCAGTCAGTATTTTGAAGGGGGTCGCGTGTTGACCGCCGCAATTTCTGCCATAGACATCGCCCTATATGACATCAAAGGAAAGGCTTTACAGGTTCCCGTTTACGAGCTGCTTGGCGGCAAGCAACGGGATTACGTTCCTTGTTTTGCATCGCTTCGCTTTTCAACCTATGAAGAGCTTCTGGGCAAGGCCAAAACCCTTTTGGATGAAGGATGGAATGTATTGCGATTGGCTCCTGCGGAATATGAAGCAACGGAAGAAACCGGCGTTTTTGAGCCCCGGGAATCCATAGCCACCATGGCAGCCTGGCTTACCGATTTGCGTAAAGAAGTGGGCGGCGATGCGGTCATCGGTATTGATTACCATAGCCGTCTGTCCCTACCGGAAACGGTTTCCTTTATCCATAAAATGCCAGCCGGCACTTTGGACTTTATTGAGGAACCTATCCGGGACGAATCGCCAAAAGCCTATGAAGCCCTACGAAAACAGGTGAACGTTCCTTTTGCCCTAGGCGAGGAATTTGCCAGCAAATGGCAGTTCCAACCCTTTTTGGAAAACAACATTACCCAATTTGCGCGACTGGATGTTTGCAATGTTGGCGGGCTTACGGAAAGTATGAAGGTGGCTGCCATGGCAGAAACCCATTATATCGATTTGATGCCCCATAATCCGTTAGGGCCCATATGTACGGCGGCTAGCCTGCATTTGGCGGCGGCAACACCCAATTTTGCTTGGTTGGAAGAAATCAATACGCCGGCGGAGCAATGTGGCACTAATGATAAGCGGTATTATCCGGAACAACCGGTATTGGAAGGTGCCCGGTATAAAGTGCCCGAAACTCCCGGACTTGGGGTAGAATTTAATGAAGAACTGGCCGCTTCGCAGGAGTTTAAAACTGTCGAAGTCCCAAGGCTCCAAAAAAAGGATGGATCCTTTACCAATTGGTAAACCGTCCCATACTGATAAACGAAATGAAAATTGTAAATTAACTAAAATTGCTGTTATGAAAATTATTAAAATAGGTATCCTACTGCTTATACTTGGGTTGATCGCTACTGCTTGCTCCAGTGACTCCCCAGCTCCTGAAGATCCCGTTTCCCAACCGACCGATAATCCTGACCCCGATGCTGGGGATGACGGGGATGACGGTAATGATGATGATATGGATCAAGATTCCAACACCAATGATTTTAGGAATATTCCGGTTCCCGTGCAATTGGAGAGCGGAATGGAATGGGAATTCCAGGATTTTTCCGATGATTTTGAATATGAAGCACCCGCAGGGAATTTAGGTCCTGATTTTGACGCGAACTGGTACCCGAGGTATCACAATTCATGGCTAGGACCCGGCAGAACCGAGTGGGATCCCAATTTGCCGTATGTGACCAATGGCATGTTGCATATTCCGGCAAGAAAAAAACCGGGGACCGACAAAATAAATATAGGCATCGTTACGGGAAGAACCCGCGTTCAATTTCCGGTTTATATTGAAACCAGGGCAAAAATCATGAACTCCGTACTTTCCAATGCCGCATGGTTGTTAAGTCCGGATGATACCCAAGAGATTGATTTTCTCGAAGCCTACGGTGCCAGCTTTTCAGAAAGTGCCAATGACGACCATTCTTGGTTTGCCCTACGGGCGCATATAAGCCACCACGTATTTATCCGGGAACCTTTTACGGATTGGCAACCCACCGATACCGGCTCTTGGTATACCGATAATGAAACCCTTTGGCGAGAAGAATTCCATACCTATGGGGTGTATTGGAGAGATCCATGGCATTTGGAATATTATATTGATGGGCAGTTGGTCCGCACCGTTTCGGGCATGAATTCCATTGACCCCGTTTTCCATACCAATTCGGTAAACCCTGGGGATTCTTCCAACGATACCCGTACCGGTCTCAGTAAGGAAATGGATATTATTATTGATGCGGAAGACCATACTTGGCGTTCTGACCCCCAGCCCGGTTTTCCATTACATACCCCTACGGATAACGAATTGGCAAACCAAGACGACAATACTTTTTTGGTAGATTGGATACGGATTTTTAAACCGGTATCCAGCCAATAAGAGGTAAACTCCGCAGCAAGAACAGGATTTTATAGACTTCTAAAATGGAGTTTCACTGAAAAATAAGGCATCCAAAATGGGTGCCTTTTTTGTTAGTCCGAGACCTTTGCATAAAGAGATAAAAAGTATTTCGTTATCCAAATTATGGGAATTTTGCAAAGGTCTCAGTCTAAAAACAGCTGGGGCAACCAAAGGGACAAGGCCGGGAAAAGCGTCACCAAAACCAAGACCAACAGGCTTACCAGCAGAAAAGGCAATCCTGCTTTACTGACCTTTTCGATGGAAACCTTACCGATACTGGCCGAAACAAACAGACAAATGCCCAATGGGGGAGTGGTCAATCCAATCATCAAATTTAACAAGGCAATGACCCCAAAATGGATAGGGTCAACATCCACGGCCAAGGCCACTTTTAAAAGAATTGGAAAGAGGATCAATAGTGCCGCCAAGGTTTCCATAAAGGTCCCCACCAAAATGAGCAACAGGTTGATCAACAGCAATACCACATACTTGTTCTCCGAAAAATTGAGGATTCCGCTGGAAACCGTTTGGGGAAGCTGCTCTGTAATCAAAATCCAACCAAAAAGATTGGCAAAACCAATAAGTACCATTAAGGAAGCGGAGGTTTTCATGGAATCCAAAACAATGACCAGGGTCTTTTTAACATCCAATTTCTTGTACACCAAAGTGCCAATGATAAAGGCATAGACTACGGCAATAATGGACGCCTCTGTAGGGGTAAAAATGCCACCGATAATACCGAATAAGATGATGAAGGTCATCAGCAAGGACCAGAACGTATCCAAAAAACTTTTAAAAAGCTGTTTTAAAGAACTGCGCTTGTGTTTGGGATAGCCCTTCTTTACGGCAATAACATAGGTGATACCCATTAAACTTAGCCCCAAGAGCAAGCCCGGTATCGCCCCCGCCAAAAACAATTTCCCTACGGAAAGTCCGCTTAAAGTAGCCGCTATGATCATTGGAACGCTTGGAGGTATAATGGGCCCCACGGTAGAAGAGGAGGCAGTAACCGCACATGAAAAATCGGCATCATAGCCTTCTTTTTTCATTGCCGGAATCATTACGGATCCAATACTGGCGGTATCGGAGATAGCGGTACCGGAAATTCCGGCAAACAACATGGAAGCCGCAATATTGGCCAAGGCCAATCCCCCCCTGATATGCCCAATAAGTTGGTTGCAGAACCCAATGATTTTTTCCGTGAGGCCACCTTGGTTCATCAAATTTCCGGCAATGATAAACCCAGGAATACTGAGCAGTACAAAGACATCGATTCCAGAATACATCTTCATGGGAATGACAACCAAGGGAATTCCCTTAAGCATTAGAAAAACCAAGCAAGAAAGGCCTAAAGAAAACGCAATGGGAAATCGCATCAGCAAACACAACACAAATACCGTAACCAAAATCCAAATCATGATCTTGGGGATTTAGGGTTAAAATGTTTCACTAAGCGAACCAAGCAAAAGAAGCTAATCGAAACCCCTAAAAAGGCTAGACCTAAAAAAGCGACGGCCATGGGAAATTTAAGGCTTGGCGATTTTTCTGCCCATCCTGCAATTACAAAAACTATGCTGTATATAGAGAAACATAGAAACAGTAAAAAGGTGAGGGCATCTACCAAGAACAGGACCCGTTTTTTCCAGGCACTTCCCAATTTGTTGTATAAAAAATCAAAATGCACGTAATAATTACCCTTCAGTGCAATACCGGCTGCACAACCTACCGCAAATACAAAGCAAAGGCGTGCGGCTTCTTCCGTCCAAGAAGGGGCTTTGTCCAGAAAAAACCGGGCATAAATCTGGATAAGGGTACACGCAACAAACCCTAAGGTGCTGAACAACGTACCCCACTTTAATACCGTACCCAACTTTTTTTGTAATCTTATCATTGACCCCCAATTACCACGGATGTATATATTTCTTGCATTTCTGGGGATAAGGTTTGATAAATGGCATCGCCACATTTTTCTACAAAAGCGGCATTGTCTACCGCTACAAAGGTCATCCCCAAGGCTTCCAATTCTTCTTTTATTTGTTCTTCGTTTTTCAAGAACAACTCCCGTTCATAGGCTTGCATATCTTTTGCCGCTTCCAAAAAAATCGTCTTTAAATCTTCTGGAAACCGTTCAAATTGCTTTTCACCAATAACCGGATAGGTCCAGCTGACCACATGGCCGGTAAGGTTTACATATTTCTGTACTTCATAAAAACCGGAAACCTTAATAAGGGCCAAAGGGTTTTCCTGCGCCTCTATAGTTCCCTGTTGTAAAGAGGTAAACACTTCTGAAAAAGCCATGGGTGTGGTCTTGGCCCCCAAGGCTTCCCAGGCAGTCACAAAGGAAGGTACATTGGGTACGCGTAAGATGAGGCCTTCCAAATCTTTAGGGTGTCTTATTGGCCTGTTCGACGTCAAATGCCTAGCTCCCGCTTGAAAGTAGCCTAGGGGTTTAAGTCCGGTTTTTTCCAGCATCTCTTTGTTGATGCGTTCCCCTAATGGTCCGGTGACCAAGGCTTCTACTTCATTGGGATTTTTGAGCAGGAAAGGCATCTCACAAAACGCCATGATTTCCGTCCAGTTGCTTAGGAGCGAACTTGTAGTAGTCATATCAATGACCCCGGCCTGTATCATTCGGATGGCTTCAATCTCTTTGGCCAGTTGTTCGGAATGATAGCTTTGTAAAACGATACGGCCTTCGCTGCGTTCCTCCAGCATCTTCCCAAAATATTGAAAGGCTTTGTACCAGGTATGGTCCTCCCCCACCAAAAGACTGGCACGCAGCAAAAATTCAGGTTCTTCTTTAGTAGCGCATCCCAACAGCAATAGGGAGAGGAAAATGGAAAAACATATGCTGTGGGCCTTCTTCATTGCGGATTGACTAGGATTCTAAAATTGAGCTCATTTAACTTGAGTTCGATATAATAAGAGTTAGTTAGACACGTAAAGGTCAATACATAATGGTTGATATCACTTCGAGCGCCCGCCTGCCGGACGGGCAGGCAGTCGAGAAATTATAAAACGTCTGTTTCAATGAGGTCTCGACTTTAGTTTATCTTGAGCCAAGCCAAAAGGCTCGACCAGACAAATTATATAAACTAATGAAAATCATGTAGTTAAAAAATCCATATCGAACTCACGTTATTTAAACTTTCTCCATTGGCTAAAAAATAGCTGATTTTCCCTTCAATTCAAAAAATGTAAATGAGTTCATCAAAATATCCAGACCATCCTACCATACCGCCATCATTATTTTTTAAGGGAAGCGATGAGCTTTAGCGTTTTGGCAACCTTTAGTTCCAATCCTTTATAATCTTGCTGCTCCAAGATTGCTTTGGATATAAGTTTGGAACCCATACCTACGCAGGTTACCCCGGCATCAAACCATGCCTTAAGGTTGGCTTCTTCTGTGCTAACCCCACCTGTGGGCATAATACTTGTCCAAGGTTGTGGCCCTTTGATGGCTTTTACAAAACCTGGACCGTAGGTAGATCCCGGAAACAACTTTACCACTTCACACCCCAACTCTTCGGCATTATTTATCTCGGTTAAGGAACCGCAACCGGGCGACCAAAGCACTTTTCTGCGATTGCAGACTTT
>CALEYA010000094.1 GCA_937926215.1 uncultured Croceitalea sp. | reverse complement strand
CTTTTTGGCCAAGTATTTAATCGCCTCGGGATAACTAAAGTGTTCGTGTTCCATTAAAAAGGCCACTACGTTTCCGCCTTTACCACTACTAAAATCCTTCCAAATCTGTTTTACGGGAGATACCATAAAACTGGGCGTCCGTTCATCCGAGAAAGGACTCAATCCTTTAAAATTGGACCCTGATTTCTTTAGCTGTACAAAATCACCTATGACCTCTTCAACACGGGCAGTTTCATAAACTTGGTCAATGGTACTTTTTGAAATCATGGTTACAGATGTGCCGGTAAATATACTACTCTATCAGCTAAATCCACTGCTTAAAGGAGGTCCCTTAACCGCCCATTAAGATTCTTTGAACATTCGTTTTCGACAATAAAAATCTTATTGTGAGGCCATTTTTACCGTCTTAAAATACGTTAAAAGTTATTGCGAAAATATCAAATTATCGTGATACATTTTTTTTATCAAAAAAACGATTCGACTACAAATATTTGATTATCAATTATTTAAAATTAAAATATTAAAATATCACAAAAAATTAATCCTGTGATACCTTTTTTTTGGCCGTAAGGGGCAACTCGATTTACCCTCTAATTATTGGAATGGACTCAACGCATTATCAGATTTGGCCAAATCGGTTGACAAATTTAAAGAGTGCGCCTAAGAGGAAATCTTTGGTTGCCTTCTTAAAGACTAAAAACAAGTATCACCTTAAATTTTTAAACATGAGAAAAGTAAAATTTCTAGTCATTGCCTTCTTATCACTAGGCGTTTTTTTAGCAAGCTGTGAGGGCGAAGATGGCCTTGACGGTGTCAATGGAGCGGATGGTGCCAATGGCATTGATGGTCAAGATGGGGCAGATGGAGCGGACGGAGAGGATGGCGAAGACGGGGCAGATGGAACTGCCTTTGTGGGAGCGGTTTATGCTATGACCAATGGTCAAGGGCAGGTCGCAGGGATTGAACAAGGACCCAATACCGTAATCGCCTATGGAAGAAACGCAGATGGCAATCTTACCCCTATTGGACCTTTTGAAACGAATGGTAACGGAGGGGATTTTGATGGCGGCGAAGGATTAGATCCGCTTATCTCCGCCTATGCCCTAACAAAAACGGATGACAATTCAAGTTTATTGGCCGTAAATGCGGGTAGCAATACCATAACGGCATTTAATATACAACCGGACTATTCCCTTGAAATCGCAGGAGATCCGGTAGACACCGGAGCCGAAGGCCCAAACAGTATTGCTACAACAGATGCCGTATTGGTTGATGGAACACGGGCCCTTGTTTATGTTTCCAATATTACCCGTTCAGAATTCCTGTCCGCGGGAGAGCCGGGACATCAAGGTACCGTTACTGGATATTGGCTATTGGATGATGGTTCTTTGCAGCCTATTGGGGGATCTACCAGAGATCTTCCCATACGCCCATCCGCAGTACAATTCTCTCCAGACGGAAATTGGCTTGTAGTTGCCGCCATCAATTCCGGGGCAGCAGGATTGGCCTCTGGTAGTGAAGACGAACTGACTGTATTTGGGGTGAATGCCGATGGTACCTTGAGTGCTGCATCCGTAGGAACGGCAACTTCTACCTTAAGGGGAAATGCTCAAGGTAGAAACTTACCTTCTGCAATAGGTTTTCAAATTGTGAGTGATAATTATGTAGTGGTCACTGAAGCACGGGAATTTCAAGTAGACGGTGCACCACCAGCTTTTCCAGCGCTTCAGGACGGGTCCGTTTCCACTTGGCAAATACAGGGAGATGGGAGCTTGACCCCTATCAGTATGGACGTGGCTTCTGGAACCAACAATACCGGAAGGACCGCTTGCTGGTTGGATTTCACCTTTGACGAAAATTATTTCTTTGTATCCAATGCCATAGAAGCGGGCTTAGCGGTATATAGCTTTAATAATGGGGTTGTGTCCTTATTGGACCAAACGGCCGCCCAAGGCATTGGTGCAACGGGGAACACAACTGATCCCGCCACTGCATTTGGAACCACACAGGGATGGATAGATATGTGGATTTCCGATGATGGACAATATCTATACCAATTGTACGGCTTGGACGGCACTATTGGCATCTTTAAAGTTTTTGGGGATGAATTACAGCAAATTGGTGAAGAGTCCGGAAATCTTCCTGACACCAACACCCAAGGTATCGTAGCGATCTAATTTAGTTAGCTATGTATTGAAAGCCGGAAGACCGATCTCTTCCGGCTTTCTTGTTTTATGAGCGGTACGTTAGAGATCAAAACGAAGGCCCAATGAGATATTGCGTTGTTCTACGGCTGCATTTTGAAAGATAGGATTTAAATCATATTTGAAATACAATTGGGTCCCACCAACCCCCATATAGCCGCTTAGGCCGTAAATAAGGTCGCTGGTATTGTAATCCCTTCTGAATTTTTCTTTGATACGGTCCCCGTTTTCCCTGAACTTTAATTTTTGCCGCGTCCCTATGTTAAAGCCCCCGTAGCCTCCAATTCCTAGTCGGAATTTTTTATCGATGCTATAGCGGATGGTTTTTTCGGTTTCCTTAAACCGAGACGGTCCAAATTCAAAGTGTACCGGAAATACCAAATTGTCCATCCTAAATTTGGATTTGTTGAGTTCCAACGGAAATTCTTGCAATTCCGTTTGGTCACCGTTTTCCACAAAAAACTGGTTGTCCTTAGGTTTTAAGCCATTGAACTGGAATGAAAATCCATAGTTAAAACGTAAAAAGTTACTGTTTTTAAACACCCTTGTGCGCCATTGCCATCCCATTTCAAAAAAGCGACTACCTCCTATTCGGTATGGGGAATCTCCCAAAGACTCACCCTCTATAAGGGCATTGTTCAATCCTACCGCAATAATCAAATCGGAGTAGGTACGCCTATCGTAGCGTAGTTTTCGTTTCCATTTTTTATTACCGAATACAAATTCTTCGGCAGGCTTTCCATTGATATCGATGCCAATGCGCACTTCGGTAATGGAATCATAATCAATTTCTTCCTTGAAATTATCTTCGTTCCGCTTCAACAGCGCAATTCTGTTTTCTATGATGGCCAACCGGTTTTCAATATTCAACGCCCGTTTTTTTGCCACTTCTTCTTTTAACACCTTGGCCTCATCGGCAGTGATTCCTCCTCTTTTCAGTCTTTCATTGATGGCTTGCACTTCTAGTTTTAACGCATCCTTTTCTTGGGCGGTAATTCGTGCTTTTTGCTTCTCCAAAATCGCTATTTTCTTTTGTTGGGGGTTTTCTTGGGCATGGGTATTCGTATGGAACACCATGGCCAATATGGATAAGACTACAACTATTTTTTTCATGTTTTTGGGTTTTAAGCTCCCACTATCCACCCTTGCGCCCAGTTTGGCACAAGGATAGTACAGCAGAAATTGATTGATGAATGGGTTTGCGCACAAGAATCTAGAATATGTGTGCGGTACTTTTAATTATTTCGGTCCGCAACTGCAGTGCGTACTTTAAAAAATCCTTCTTTAAGCTTTTCAAATATTTGATCACGAAACGATTGGTCCAGTTCGTCTTCAACCTCGGTCAGTAGTGCCATAGCATCTACTTTTCCATTTTGCTGAAAAAGTTTATCCGTAAGGATTTCTTGCTGGGCAATCCGTAAAAGGGAATCCACTTCGGCATCCGTTATCTGAACATCGTCTTTCTCCAGACCGGAAATCTTTTGAAGCACAACTTCCAATTGTTGCGCAATAATTTTGTCTTCCGCATAAATGGGTTTCTCTTTAACAATTGGATTGGCTTGCTGTCCATCCGCAAGCAATGCTTCACTTTGAAATTCCTGTTTTGGTTCTTCAATTTTTGGTATGGCTATATCGCTTTCGCTATGCTTACCATGGTCGTTGCTTTCCATATCGGCGGCGACAACTTGGGGCTTAGTTTCAAAATCCCTGTTTTTTTCAATCGTATTTTCCGATGTTGCTTCCGGTTGGTTCCTTTCTACATTGACTACTTCAACTGGCGTTGTTTTGGAAATGGTATTGTAATACAATCCGCTTACTACTGCCATGCCAATAAAACTGGCTGCTATGGCATAATACCAAAACCGATTGTTCTTTTTGTTTTCCGATGGTTCTGAAAGTTCTAAAACCACCTTATCCCATGCTTTTTCTGACGGTGTTATCTCCCGCTTAGCCAACTGCTCTTTTATATGTTGTTCCAGTTTACCCATAATATCAGCCTTTCTTTTTATTCTTCTCTCCCGACAAAATTCCTTTCAAACGTAAATTTTCTTGCAATAGCTTTCTCGCCTTGAACAATTGCGATTTTGATGTTCCTACCGAAATGTCCAACATTTGGGCAATTTCCTGATGTTTATACCCTTCTATGGCATACAGTACGAATACCATTTTATAGCCTTCCGGCAGGCCATCGATAAGCTCTTGTACATATTCCACATCCAGCAAAGAATCGGTGTCCGAAATGTGATGTGGTTTCTCAACAGGCATCTTTTCATCATCAAAAACCACAAATTGTTTTTTGCGTAAGTATGAAATGCTTTCCCGCACCATAATTTTCCGCAACCACCCTTCAAAACTTCCCCGGTACTCAAAAGCATCCAAATTTTTGAACACCTTTACAAATCCGTTGACCATAACATCTTCCGCAAAATGCATATCCCTTACATACTGCCTACATACGCTTAGCATCTTTGGGGCATATTTTTCATATAGCACCTGCTGTGCGGAACGATTTTGTGCAACAGCCTGTTTTATCAGGCGTTTTTCATTGGTATAAAATGGTATGATCTTCAATGGTTTTTTGGTTTGATGTCCTTGTCCCAAGGTGTTCTATAGCTATAGACGCCGTTATTTTTTAAATGGTTGCCTAAAGGTGAAACTTTTAGATGAAAATTTTGAAAAGGATTTGGTAAACAAGCAAGAATGCCCAACCGGATTCCTACTTTTTACGGTCCACTACATAGTTCACCATTAGAATCAATGCCTCTTTATACGCGGAATCTGGATAACCATCCAACAACCCTAGGGCTTCATCCTTAAAGGTCAACATCCGCTTTACGGCATAGTCCAAACCTCCTTGTTGCTTCACATAAGCGATTACCTCTTTTACCCTTTTCTTGTTGGTATTGTGATTTTTGATGGAATTGATGAGCCAACGTTTTTTCTCCTTGGAACTCTGGTTGATGGCATATATTAAAGGTAAGGTCATCTTCTGCTCTTTGATATCGATACCGGTAGGTTTTCCGATACGCTCACTGCCATAATCAAAAAGATCGTCCTTTATTTGGAAGGCCATACCGCAGAGTTCCCCAAATTTCCTAAAAATCCCTACCTCCTCGGAGTCCGGTTTTACCGAGGCTGCACCCATACTGCAACAAGCCGCAATGAGTGTGGCCGTTTTTTGCCGGATGATATCGTAATAAATGTCTTCCGTAATATCCAATTTACGTGCTTTTTCAATCTGTAAAAGCTCTCCCTCACTCATGGACTTGACCGAGTTGGAAATAATCTGTAACAAATCGTGGTCCCCACGTTCCAAGGCCACCAACAGTCCTTTGGAAAACAGATAATCCCCCACCAAAACGGCAATCTTATTTTTCCACAACGCATTGACGGAAAAGAACCCCCTTCTTTTATGACTGTCGTCTACCACATCATCATGCACCAAACTGGCTGTGTGGATCAACTCAATGATAGAGGCCCCGGTATAGGTACGTTCGTCAACTTTTCCGTCGTTTAAGAGTTTGGCCGTCAAGAAAACGAACATAGGGCGCATCTGTTTTCCCTTTCGATTTACGATGTAATACGTAATCCGATTGAAAAGGGCAACTTTTGAAGACATGGAATCCCGGAACTTATCTTCAAAAAGTTCCATTTCTTGTTCTATGGGTTCCCGTATTTGCGCAGCAATTTTCATCAACACCCAAAGATAGGTACATCTCTGATTTTTAACGAAGTGTTGTGGTTAAAAATAGCTAAAGGCCCATAGTTTTAGGGTGTATGCCATTTGATGCTCATTAAAGCCGTTGGAAATTAGCTAATCCATAGTGTTGTACCCTATGAGGTTCAAATAGATTTCATGCAAGCGGCCTGATTCACAGGAGTATTATGCGTATACGGACGTTAACAATGTTTCTTAAGAATGACCATAAGATCCTCCCTTTCCTAAAGGGAGGTGGATTGACACGCACTGTCAAGACGGAGGGATTCCATCCAGTACAAACAGAAAATCAATCTCCCCTTTCTTCTTCCCCACGGTCAGAATTCATTCCCCTCTTTGTTTAAGAGGGGAGCAATCCTTAATTAACCTAAGTTTTGAACAAGGACAACTTGAAGGATAGTAAATATATGTTATACCCCTTCTAGCGAAGTCAAGAAGTGACGAAAGCATATGTTATAATGAGGTCTCGACTGCGCTCGACCTGACATTCTAGTTCAATTATAAATTGTCGGTTATCGAAATGATGACCATAAAAGTTCCTCCTATTTCTAAAAGGAGGTGGATTGACACGCAGTGTCAAGACGGAGGGATTTCATCTAGTATGATCGGAAATCAATCCCCCTTTCTTCTTCCCTACGGTCAGCATTCATTCCCCTCTTAATGTAAGAGGGGAGCAATGCGTCATTAACTTTTATTGGCCAGTTGTCCGCAGGCAGCATCAATATCTTTACCCCTGGACCGCCGTACCGTTACGGTAATTCCGTTGGCCTCCAACGTCCTTTGATACATAGCTATAGCCTTGCTTGTTGCCTGTCTAAAATCACCATCATCAATGGGGTTGTATTCTATGATATTTACTTTGGATGGCGCAAAACGACAAAATCTGACCAAAGCGTCCACGTCTTTTTGTTTGTCATTGATGCCCTCCCAGACTACGTACTCATAGGTAATCCTATTTTTGGTCTTGGCGTACCAATATTCCAATGCTTCCCGTAAATCGTGCAAAGGAAAGTTCTCGTTAAACGGCATGATCGACGTGCGCACCTCATCTATTGCAGAATGCAGGCTTACCGCAAGATTAAACCTCACCCCTTCATCTGCCATCTTCTTGATTATTTTGGGAACCCCAGAGGTAGACACCGTAATTCTTTTGGGGGACATCCCCAAGCCTTCATTAGAGGTGATTTTATCGATAGCCTTAAGCACGTTGTTGTAGTTCATAAGCGGCTCCCCCATCCCCATAAAAACGATATTGCTGAGTGGACGGTCAAAATAAAGTCGGCTTTCATTATCAATGGCTACTACCTGATCATAAATCTCATCGGGATTTAGATTGCGCATGCGCTTTAAACGGGCCGTAGCACAGAACTTACAATCCAAACTGCATCCAACCTGACTGGAAACACAGGCCGTGGTCCTATCCGATGTAGGTATCAAGACAGATTCTACCACCAGACCGTCATGTAGGCGTACCGCATTCTTTATAGTTCCGTCATTGCTGCGTTGCATTTGGTCCACCCTAATATGGTTGATCACAAAGTTATCTTGCAACATCTCGCGGGTTTCTTTGGAAATATTGGTCATTCCCTCAAAAGAATGGGCTGCTTTTTGCCAAAGCCATTCGTACACCTGATTGCCCCTAAATGCCTTATCCCCATTGGAGACAAAGAACTCCCTAAGTTGCTCTTTGGTCAACGCCCGTATGTCTTTTTTGGATTTTTGCATTTTAATCTTGGCAAAGGTACGGAATGAAAAATCCCCCAGAAGATTGTCCTGAGGGATTCAATAGTAGTTCGTTGTTGCTTTCCTTAAATAATCAACATGGCATCCCCATAAGAATAGAAACGGTATTGTTCTAAAATGGCCTGCTTGTACGCTTTCTTCATTAGATCATGCCCCATAAAAGCGGAAATCATCATCAAAAGGGTAGATTTTGGTAAATGAAAATTAGTGACCATACAGTTGGCAATACTAAAATCATAGGGTGGAAAAATAAATTTGTTGGTCCATCCTTCAAAAGTATTCAACGTATGCTGCGAAGAAACCGCACTTTCCAAACCACGCATCGCCGTTGTTCCCACAGCACAAACACGTCTTTTTCGAATCTTAGCGTCATTGACTATTTCGGTAGCCCTTTCATCGATCACCAACTCTTCACTATCCATTTTATGCTTGGATAAATCTTCTACTTCCACGGGATTAAAAGTCCCTAGACCCACGTGTAAGGTTACCTCTGCAAAGTCGATTCCTTTTATTTCCAATCGCTTTAATAAATGCTTGGAAAAGTGCAAGCCCGCAGTTGGTGCCGCTACTGCCCCTTCATGTTTTGCATAAATGGTTTGGTACCGTTCCTCATCTTCCGGCATGACTTCCCTTTTGATATATTTTGGCAATGGCGTCTCACCTAGTTCCCTTAGCTTTCTTCTAAAATCCGTATAAGAGCCGTCATATAAAAAACGAAGCGTACGTCCCCTGGAGGTGGTGTTGTCTATGACTTCCGCCACTAAGCTTTCATCTTCCCCAAAATAAAGTTTGTTACCGATCCTTATTTTTCGTGCCGGGTCTACCAATACATCCCAAAGACGTTGCTCTTCATTAAGTTCACGCAGTAAAAACACCTCTATCCGTGCCCCAGTTTTTTCCTTATTTCCGAATAGTCTGGCAGGAAATACCTTGGTATTGTTCAATACCATGACATCACCTTCATCAAAATACTCGATCAAATCCTTAAACATTCGGTGCTCAATCTTACCGGTCTCCCTGTGGATTACCATTAGTTTGGACTCATCCCTGTTTTCTGCCGGGTACTCTGCCAATAATTCTTTTGGAAGCTCAAAATTAAAATTAGATAATTTCATGTACGGTGTTTTGCTTTTTGCGATGGCAAATATACAACCCGCAGATAGGCGTTGTCAAGTAAAAACCTACTTAATTGACCGCTAAACTTCCGTAATGCTAAAACCTACTTTTTTTAGGTCTTTCCAAAAATCGGGATAGGATTTGGAAACCACCATGGCATCGTTGATATCGAGGTCCACTTTTAACGCCAAGGGTGCAAAAGCCATGGCCATTCTGTGGTCGTTATAGGTATCGATGCTCTTATTTTGGTCAAGATTTTTTGTAGCCGTTAAGGTGAGGCTTTCATGGGTTGTGGTCACCGCTGCCCCTAATTTTTCAAGTTCGGCTTTCATTGCGGCCAACCTGTCCGTCTCTTTAATGGGAAGTGTATGCAATCCTGTCAAGTGACAGTCCATATTCAAGCCCAAGCAAGTAACGGCTATAGTTTGGGCAATATCCGGAGCATTGGCCAAATCTAGGGTAAGCGATTTGGAACCGTTATCCGCAATCTTTTTTAAAACGACACTATGGTCCAAAAATAGGGTCTCCACACCAAAGGCCTTATAGATTTCCGCAAGAATACTATCCCCTTGTAGGGAATCCCTTTTATAGGCCGTTAAGCTTACTTCACTTCCTATGGCTCCCATTGCCACTACGCTGTAATAATAACTGGCAGCGCTCCAATCGGACTCTACCACAAAAGTCTTCACCGCTGCCTTCTCCATAGGGTTTACGGTAATGGTATTCCCATTAAAACTGGTCTTTACACCCAAGTCGTTCAATAAACCCAAGGTCATGTTGATATAAGGTACAGAGGTTATCTTTCCTATCAGCTTTAACTTCAGCCCTTTGGGCAAACTGGGGGCAATCAACAACAAAGAGGAGATGTATTGACTGCTAATATCCGCCGGGAGACTAACCTCGTCCGCCTCCAACCGTCTACCGGAAATAACGAGCGGCGGGTATCCTTCTTTCTCCGCATAATCAATGGTAGCACCTAGATTACGCAGGGCTTCCACCAATACTTTTATGGGGCGTTCTTTCATTCTTTTGGAACCCGTAAGCACTACCGATTTACCCTCCGCACTGGCAAAATAGGAGGTCAAAAACCGCATTGCCGTACCCGCATGGTGGATATCTACTTCCCCAGCAGCTATTTCCAAACCTTTTTGCATAACCTGGGCATCATCGGAATTGGAACAATTGGCTACGGTAATATCCGGATACAGGGATTGTAAAAGTAGCAGTCTATTGGTTTCGCTTTTAGAACCTGTGATTCGAATGTTGGCGTTCAACAGGTCTTTATCGGGTTTGGACAAATGTAGTTTCAAGGTAAGGCCGTTTGTTTTTGGAACAACTAAATAAGCGTCCAAAGATACTTCTATTTCAGCTTTTCGTTATTGTGATGGCGGTCGTGGTCGCGTTTCGTTTTTAAATCTAACTTTTTATCGAACGCTTGTTGTAAATCTACACCGGTCTGGTTGGCCAAACATAGCACTACAAAGAGCACATCTGCCAACTCTTCGCCTAAATCCTTATCCTTATCGGATTCTTTTTCGCTCTGCTCCCCATACCGCCTAGCAATAATGCGGGCTACCTCCCCTACTTCTTCGGTTAGCTGGGCCATGTTGGTTAGCTCGTTAAAGTAACGCACCCCATGTTCTTTTATCCAGTCATCTACAGCCTTTTGGGCATTTTGGATTTGCATTGGTCTAAATTTTAGACAAAACTACTTTTTCCGTCTCTTTTTCGACAACCATTCTAAAAAAATCTTTTACCGGCACGTAATCATTGGCGGGAATAACGGCTTGATTTATTATTAAGTCAACAACCACTTGCAACTGATTTTCTTTCTGGAGCGTTTTATACTTAAAAGTTCCCATGTTTTTTGGTAGGCCCAGGTTTAAATTATCTGGTACAGAAGCAATTTGAAACCCTTCTGGAATGTTGATTATTGCAGTAATTTTATCGTGTCTTGGATACACAAAATCTACGGGATAACTGCGTTCTTCCAGCTTAAACGGATTTTCGCTATCCGTATGAAAAAACAAAGGTGAAAAGTAGATTTTATCCCCAATAACGTCGGCTTGAGCTTCCATGGTAAAATCATAGCTCTCAACGATAGGTTTACCAATGACATTTTTATTTTTCACACTGTAATTTGTAATTTCCATCCCATCAAAGAGGTTCTCTTTCTTTTCCAAATAACTTTCTTCTTGAACATTGTTGTAAAGATTACGAAATTGAAAGGCGTTGTAAAACCCTAAGGTTTCACGCTCCTTTCCGCTGATATCCCCATTGGGTTTAAGATCGATATTTAAATAGGTAATGGTTTTTGATTTTTTTTCTGGCATCATTGAAACCACTGAAGAAGTACCATCTTCTTTTACCATTCTTCCAAACCAATTTAAGGTGGTAGTTGGCAATAAACCAGGTTCCGTGTATTTGTTGCAAGCATCCAATAGCACATTTTGACCATTTAACATCACCGAGGCCAATACATAGTTAAAGCCGTCCCTTGTAGGGAACAATGGTACACCGTTATCCCTGGTACTTACCAAAACAGGGTTCGCATCTAGACCCGATGTTTTCAACATAGCCACCAACATTAAATTAATATCTGCAACACTTCCAGATTCTTTCTTGTAGGCTTCTTTTACCCCTTCATCGGTAAATTTCCCTGGATAATTGTTCCAATTCATTTTATCTTGAACGAATTTGAAAATCATTGCGGCCTTTTTTACCTCATCCGTTTCACCATTAAGAAGACTTTTCAGATCATTTTTAAAATACTTGGTAAACTCTAGTTGTTTCCCAAAATTTTCACTTTCATAAATGCTCTTTGCCACGGATTCCCATGTAGCGGCATAACTTTTTCCAATTTCATTGGGAAATTTTACAAACTGGATTTCATAGTTCACTCCGGCCCTGTAATTATTCATATTATTTACATATGCCTCCTCTTTTAAGGCAGGAACATCTTCCATATTAAATTTGCTCACTTTTGCTTTATAATCAATGGACCGAGATCGATAACTGCCTGTCTGGCTTCCTAAACCTGTTGACGATTTATCACCACTGGTGTAATTGATTTTTTTATTTGCAGTACTTATTTCTGGAATAGCTTGAAGGTAACCTTTGATACGAGGGGTAAACACATAAAATTCCGGTATTGTTATTTTTACCTCTTGCTTTTTTATAGGAATATCATATTGCAACAAAATTTCATCTATAGAATACGTGTATGGGGAAGTTACTTTGTATTGGAACTCTATTACGCTTCCTTCCTTAAGGTTTGGCATCGTAAACGTTTCTTCTTTATAGTATTTTGAAAGCTCTTTTGAAAAAACTTCTGAATTTTTCAATTTTACTTTCTCTATTTTACCTCCCTCCATATTGTAGGTATATGCTTTTAAGGAGGAAAAATTTTCTTTGCTAGTACCCCCTATGTACAACATTTCTTTAACCGTAGCAAAATCAAACCCTTTTTTATCATAAATTTTGATTCGTTCATAAACATCTTTGACCACACTGAACCCTTCCGATATATCATAATTGTAATGCACATCGACATTTCTATATAACACGGCGGCACTGGCAGTGGAATCTTTTTCATACCGTTCTTCCTGCAGTTCTTCATTGGATACTTTGCCAAACTTATAGTTTTGGGCGTCTAGCGTAATGGCAAATAAACATAGTATGCTCGTTAGGGTGACTTTTTTCATTTTAAAAAGGTTTATTAGGTATTTAAATTTTCTTCAGCACTACTTTGGCATTGTCCAGTCGTGCTATTTGTTTTCTAAAATTCCGATATCCATCGTATTTTTCTTTAGGGTATTTTCCTTGCTTAACAAGTAATTTCCTTTTGTACAGAACGGTCCTTTTTATTTCGTCAAACTCAATTTCGGCTGTATAACTTCCAAATTCATTTTCCAACGTTCCTCCTTGAGGTATTGATTCCAGCTCGTAGCCATCTGGCAGTTCTACAACATATTCCGTTTCATCTAAATACCCCCGTTGAATCTCAAAGGGCATCTGCCGTTTTCTGTATCTTTTGGGAACATCATTCCTCCTATCGAAAGGATTTACTACAAACAACATGAGTTCCCCACTTTTTGTAGCATAGTTTTCCGCAGAAAGTTGCAAATCCTCTTTAAACTCTATGTTGTCCCTATTATTATAAAAATCATAGCTGCCCAAAGCCAGGTTATTGATATTCTTCCAATAGTTCTTGTAGTGTTTTACTATATCTTCCTTTTTATAATCCTCTAAGAAAAAATGATTGTCATAGGCCACCCCCCCAGTACTAAGGGTGAGGTCTGCTGAAAGCGTTCCATTATCATCCAAGGTATACTTAGCACGACATTTCTTGTAATTGTCCTCATTCAAATAGCCCACGGTTTTAACGATTTCTCCGCCTTCCGGGGTAACAACTAACGCCAATCGATCGTCAGTAAAATCACCGACAAATCCAAAAGGATGTATTTGGGAGGTACAATCTATCCAATGGTAAGACCCTTCATGGGGTATCGCCAAAATTGCATGATTTCCTTGAAGGGAAGCAAAATCCGGATCAAAATCAACTTTGTTTTTTCCTGCATAGATTACGGTATAATAGGCTGGCACATCAACGGCTTTTAACAAAGCACGGGTGTAATTAGACAAACCCTTGCAATCCCCATATTTAACTTCGTCCACTTTTATAGCGCTAATAGGCTTCCAACCGCCTATTCCTATTTGAACACTAATATACCTGGTATTATCTTGGACAAACTTGTAGATTATCTTTGCTTTTTCCAGATTATTCGTAACACCGGCAACCAAATCTTTTACTGTGGCAATAGTTTCAGCCGGTAATTCGTCAACATCGCTAAGAAGTGCACTGTTCATCCAAAATCCAACGTCCTTCCATGTATTGACTTTGGCTTCTTCCCCTTTTAGGTTAAAAGTTTTCATACGTATGGACAACCATGGGGTAACGTCCCTAAACATGGGACCAAGTGCCTCCCTTTTAATTGCGGGTATATTTTCTCCTTTATAACTGATTATCCTGGCGTCCTCCGTTTTATTTATTGCAAAACCGTCCAAACCAAATTCCTTGACTTCTGGTTTCAAGTTAGTTTGGTCAAAGTGGATTTCGTACCTGCTTTTTTCAACACTTACCAAGTAATTTGGAAGAAAATACCAAGATGGGAAAAAAGCAGTATCCGAGGTTTCCACCTCGTATGAAATGGCGATAGTATATGGATAGGTAATTGGAGTGTAATCATGATACAGTTGACGGTCATCCGTATATAAGGAAAAACCGTCGCTAGCACTTAAATCCCTAAAATCCCTTTTCTTTACGTGCGCTATTTCCTTCCCTAATTTATCATAAACATAGATTTCTGGATTTTTTATTTTTCGCTCTTTATCAAACCCTATCTGAACAGTACTAAAGTAATCAGCTTCCTTATTAAGAACGGTTACTACTTGATTAACCTCATAAGTTATTTCATCAACCGCAAGTATCTTGATATCCATGGCATCCAAACGCACCACGGCGTTGGCATTTTTTGTTAAGGATTCGTCAATGGAAGAAACAAGGAAATTGGCTTGGGCACTACAAATTGAATAATAAAGTAGTAGGCCTGCAAAGAAAAATATTCGCATGTGATTCGTTAGGTTTGGTACACAACGTTAAAAATACCTTAATTGGTATTTGAAAAGCAAGAAAAATCGATTAAAACCTGTTTTTTGTGTCGATTATAATAGTTACTGGCCCATCGTTCAATAGTTCTACCTTCATATCGGCACCAAAACGTCCCGTTCCTACTTTTTTACCAAGGGTACCTTCCAGTTGCTTTACAAAGCGTTCGTAAAGCGGTACCGCGGTTTCCGGCCTTGCCGCTTTTGTATACGAAGGCCTATTCCCTTTTTTAGTGGAGGCCAGCAGGGTAAATTGACTAACGACAATGGCATCACCGCCGATTTCAATCAACGATTTGTTCATTACCCCATCTTCATCGCCAAAAATCCTGAGATTACCAATTTTGGAGGCCAACCATTGGATGTCCGCTTCATTATCTTCCAAGCCAACACCCAGTAAAACCAATAACCCGGTTTCTATTGCCGAAACCACTTCCTCAGTAACGGAAACACTTGCCTTTGAAACCCTTTGAACAACTGCGCGCATTATTTTTCTCTGTAAATATCCATTCTGTAATTATCCTCGCCTTCCGTGAGCATCTGCACGTAGCTATGGTATCTGCTAGGAGCCAAGCTCCCGTCTTCCAAACCTTGTTTTACGGCGCATTTGGGTTCATCTAGATGCAGGCAATTATTGAATTTGCAAGCCGATTTCAACTCAAAAAATTCTGGAAAATAGTCCCCAATTTCATCTTCCTCCATATCTACGATACCAAAACCACGAATACCGGGTGTGTCTACAATTTTTGCATCAAAGGAGAGATCGTACATTTCTGCAAAGGTAGTGGTGTGTTGCCCTTGCAAGTGTTGTTCCGATATTTCTGCCGTTTTCAATCGTAGCCCAGGTTCCAAAGCATTGACCAAGGTAGATTTACCGACCCCGGAATGACCGGAAAACATGCTTGTTTTTTCCAACATTAAGGATTTTACCTCAGCCACGCCATCCCCCTTCTTTGCAGAAAGGGAAATACAGGGATACCCTATAGCTTCGTACAAACGAATAAGTGCATTCACTTTTTCCAGTTCTGCACCCTTATACGAATCTATTTTATTGAATAGCAGGACGGCAGGTATCTCATAGGCCTCCGCCGTGACCAAAAATCGATCTATAAAACTGGTATAGGTCATTGGATTGTTAAGCGTAACCAAAAGAAAAACCTGATCTAGGTTAGCCGCTATTATATGGGTCTGTTTGGAGAGGTTTACGGATTTCCTGACGATATAATTTTTACGGTCATGGATTTCATCAATAATTCCAACGGTCTCGTCCCCCTTGGTTTCCAAATCAAAATTAACCACGTCACCAACAGCTATAGGATTGGTGCTTTTAATTCCTTGTATACGGAATTTTCCCTTGATCCTACACTCGTAAAAGTTTCCTTCTTCGGATTTTACGGTATACCAACTGCCTGTTGATTTATATACGATTCCTAGCATTTCAAACGCTGTTGATAACAATTCGTACAATATTAAAGAAACAATTTTCTTTTTCTACCTTCAAACCCTATTATTGAACCGAATTATTTTTAACCAGATGTCACAGCGTCCCTACGCTTCATCACAACTTTTGGTTTTCCATCCCATAGAACGAAAACAAAATCCATAAAAAAACCCCGATGCCGGACATCGAGGTTGCTTTATATTTCTAATTTGCCTTACTCCAAAATGGTCACCCTACCTCCTACGAAGGTCTTTTTGTTCACTTGTTTTGGTTTTCCGTAAACGGTAACATCGCCACCGGCCTTCACGTTGACGTCCACACGGTCCGATGCAAAAACTTCGGCTTCCCCACCTGCCGAGATCTTAACATCCGATACTGCGGTTCTTAGGTTTTTCCCTTCAAAAATACCTCCGGTATTCAATACGATGCTTTGATTTTCCGCCAAACCGGAAGCTTCTATAATGCCACCTGTTACCGCACGGATTTCCGCAACAGCAACATCCATTCCAATGGTAATCCTTGCCCCTTCCTGCGCTCGTAATTCAATCTTGCTCTTACTCAACATTTCATTACACGAAATCTGGGCGCCCTCATTGGCGTCTATGACATCGATATTGGTATAATACACTTCTATATAGGTGTCTTCACCCGTAAATTTTTTATCCAACTGCATGCGCAATTTTAAGACGCCTTCTTTATTGGTCCATGTAATATCTTCTGTATTTCTTCCTTTGATTACAATTTTGTTTTCATCCGATTGGATCATGTTCACCTCAATTAGGTCGAACACCTTTATTTCATTGAATTCCCCAACCTTTTTATCCAAAATTCCTTGTGCGGATAGACTTGCCATAAAAAGAACCAAACAACTTGTAAGTATAGTTTTCATAAAATGTGTTTTTGTTTTTTCAAAGACCAAGCCAAAATCCATTTGTTACAGTTTAAACTCATTTAGACTTTTTCAATTGGCTAAAAAATTGTTCTTTTTAAAGCTGTTTTCACCTTTTTTTTCTTTCCGGAGCCCAGCTATGCAACTCAAAAAAATCTTCAACAGGGCAAAAAATAGCTGATTTTCACTTCAATCTAAAAAGTCTAAATGAGTTCTTCAAAAAAAAATGCCATTACAACCAGTAGTTTTCCTTCTGGCTGTAATGGCATCCTAATAAAAATCTACCTTAATCTAAGCTTTAAGGATTTTCTCTTGATGGTTGATGGATTCTTGGTGGATGGCCTTGAACATGCGCAACACAAATTCCTCACTAAGTCCTTTGGACTCCCCTTCCAAAATCATCTTGCCTAATATGGCATTCCACCTGTTCGTTTGCAGTACGGCAACATTCTTCTGCTTTTTAAGGGCCCCTATGCCGTCCGACACCTTCATGCGCTCCCCTAAAGTGGTAATCAATTGGTTATCGATTACATCAATCTGTGCCCTTAGGTTGTTCAATTTGGCATTGTATTCCGCCGCCTCATCGGTTTCTTTTCGTATCCTTAGATCTTCCATGATCTGCACCAATGTTTTTGGGGTTACCTGTTGTGCTGCATCACTCCAAGCATTATCGGGATCATGATGCGTCTCGATCATTAATCCATCAAAATTTAAGTCCAAGGCAGTTTGCGATACATCAAAAATCATATCACGCTTACCGGTTATATGTGATGGGTCATTGATCAATGGCAAATCTGGAAAACGGTTTTGGAACTCAATAGCCAATTGCCATTCTGGAATATTGCGGTATTTGGTTTTCTGATAGGTAGAGAAACCGCGATGGATTGCCCCTAACTTTTTGATTCCGGCCGTGTGCAGGCGTTCTATACCGCCCAACCATAAAGAAAGGTCTGGATTCACTGGATTCTTGACCAATACAATCTTGTCCGTGCCTTCTAAAGCATCTGCCAATTCTTGCATGATAAAAGGACTTACGGTAGATCGCGCGCCGATCCATAGCAAATCCACATCGTGCTCCAAGGCCAGATCTACATGGGCTTTATTGGCCACTTCGGTTGCCGTTTTAAGGCCTGTTTCTTCTTTTACCTTTTGCAGCCATTTTAGGCCAATGGCACCAACGCCCTCAAAATTTCCCGGACGGGTCCTGGGCTTCCAAATTCCGGCCCGGTAATAATTAACATCGGTGTCCTTTAGCTCGTGGGCAATTTTTAAGACTTGTTCTTCGGTCTCTGCACTGCAAGGACCAGCAATTACCAAGGGATGAGGCAGTGCCATATCATCCAACCATGTTCTCATCTCTTTTGAATTTTCCATAGGTATTGTTGTTCGTTGTTCGTTGTTCGTTGTTCGTTGTTCGTTGTTCGTTGTTCGTTGTTCAAAAATCGATTTCCCAATATAAACGTTATATGTCCTTTGGGTTTTTTCTGTCTTTTCTCTGTTTTCTAGTTTCGTGCTTCTGGTTCTAACTTCGTAATTTTTACTTTGTTAAAGGTATTCCGTTCAATATTTGTTTTATCCTATTCGTGTTGTTCATCTCGTCATACACCCCTTTAAAATCACCTTCTTCGATCATCTTTTTAAAGGCCTGTAGGTTCTGTATATACTCCTCCAAAGTTTCCACCACATTGGCTTTGTTCTGCTCAAAGATGGGCGTCCACATGGCCGGGGAACTCTTGGCCAAGCGCACGGTGCTCTCAAAGCCACTTCCCGCCATGTCAAAAATATCACGCTCATTTTTTTCTTTCTCAATTACCGTCTTTCCTAACATAAAAGAGCTAATGTGTGACAGGTGGGATACATAGGCGATATGCTTGTCATGCGCATCGGCATTCATATACCGAATACGCATCCCCATTTCCTGAAATAGTTGTAACGCGCGCTCCTGTAGTTTGAACGCTGTTTTTTCTACCTCACAAATAATATTGGTCTTGCCATTATAAAGGTTTTCAATAGCGGCTTCCGGACCTGAAAATTCGGTACCCGCAATTGGATGGCAAGCCAGAAAGTTGCGCCTTTTAGGATGTGTCGCTACCGCTTTACAGACCAAGGCTTTGGTAGAACCTGCATCAAAGACTACGGTCCCTTCGCCAACCGCATCCAATATCTTGGGAAGTTCTTGCACCAATACGTCCACCGGAATGCTCACGATAACCATATCCATTTGGGCCAGGTCATCATAGGTTGCAGGCTTATCCACCAAATTCAGTTCCACCGCCTTCTCTAAGTTGGCCGCATTGGCATCAACACCAAAAAGCGTTGCCGCAGCATGTAACCTTCTGATGTCCTTGGCAAAGGAACCTCCTATCAACCCAATACCGATTATCGCTACTTTCATTTATTCTGATTTTAGCTTGTTCATTCCCATAAAAGATCCGAACAACTTCACATTCCTGCTATCCGATCAGTTAAATCTTTTGATCGCTTCTTTTATTTTTTCTTCTTTTACGCATAACGAAAACCGAATATAACCTTCCCCATTACTGCCAAAAATGGTTCCCGGTGCAATAAAAATATCTTTATCGTACAACAGCTGATCTACAAATTCTTCCGATGATGCAGCCCCTTTGGGAAGTTTTGCCCAAACAAACATGCCCACGGTATGCTTATCATAAGTAGCCCCGATCATGTCTATAAGTTTATAAATGAGCTCCCTTCTATTGTTATAGGTCGTATCCAGGTCATTAAACCATTGCGCTCCACTTTGCAAAGCAGCTATTGCCCCCTTTTGTATGCCATAGAACATACCGCTATCCATGTTGCTTTTTACCTTTAAGACGGCATTGATATGCGCTTTACTGCCCAACACCATACCTACACGCCAACCGGCCATGTTGAAGGTTTTACTTAGGCTATTAAGCTCCAAACAGCAATCCATTGCCCCGTTTATGGACAACATACTGATGCGCTCTTTAGTCAATACAAAACTGTAGGGATTATCATTGACCAATAAAATGTTGTTCTTTAACGCAAAAGCCACCAGCAGCTCCAGTTGTTCCACCGTTGCCGTAGCTCCCGTAGGCATGTGCGGATAGCTGCACCACATGAGTTTTACCTTACTTAAATCTTGCTTCTGCAAAGCTTCCAAATCTGGAAACCAACCCTTTTCTTCAGTAAGATCATAAGTTCTAGGTACCGCTTGCACCAATTTGGTCACCGCAGCGTAGGTGGGATAGCCCGGATCGGGAATCAAAACCTCATCTCCCGTATTTAAAAAAGCCATGCTGATATGCATGATTCCTTCTTTGGAACCCATCAATGGTAACACTTCTTCTTCTGGGTTTACCGTAACGGCAAACTGCTCTTTGTAAAATTGTGCTATGGCGGCACGCAACTGCGGTAAGCCCTGATAACTTTGGTATTGGTGCGCCCCAACATCTGTAATAGATTCCTTTAAAACTTCTAAAACCTTGGGGGACGGTGCTAAATCCGGACTACCGATGCCCATATTTATAATGGGTTTTCCGGCTGCCGTTAAACCCCGTACTTCGCGAAGCTTTTTGGAAAAATAATATTCCTGTACCGTTTGTAATCGTTCTGCCGTCTTCATGGTTTTCGTCCATTTTTATATTCGCCCAATACCCTAAAATCTTCTGCCATTATCTTTAAAAGGGACTTTGCCTTCTCAAAATTTCCATAGGTGTCAAAAGTGACGTCCACAAAAAATGCATATTTCCAAGGCGTTTCAATGACCGGTAAGGATTGGATCTTGGTCAAATTCAGGTTACAATCGCTCATTACGTTCAAAACCGCCGCCAAACTTCCCCTTTTATGATCTGTAATAAACCGTAAGGATGCTTTGTTGATTTCTTCCTTTGGAAGAACCTTATTCTGCTTTTTTAAGATAATAAAGCGTGTTGCATTGTTTTTTATGGTCTGGATATTCCCCGCAATAACTTCCAGATCATAAAGTGCTGCAGCTACTTTTGGTGCAATGGCACCTATAGTTTCCAGTCCGTTTTCTTGAATTCGTTTTGCCGTCTCTGCCGTATCTACGTCTTCTACAAGTTTTATACTTGGATAGGCTTTAAAGAACTCCTTGCATTGCAATAAGGCCATCGGATGGGAGTGTACCTCTTTAAGGTCTTTGATACTTCTCCCTTTCTTTACCATTAAATTATGATGGATGTTCAAATAGTACTCCCCTATAATATGGATGTTGTTATGGTAAATAAGATTGTAATTCGGGATGATGGAACCCGCGATCGAATTTTCGATGGCCATAACCCCTTTATCCGCATTTCCCGTAATCAAGTGCTGTACCAAGGTATCAAAGGAAAGACATTCCAATAGTTCTATATCTGCCCCAAAAAAGTCTTGCGCCACTTGATGGTGGTTACTTCCTTTTATTCCCTGTATGGCAACCTTTAATTTTTCCATTAGCTATTTTAAAGCTCCGTTTATAGCATAAAAAAAGTCCCGATGTGTATCGGGACTTTAATGCTTCTTATACTTAATGTATACTAGAACAGTCCCATACCTCTCTTAAAAAAGAAGTAGAAATAAAAACCGTTCCAGAAATACGTATTGTTCATTGCGATAAATTCTTGGCTAAGATTAACCAATAGATTCACATATCAAAGACAGCTGCAAAGTTTTTTGAATTTTTTTATGATTTTATAGAAATACTGAAAATAGAAAAGCAGAAACTTACTTTTATTGCGAATAATGGAATTTACATCCCATCGGATAATATGTTATTTTTGAATTCAAATTCGCATAATGTCCATTTCAGTTCAAAATATCACCAAAAAATTTGGCAATCAAAAAGCGTTGAACGGGGTTTCCTTTTCTGTAGCAAAAGGAGAAATCGTTGGTTTTTTAGGGCCTAATGGGGCAGGGAAATCCACTATGATGCGCATTTTGACCACGTACCACACTGCGGACCATGGCGAAGCCCAAGTAAATGGATATGATGTGGTCAAGGAAAAAAATAAGGTAAAACAAAGCATAGGATACTTGCCAGAGCACAATCCGCTTTACTTGGAACAGTATGTTAAGGAATACTTATTCTTTAATGCGGCTATTTATGGTGTGGACAAGACCCGCATTGCAGAAGTCATTGAGCAAACGGGACTTAGCCCGGAAGCCGGAAAGAAGATAGGACAACTTTCCAAAGGGTACCGTCAACGTGTTGGGCTGGCCGCGGCGCTATTGCACGACCCGGACGTCCTTATTTTGGACGAACCCACAACCGGTCTGGATCCCAATCAGCTTATAGCCATTCGGAAATTGATCAAAGACATCAGCAAAGAAAAAACGATATTGCTTTCTACACATATCATGAAAGAGGTGGAGGCCGTTTGTAATCGGGTCATCATCATCAACAAAGGGGAATTGGTGGCCGATAAAAAACTAGAGGACCTCCGCGACGCGGAACAGCAAATCATAGCCGTAGAATTTGATTATAGGATAGAAGAAATTTTACTCCATCAATTACCCCATGTGGTATCGGTTAAAAATACGGGGGGATTCTCTTATGACATTACTTTTGACACCTCAAAGGATATGCGGCCTGCGGTTTTTGACTTTGCCCATGATAACCAATTAAAGACGCTTCAGTTAAGCCGAAAAAACAAAAACTTGGAGAGCCTGTTTACGGAGTTGACCAGTTAAAACTTTAGGGCCAAACCCAAACCGGTGCTATAAACTAATAAACTTAGCCTTTAAACAAAAAAAGAAATCCCATCCAATTGGTCCTGTACTTTTGGGTCGGTGCAATTTACCAACACGGCAATGACCAATTCTTCCTT
>CALEYA010000093.1 GCA_937926215.1 uncultured Croceitalea sp. | reverse complement strand
CGTGGTAGATTCTGGCACAAACACCTTTAAAGTGGCCATTATCCCGTATACGTATGCACATACCCGGTTCAACACCTATGGGGTGGGCACTAAAGTCAACTTGGAGTTTGATGTCATCGGAAAATATGTGGCGAAATTGATGGCAAAATAAACGTAAGCCCTACAATACCTGATGCCTTAATTTCTTCCAAACCTTTACCAATACAAAACCGGAAACCAAAGCCAAAATGCTAAGGCCAAGTGCAAGCATGGTCTCCCCATAAATCCAATACCCCGTAGCGAACAAGATGCTGTAGACAAAAACACAACCCAATAGCATGGCCAAGATACCCTTAGGAACGCTCCAAGGCGTGGTCCCATCCAATATTTCCGGCCCTATGACTTTCTTCCAACCCGGTCCTCCAGGCTTTGTTTTTGCGTAGAACTTTGTCAAGGTGTCTTTGGTTTCCGGTTTTGTGAGATACATGACCGTTACCCAAATAATTGTAGTCAAAAGGACTACCAATGGGAATTTGCTCCATTCCGGTAAAAGACCGACTGCATTGTCCTTGCCGAACAAATAGGAGGCCAAGTCCAAAAATTCCAATGGGTTTCCACCTAAGGACAAGCCTAAATCGAAGGTAAATAGTAAAGAAATGATTCCAGAGGCAAACATGGCCGCAATTTCACTCCAGGCATTGATGCGCCACCAGAACCATCTTAAGATAAAAATGAGCCCAGTTCCTGCACCGAACATGATGATGATGTCAAACAGCTGGGTAGCATTCGTCAAGGCCAAGGCCAAAATTGCACTTAATACCATCAAAACCACTGTTGATAATCGGCCTACATTGACCAATTCCTTTTCACTTGCTTTTTTGTTGATTTGTTGCTTGTAAAAATCGTTTACTATGTAAGAGGAGCCCCAATTCAAATGGGTAGAAATGGTACTCATATACGCAGCTCCCAAAGAGGCGAGCACAACGCCCAATAATCCGGAAGGAAGTTTTGTAAGCATAGCCGAATAGGCGAGGTCGTTCCCCAATTTATCCGCAGTGATATTTGGAAAGGCATTTTGGATACTCTCCAAATCCGGGAACACCACCAAAGAGACCAAGGCCACCAAAATCCAAGGCCATGGCCGTAAGGCATAATGCATCACATTAAAAAAGAAGGTGGCTCCCATGGCGTGATCCTCATTTTTGGCCGCCAACATCCGTTGGGCCACATAACCGCCGCCGCCGGGTTCCCCGCCGGGGTACCAAGCACTCCACCATTGTACCGCAAGGGGTACCACCAAAATGGTCATTAGGGCATTGGTATCTGATAAGTCTGGTAGAATGGACATTTTCTCCTGTACCAATTCGTTTTCAAGCACTTTGGACAAGCCTCCAACTTCGGGAAGATTTACCAAGTATATCGCTGCACCTATGGCTCCGGCCATAGCTACAAAAAATAGGATAAAATCCGTATAAACCACACCCCGGAATCCGCCTACGGCGCTAAACACCATAGTAATGGAACCCGCTATTACAACGGTATGGATAGGACTAATGCCCAACATCACCTGTCCAATTTTGATTGCTGCCAAGGTTACCCCCGCCATGGCCAACACATTAAAGATAACGCCCAAGTATAGTGAGCGAAACCCCCGTAAAAAAGCGGCCGGTTTGCCACCGTATCGAAGCTCATAAAACTCCATATCAGTAGCCACATTGGATTTACGCCAGAGTTTGGCATAGACAAAAACGGTCAAAAGTCCGGTAAGCAGAAATACCCACCAGCCCCAGTTGCCAGAAACGCCGTCAGTACGCACAAAATCCGTCACTAAATTGGGCGTATCCGTGGAAAAAGTGGTTGCCACCATGGAAAAGCCAAGCAGCCACCAGGGCATGTCCCTACCCGAAAGAAAGTATTCCGTTGTATTTTTTCCAGATTTTTTAGACACATAGATTCCGATGCCCAAAACAAGGGCGAAGAATCCGAAAATGATACCGTAGTCAAGTAGTTGTATATCCATAGTTGGCGGTTGGTAAAGGTTTAAAGATAGGATATTCTGGAATTAATTTTATCCATTAAGGTTTTGTTACCCTCTTTTTTAAAGAGGGGAGGTTCAGCATCGCTGAACCGGGGAGATTAACTATTGTATTGATTCTTAATGCCCTTGCAATCCCTCCGTCACCTCATCCTTCGGTGCCACCTCCCTTTAAAAAAGGGAGGAGATTATATTTACCACTAGAACTGGATTCAAGTTTAGAGACAGGATATTATGGGTATTTTTGAAAGCACAACCCGCCCTATGTTCAACCTGGCCATTGCAGAAATTTCACTTTCCTCTTGGGTATTTGCCGGGACCGCTACCTTTTTGTTAGGCATCTCCAAATCTGGACTCAAAGGGCTTTCCATATTCAACGTAACACTTATGGCCTTGGCCTTTGGGGCCAAACCCTCTACTGGGCTCCTTATGCCATTGTTGGTCGTTGGTGATGTCTTTGCCGTCATCTATTATAACAGGCATACCAAATGGACGTATATCTATAAGCTCCTCCCTTGGATGCTTTTAGGTATTGCAGTCGGCGTATTCTTAGGAAAAGACCTTCCGGAAAACCTATTCAAGTGGATTATGGTGGCCCTTATCATGATAAGCCTGGCCATTATCCTGTATTGGGACAGACGAACCTCCAAAAAAGTTCCTACGCATTGGTCTTTTGCAAGCGGGGCAGGCATATTTGCCGGATTTGCTACCATGGTCGGCAACCTGGCCGGCGCCTTTACCAACCTCTTTTTCTTGGGTATGCGTCTCCCTAAAAATGAATTTGTAGGCACTGCAGCGTCGTTGTTCCTCATTACCAACTGCATAAAAATACCTTTACATATCTGGGTTTGGAAAACCATTTCCAAGGAGACACTCACCGTCAATCTTTACTTGCTGCCCGCAATACTGTTGGGACTGTTCATAGGGGTGAAATTGGTCAAGCGGATTACGGAAAAACAGTACCGCCGTTTTATCATTATCGTCACCGCCATTGGCGCGATAGCCATTTTATTTAGATAGATTCTAGCGGAACTTTTCCCTATTTTTAATTTTTAAACATCGTTATTTTATTATGGAAGAGAAATCGTATAGCCCTATTCAAGTTGAATTAAAAAAAGACCAAAAATACGCATGGTGCACCTGTAGCCATAGCACCAACCAACCTTTTTGTGATGGATCGCACAGAGCGCATAACGCAACCCCCTCCATGGGTTTTTCCGTTGAAGAGGATAAGGAAGCGTATTTATGCACTTGTAAAAAAACCAGCAACCCACCCTATTGCGATGGGTCCCACAACGGCTAAAACCAAGCTTTCCAAAAAGCTATTCTGCTCATCTAAAAACACATAAAGCCCCGCCAAACTGGGGCTTTTATTGTTAAGGGTTTGTTAATTTGGGTAAAATTGGTTAACTTGCTTAACCAATAGATAGCAATCTGCCTTATGAAGTCTTCAGAAAAATTAGTTTCCGCACGGATTTTAAGTTTTGCCATAGCAGCAAGTCTCTTTGTAGTAGGTCTTGTAGTATACTCTGAATATTCTGAGGAAATTAAAACCGAAATCACTACAGCCATTGCTGATGCACTTCCAGAAGTGGACAATACGGTTGCGCAACGTTAGGCTATTACGCTAGCAACTGCAACTTTTCTTTTGTAAACCCCTTTTTTGACCCTCCACAAACCGCACAGCTATACGCCTCTGGCAAATGTTTGAATGCAGTTCCCGCTTCAATACCGTTTTGAACGTCACCCACAAAAGCATCATATATTGTCATGCAGGAACCGCATTGATATACTTCCGTAACCTCTTCTTTTTTCTTAGGACTTTCATTTGATTTTTGGCGTTCCCTTCCCAGTTGGTCAAAATACTTCTTACTGAGTTCCATCAACAGACCGGGCAATTCTATTTTATCCACATCTTGCGCATAGGGCACATAGGCGTTTGTATTTGGGTCGAAATTCTGAAAATGAAGCACGTTATAACTGGGGCGTACCTCAAAATCCTTTACAATTGCTGGCGGAAGGTTTTTTTCTATGATTACCGATGCAAAATGGGAACGCTTGCCCACATCATTGCTAATACCAAAAGTAAGCCCATAGGTGCTGATGTCATTTTGATCAAAACTCCGCACTAAAAATTTCTTGAGGTCCAAGGCAGCGGCGTCATCCACTGGCAAATGCCAATTCATCTCCAATTGGGAATGCCGTACATTGATACCCCGTTGGCCCAAAAAACGCTCCAGTTCTGGTCTGCTATTTTGTTTAATACCCTTGATAATGAAGGATTTCCATGGGGTAATACAAATCTTCCCGATGCTGTTGTCCAAACAAAATCCGCAGAAATCCTTTAAAAATTTAAGGTCATAGTGGTTGTTGCGCCAATACAGTCCCAACCAATACTTATCCAACCCCATGCGGTTCATGCCCTCATAATACGGAAAAGTGAGGTATGGAATCTCCAACTTCTTATCCATGTTCTTGTTGTTGGTGCTGATTTTTTGGTTGACCGTATAAAAAAGGGATTCCATGGTTTCGGCATCTTCATAAATAGCCTCAATCGTTTTTGAAATCAGAACGATATCCCAACTGTAAATCAGAACCGGGTAAAATTCCGATTTGCCCCAAGAGGGCAAATCGATATGCAAATACCAATAATCCTCATTTTCCGAAGCGATGAAATTGAGGTTGCCACTAAAGATAGGGACTAAACGTTGCTTTGGATCCGTGATGTTTATTTTGAGTTTTGGCCGATAATCAAACTGCTCCAGAATATAGAGATAGGTGGATCCCTTAAGCCAATAGGTCATCTCAAAAATATCCGCGGAAACGTAGGAGCATACAATATTTTGATAGCCCCTTTCCGCAATAATGTCCGTTTTAAAACTGGATATCTGTTCCATAGCTTCGCCATCACTCCCCGTTAAAGGAAACAATAGATCTTGCCGGGAACCAAAATACACTTCCGTAAGGCCTGCGGCTTCCAGCATGGCAATACTGTCCTTTAACTCTCCCGGGGAGGTGACCCCACCTTTAAAGAATATACGGTGCAAATCGTCATTCATCTTAACTCCATTTAAGCGGTTACGGCATTTAGTTCTTTGGTCAAAAGGGCTTGTACTTCGGGTTTACAGCTGCCGCAACCCATTCCAGCGCCCGTCTCCGCACAAATGGACTTAAAATCTTGGCAGCCATTGGCAATGACCTCAGCAATATTTCCTTCTCCAACCTGACTACAAGAACACAACAGCTTCCCCTTTAAAGGTTGGGTGTTAGCGCTTCCCCTAAGCAACTCATCCCGCTTTTCGGACAGCTCTATTTCTTCCTCGATCAATCGTTTAAACTCAGCAAACTCATTCTTATCGCCCATAAGGATCGCTCCCTTAAGGGTATCGTCCCTTACGATACATTTTTTGTAGAATCGCTTGCGCACATCCATGAGTATTATCTCCTCGTAAGTATCATCATTTTGGGGTACGTTCACCATGCCTATACTGCAGAGGTCCAAGTTTTCAAACTTTAAAATATTCATTAAAACGGACCCTGAGTACATGCTGCATAAATCGCCCAAGACATAATTTGCGGCAATATCCGCTTGCTGTTCCGCCGCCGAAGTAATACCAAAAAGCGCGTTTTCAAACTCGGCAATTTCACCCAACGCAAATATGGCCGGGTCACTGCTCTGTAAATAGGGATTTACCAGAACCCCACGGCGGGTATCCAGCCCGGCCTTTTTGGCTAGCTCAATATTGGGTCTGGTCCCTATAGCATAAACAATGGCGTTGCATTGTATGGTACGCCCGGTCTTTAGGTTGACCTGCAAGGCGTGTTGATTCCCTTGTTCTTCAAAAACGGTGCTTACCTCATTATCAAAATACACTTGTATTCCCCTTTCCGATACATCTTCTGCCAGCAACCTACTGGCCACGGGATCCAATTGACGTTCCATCAATCGAGGTGCGCGTTGAATAATGCTGATGTTGATGTCTATTTTTTTGAGCGATGCTGCCAGTTCCAAGCCCAAAAGCCCCCCTCCAACAATGACCACATGTTGTTTTTCCGCCGGCAGGCCCGTTCCGTTCAGGTAGTGTTTTAAACGGTCCGCATCGTTACGCTCCCGCATGGTAAAACGCCCAGGAAGGTCCATGCGCACTTCGGTTGGTACAAAGGCCCTGCTTCCGGTAGCCATTACCAGCAAATCATAGTGGTGTTGCTTGCCCGTATCATCGGTAACCGTTTTATGCATGGCATCTACTGATGCTATGCCATTACTGGGATACAGGTTGATGTTCAATTTTTCCAATTCGCCCTGCTTTAACTTTAAGAGCGATTCCCACGGCAATTCCTCATTCACATATTCCGGCAATAACACCCTATTGTAAAAAGGATAGGCCTCTTTTGAAAACACATGGAGCTCGTCACTTTCGTTTTTCTCTCGATACGATTGGATAAACCGATAGGCCGCCGCACCTGCCCCCACGACTACAATTTTTTGTCTTGGTTTTTGATATTTTTGAACGCGAACGGCACAGTATTTAAAATCCGGTTCCTTGGAAACGGGATCCACCAAATCATTGGTAATGTTGTTGGCCCTGCTAAAGTCGTTGTTCAAAAGTTTTCCCCAATGCATGGGCAGGAACACTACTTTCTCCCGGATATCAAAATTGATTTTCACCTTCACCTGTACCGAACCACGCCTACTGGTTACCACGGCAATATCGTCTTCTACCAGTCCCAACAGATAAGCATCTACCTTGTTCATTTCCAAATAAGGAGTGGGCACATGGGTCAACAAGCGTTTGACCTTTCCGGTTTTGGTTCGGGTATGCCACTGATCCCTTACCCTGCCCGTGTTTAAAATCAGCGGATATTCGGGTGATGTTTTTTCGGACTGGTTGTACAGTTTTTTAGGGGCATTAAAATGTGCTTTTTGGTCGATGGTAAAATAGCGCTGATCTTCAAAAAGACGTGCCGTCCCTGGATGGGTTTTGTGTGGCACCGGCCACTGGAAACTCCCTTCGCCCTGAAGGCGTTCATAAGAAAGTCCGGAAATATCAATATTGGTGCCTTTGGTCATTAGGCAATATTCATCATAAACCTCGCTGGTAGAATTGTAATCAAAACCATGATACCCCATTTGTTGGGCAAAACGCCATAAGATTTCCGCATCCGGCAAAGCTTCTCCCGGGGGATCCATCACTTTTGGCAAATAACTGATCCGCCGTTCGGAATTGGTCATGGTGCCCTCCTTTTCCAACCAGCCCGCAGCGGGAAGGAGTAAATCTGCAAAGCTTGTGGTTTCCGATTTATGTGAAATATCTTGGACGACCACAAAGCTGGCCTTTTTAAGTGCTGCTTCCACTTTACGCGCGTTGGGCATGCTTACCACGGGATTGGTACAAATGATCCAGATAGCCTTGAGCTTTCCTGTTCCCAAGGCATGGAACATTTCCGTTGCGGTGAGGCCTGCTTTTTCCTTTATGGGTGTACCGCCCCAAAAATCTGCCACCTCTTTTCGGTGTTTGGCATTGTTCAAATCTTTGTGCGCTGCCAACAGACTGGCCATACCGCCCACCTCCCTACCTCCCATGGCATTGGGTTGGCCCGTGAGTGAAAAGGGTCCGCAGCCCGGTTTTCCTATCTGTCCCGTTAACAGGGAAATGTTTAAAAGTGATACGTTTTTATCAACACCGATTACACTCTGGTTGAGCCCCATGGTCCACATGCTGATAAATGCTTTGGCATTGCCGATCAGTCGGGCCGCTTTTTTAATTTGTTCTAGGGGAATCCCACAGGCACTGGCGGCTTGTTTTAGGGTTAATTGATAGGCACTTTGCTTACAAGCTTCAAAATTGGAGGTGTGCTTTTTTATAAAGGCGGTATCTATTTTCTTTTTATCGATAAGCCATCGTGCTATGGCGTTGAACAAAATTACGTCCGTTCCCGGCAGTATTTGCAAGTGCACATCCGCAAGTGCGCAGGTCTGTGTTTTTCTGGGGTCGATCACAATGACCTTTACGTTGGGGTTCTCTTCCTTGTGTTTTTCCAACCTTCGGAAAAGTATGGGATGGCACCAAGCAGGGTTGGCCCCGGCGATCAAAAAGCAATCTGCCAATTCAATATCCGCATAAGCGATAGGGACGGCATCCTCGCCTACCGTTTTTTTATAGCCTACAACCGCCGAACTCATACAAAGCCTGGAGTTGGTGTCAATATTGTTAGTGCCTATAAATCCTTTGGTGAGCTTATTGGCCAAGTAATATTCTTCGGTAAGGCACTGCCCGGAAACATAAAAGCCTACGCTATCCGGACCGTTTTTTTCTATGATGCTGGAGAAAACCGCAGCGGCCCTTTTAAAGGCAACATCCCATGAGGTTCGCTGCAGGGGGTGGTTTCTGCTCCATCGCATTTCTGGATATAAAATCCGGTCGCTGGTATCTTGGGCTACGTAATTTAAGTTTTTGCCTTTGGAGCAAAGCATGCCTTTGTTCACAGGATATTCCTCATTGCCGGTAACGGCAAGCGTTCCCCTCTTGTCCTTGGTGACCGTAATGCCGCAACCAACACCGCAATAGGAACATATGGTGTCAAATGATTCTTTTTTCTGCATACTATGCTGCTTTTTGGGCTGCAAAATTGAAAAGAGAAAATTATAAAATTACGTAGTATTACGTAGTATAGAATTCGTAATAGTTGGGTCGTATTCTGGGAGAATGGCAATAATTATGGGGTAATGCTAGGAGGTTGGTAATGGAGGAATGCCGTTTTGCGCTTTTGATTTTTACCAATTAGGTTGTTAACGTGGCTTCGATATTAAAAAACCAGCTAGTCACCTAAGGTTAAATACATAGTGTTATGTCACTTCGAGCGCAGTCGAGAATTTATAGAGACGTATATTTCAATGAGGTCTCGACTGCGCTCGACCAGACAAAGTTATACCCCTCCTATAAAATCAAATAGTTGCAAAAAAACCTGTGTCAAACTCACGCCATTTAGCAAGCTAATTCGCCAATTCAATATAAGCAGGTACTACCTATACCAAATTATGCTCCCGAGCTTTTTTGGAAAGTTCAATCAAGTTTTTGACTTCCATTTTACGCATCAAATTAAATCGGTGGGTTTCTATCGTACGCTTGCTGTTCTGTAGTTTTTCTGAAATCTCCTTATTGGTAAACCCTGCCAAAACCAGCTCTAGCACCTTAACTTCTTTATTGGTCAAATCAAATGGGGTCTCCTTGCTTTTCTTCACCGTTTTTGACTGTTCCGACACCGCCGGTTGAAGCAAGTTGTTCACCAGAACATTGGAGATATCCCCACTAAAATATTTGCCTCCTTCTTGAACCGTGTGTATCGCCTTAATAAATTCGGTTTTGTCCGTGTCCTTTAGCAAATAGCCCGCAGCACCAGCTTGTACGGACTTTAAGATATACTCTTCGGAATCATGCATGGATAGAATAATGCACTTGGTGGTTTCTTGGCCTGCCGTATTGAGTCGCTCAACGGTTTCTATACCGCCCAGTTGTGGCATGCGAATATCAATAATCAAAATATGGGGTGCTTTTTCCTTGACCATATCCAAAGCTTCCAAGCCATTGGCCACCTCCCCTATGACTTCCAAATCAGACTCTTCTTCCAATAAGGCCCTAATACCATCACGCACCAATGAATGGTCATCGGCCAAAACAATACTAATGGTCTCTTTCCTTGGAGTTTCCTGCATGCCACAAAAATAAACGAATTATTGAAATGGGGATTTTTAAGTATGCGTTTTGCTGAAAACTTAAAAAATATTGTCCATGGAGGGCTTTACAGAAATTCAAAGGGCCGCCTTTGTATGCACAAAAACAGCCCTTCAAAAGTAAATTTATTGCCACTCTTGGTTTATTTATTCCGCTGGTTTGGGTGTCGTGGAGAAAAACTTTGGTTTTATGGTCAACATTACCCATGCCCAATTTTGAAGGTTTGCCGCTCCAGCATCACCTACTGCACCTTGCGGAATATCAAAAATACCGTCTGCCGTAAAAAACTGGGAGTATCCTATTTTTAGGTTGACCCCATCTTTCAGTTTTTGGTTGTATACCAAATCCAGCTCGCTACCTAATGCAGATTCGCCAGTACTGGTATCCTGCTCCCCTTGGAAATTCAGGAATTTTACAAAAAGGTTGGATCCCGGTCCGGTTTTGATATTGGCACTGGCATGAAGGTCTACCAAACCAACAGAGTTGGCGTGGTTGCCCACATAGAACAAATCCATAAATCCGTTAAACTTGTGATTGGTGCCAAACAATGGGAAAAAGGCTCCCGTAGCCCCGGGGTCCGCGTCGTTACCACTAATGATTTCCGCGCCAATACCTAGTTTTAATCCCTTAGTCGCTTTATAGCCCAAATCCAAGCCTAAAAGATATGCTCCGTCGACCTCCAATTCGTTCACACGCTCACCGGTCTGAAAAAAGCCATTAAAAGCAGCATCAAAACTTCCGGATTTATAGGTCAGGTGGGTTCCAAAGGTCTGTAAGTTACTTGTCCCTGTCCCAGAATTGGTCGTGGGGTTCGCAGGGTCCTCAAAATTCTGAAAACCGTTATTTAACAACAATACACTGGCGCCAAAATTCTTCCACTTCTGCTTGGCATACGCATACTGCATAGTCTTGTAGGTGAAGAAGCCGGGGTTTCCTAAAAATGCATTACCTGTGTTGATAAAGCCTTGGATATTGCCCGGGAAATCATCAAAATCTTGATTGAACCCAAGGCCGAAATCAAACATAAAGCCTTCTTTTTTATACTGCAACAACCCTACATCATGGTTACGCGCTTGCTGCGCCCAACCCAAACCTCCAAAAATACGTTGGTCGTCATAAGAAATGACCTGTCTTCCTAACTTTGTAGACCATCCACTTCCTAATTTTAAAGAAGCCCAGGCTTCAAAAACATTAAAGGAATTGTTAGCGTCTATTTCTTGGATCTGCCGGTTTTCCCCCCAGACCAATACATCTTGGATACTTAGGTACACCTTAAAAGTTTCCGCGGTATAGCCCGCATTTAACCTCGCTCTTGTACTAATGGCAAAAGCTGGGTCTTCTGCCTCTGCAATGATCCTGTTGAATCCGTTTCTAAACTCCGTCCGTGGCCTAAACTCCCCACTAAACGTAAACTGCGCCGTGCTCCAATTGGCCATAAGAATGGCTAGAGCGATTAATAGATATCCTCTTTTCATACTGGTAAATTTTAATTTTAAATGGGTTGATTAATGTTCTAAAAAGTCAATTAAATGTTTGCGGTATGTATAGTAATTCTCATGTTCCAATACCGTTTTTCGCGTTCTGGGGCGTTCAAAATCTATCTTGAGCACATCCCCTATTTTTGCCCTAGGGCCACTGGTCATCATTACCACACGATCTGCCAAAAAGATGGCCTCGTCCACATCGTGCGTAATCATTACAGCGGTAATCTTTTCCTTGTTCCAGATTTCAATCAAGATGTCCTGCAGTTCCCCTCTGGTAAGGGAATCCAGCATTCCAAAGGGTTCATCTAAAAGTAACACTTTTGGTTTAATTGCAAAGGCCCTTGCTATTCCCACGCGCTGTTGCATTCCCTGCGACAGTTCCGACGCTTTTTTGTGGAATGCGCCATCCAAACCTACTTTATGCAAGTAGTACTGGGCAATGTCCTTGCGTTGTGCTTTGGTAGCGTGCGGAAACACCCTATTAACCCCTAAAAGCACGTTCTGCAATGCTGTCATCCAGGGCATAAGGCTTGGTGACTGAAAAATAACGCCCCTATCTGGACCAGGCCCCTTAACGGGATTGCCCAAAACCGCTATATTTCCCCCGGTGATAGGGTTGAGCCCTGCAATCATGGAAAGCATGGTGGTCTTGCCACAACCGGAATGCCCAATGATGGTCACAAATTCTTCCTTCATTATCTGAAGGTTCAAATCTTCCAACACCACATAATCCCCTTTTGGCGTAGGATAGACTTTTTTTAAATCCTTTAAGTCCAGCATAATCTTTGAAGGAAAAACAATGCCATTTTCTTGGTCCAGTACGGTGTCCTTGGTGCTTTTTTCTGCGATCATATCTCTTCTTTTTCGATTAGGCTACAAAGCTTTTTGGACTTAGATCCGGCAATTCATACACCTTCTTTGCCTCTGCCTTACGCTCCTCACCAATGCCCATTAAATATTCAATAATGGCGTTCCTGGTTTTCTTATAGGTGGGATTATCGTTAAGCTCGGTTTTATCGCGAGGTCGTTCAATGTCAATTTTAAACTCGGGGCCCAGTGTTGCGTTAGGTCCCGGGCGCAAGGGAATAATACGGTCCGCCATATAAATTCCTTCGTCCACATCGTTGGTAATCAAAAGGGCAGTGCGTTTGTCCTTGCTCCAAATATTCAAAATCTCATCTTGCAGGTTGCCTCTTGTAAGGGCATCCAAAGCCCCCAAGGGTTCATCCATAATAATCATTTCCGGATTCATGGACAGTGCCCTTGCCACTGCCACACGTTGCCGCATTCCCCCAGAAAGTTCCTTTGGCCGTTTATTTATAGCGGGGCTTAAACCTACCATTTCCACATAGGCCGCTACCCGTTCCTTCTGTGCTTTTTTGCTGTCCTTTGGAAAGGCCTCTTTTACCGCCATGGCCACATTCTGACCTACGCTAAGCCACGGAAGGAGCGAATAATTTTGGAAAATGACCCCGCGTTCATGACTGGTATCCACTACTGGTTTGCCCTTGAACAAGACCTCTCCGCTGGTAGGTTTCAATAATCCGTTGATCAAATTGACCAAGGTAGTCTTCCCGCTCCCCGTAAAGCCTACGATAGCTACAAACTCCCCTTCCCCTATAGTAAGGTTGATGTCCGAAAGCACTTGGGTAGCCTGTTCGCCCGTACCATAGGTCTTGCATACGTTCTTAAGTTCCAAATACGCCATTGTTCTATGTTTTAGGCCGAAGCATTTTTGTTAAACGAAACCGCATTTTGTACTACGAGCATGATGCGATCCAAAAGGAATCCTATTATACCAATAAGAAACATGGCCACAATAATCTTGGAGTTGGAATCGTTGGCCCCATTTTGAAATTCCTCCCATACAAAGGATCCCAGCCCAGGGCTCTGTGCCAACAACTCAATGGCGATCAAAACCATCCATGCAACGGAAAGCGTAATGCGCAATCCGGTAAAAATTAAGGGTAAAGAGGAGGGTAAGATTACCTTGAATACCTTTTGAAGGGCGCCCAACTTCAAAACCTTGGCCACATTAATGTAATCCTTGTCCACCGTTGCAACCCCCATAGCGGTATTTACCAAGGTTGCCCACATGGCGCAAAGACCTACACTAATAAAGGATATGATAAACGCACTGTCGGAATTGGAATCTTTTGTCATGGTCTTTACGATCATAAACACCAAGAGCAACCATACCACCGGGGATACCGGCTTAAAAATCTGTATCAACCAGTTGAAAGAGCTCCGCAAGGTTTCGCTAAGCCCAATGATGATCCCAATAGGGACGGCTATGACCAAGGCCAATAGAAATCCTGCAAATACGGTTTTTAGACTGGTGCCTATTTGATCCACAAAAGAAGGCCTACCCGTATAGGTAATAGGTTCTTTCCCCGCTGCAATCCTTTTTTCATTAAGTGCGGCCGTCTTTTCCTTAAAGGCCAATTTATCCGCACTTATGGTTTTATGATCCGCCAAAAGCGTATTGAATGAAGCCCAAACCTGACTTGGCGAAGGCAAAGTGTTCGGTTGGCAACTTAAGTCCCCAGATGCAATACAAGCTTTTGTAGCATCTGCCGCTGCCTGCCCTTGATCCGTCAAAGCTTTTTCAATCTTATAATTGGCCTCCACGTTAAACAATGCCTTAGAACCCATATGCCACAATCCTATAAAAAGAAGGATGGAGACTATTGGAACCACAACTTTTCGCAATATGGTCTTTACCTCAAATTTGGGAGGTTTTATTTTCAGCTTGGAAAAGAAGGCTTTTAAGGCAACACCAGCCTTAAGGTCCTTAGGTTCGTTTACGGTAACGCTCTGTTTCATTTGATCACACTTTTATTGTTATTAAAGGGATGATTCGTCCTTGTTTCCTATGGCAAAGCCATTGATGTAACCCAAGGGGTCTTTGGCATCATAAGTAGTACCATCAATAAAGTCCGATGTTACCGGTTTGTAGCCATCGGTTTCAGGAATATCAGTTGCGGGAATGTGTCCTTCCGTAACCAAAAGGGAAGCCGCTTTTTTCCAAATGTCAGGTCTGTAGATCTCTTTGATGGTCGAGCTGTACCAATCCGCAGGTTTTGTTTCAGGGATTTGTCCCCAACGTCTCATTTGGGTCAAGAACCAGATGCCATCAGAATAGAAAGGATATGTAGCATTGTATTTGTAGAACACATTAAAATCCGGCATTTCCCGCTTGTCCCCTTTTTCAAATTCAAAGGTTCCGGTCATGGAATTGGCCAAAACCACTTCGTCCGCCCCAACGTATTGTGGCATGGAGAGGATTTTTACCGCTTCTGTCCTATTTTCGGGCTCATCCAACCATTTACCCGCACGAATCAAAGCCTTTGTCACAGCCACGGCAGTATTTGGGTTTTCCTCCACAAACTGCTTGGTCATCACAAATACCTTTTCCGGATTGTTTTTCCAGATATCGTAATTGGTGGTCACTGGAACGCCAATACCCTTAAAAACGGCCTGTTGGTTCCAAGGCTCGCCAACACAGTACCCGTAAATGGTACCTGCCTCCAAGGTTGCCGGCATTTGTGGTGGTGGTGTTACGGACAATAGGACTTCCGCATCTATTTGCCCTTGGACGTTATCTGCGGTATACATGCCCGGATGGATTCCGGCAGCGGCCAACCAATACCGTATTTCATAATTGTGTGTAGATACCGGAAATACCATTCCCATTTTAAATGCTTTTCCACTGTTTTTATAATCCGTTATTACAGGCTTTAAAGCCTCTGCGGTTATGGGATGTATGGGTTTTCCGGCTGCATCTTTAGGGACGTTGGGTTTCATTTTTGACCAAACATCATTGGAAACGGTAATCCCATTTCCATTCAGGTCCATGGAAAATGGGGTTACCAGTTCTGCTTGCCTTCCAAATCCAGCGCCGGCCGCTATAGGCTGACCTGCCAACATATGCGAGCCGTCCAATTGCCCATCAATTACCCGGTCCAATACGTTCTTCCAATTGGACTGTGCCTCTACGGACACAAATAAACCTTCATCTTCAAAAAAGCCTTTTTCCTTGGCAATGGCCAAAGGAGCCATATCCGTTAATTTGATGAACCCAAATGTTAATTGCGGTTTCTCAATCTCCAAAGAAGTGGTGGTCGAGGTATTCTCCGCCAGTTCTTTAGATTTCTTTTCGGTCTTCCCTCCACAGGACGCCAATACTAGGGCTGCAAATAAGGAACCGATTCCATTTTTAAGTAGTGCTTTCATAAAATACGTTTTAAGCGTTGTTACTAGTATTACGTAGCAAACATAAAACAATATTTAAGTATTAATACGTAGTTATAGTAAAATATTGATTGTACTACGTATTTTTATTGGGATGCGTTATCTGGAATTGGATAACTGTTAATTTCAAAATTTTGGGGGTCGGAAATTGTGAAATTGAAAATTTGCAGAATGGTAAAGGGTGGACGATTTATCGCTGAGAGGTCTCGACTTTAGTTTATCTTGAGCCAGCTGAAAGGCTCGACCAGACAAATCACATAGTTACTAAAAACCTATTTCGAACTTACGTTACTTATATGGTAGAATGAAGTACCCGCCGCACTTCCTCTTCAAAGAAAGAAGGATGTTCCGCAACCACATCACCTATGACAATGACTCCTGGTTGTGTAAGGTCTATGGTTTTAGTGATCGCAGCAGCATTGTTCAAGGTTCCTGTTGTGCAACGCTCGGTATCCTTGCTGGCATTCTGTATTAACGCAAAAGGAGTCATACCTGACCTGTGTTTGCATACTAAGTCTACTATCTGCTTTAGCTTTCGTACACCCATAAGTATTAACAAGGTTGCGGAAGATTGGGAAGCAAGTTGAAGGTCTTTAGGAAAAGTTCCTTCTTTAGTGGTTGCGGTTACCACCCAAAAACTGGTGCTTACCCCTCTTTTGGTTACCGGTATTCCCTGTCCCGCGGGTGCTGCAATGGCGCTGCTTATCCCTGGAACCACATCTACCGGTATTCCAAAAGATTCCAGATGCTCTATTTCTTCAGAAGCCCTTCCAAACACAAAGGGATCACCTCCTTTTAAGCGAACCACATGACCATAAGTAAAGGCGTGTTCCACCAGAAGTGCGTTAATCCCATCCTGGGATATCCCATCTTTTCCACAGCGTTTTCCTACGTATATTTTAGGGATGTCCCCAGAAACCTCATCTAAAAGACCGGGGTCTACTAAAGCATCGTACAAAATGGCATCCGCATGCTGTAAAGCGCGATAACCCCTTAAGGTTATAAGGTCCCTACTACCCGGACCAGCGCCTACCAAAGTTACTTTGGGTGATTTTTTGGGTTGCTTTATTTCAAAAATCTGCATGTGGTTTTATCAATTTCGCAACAAGAATACGTAATTATTTTTATAAAATTAGATTAAAAATACGTAATAATACTTAATTTTGATTTTTGCTTTAAACAACTTTCCCATGAAAAGAGTCCTAGTAGTAGGTAATGGAATGGTAGGTTACAAGTTTTGTGAAAAATTTGTGTCCCAACAACAGGCTGACGATTTTGAATTGGTCGTTTTTGGCGATGAGCCCAGGCCCGCCTATGACCGCGTGCATCTTAGCGAGTACTTTGAAAACCAAGATGCCAAGGCCTTGGAACTTGCTCCTGCGGATTGGTATGCAGAAAATGGCATTCGCTTAATTTGCGACCAGCGCGTTACCGATATCGATGCCGCCCAAAAGCAAATACGTACTGCCAATGGCAGGCTTCACCCCTACGACTATTTGGTTTTGGCAACGGGCTCCGTCCCCTTTGTCCCTCCCATTCCCGGAGTCGAAAAAAAAGGGGTCTTTGTATACCGGACCATTGAGGATTTGGAAGGGATGATGGCTTATGCCAAAGAAATCAACACTAAAAAACCAAATGGCAAGGCCGCCATTCTTGGGGGAGGTCTTTTGGGTTTGGAGGCTGGAAAAGCGGTTCTGGACATGGGGTTGGAACCCCATGTGGTGGAGTTTGCGCCAAAACTAATGCCCAGACAGTTGGATGCACGTAGCAGTGCCGTACTGCAATTAAAATTGGAGTCCATGGGCATCCATATCCACCTAAGCAAAGCGACCAATAAAATACTGGGGGAGAACGCCATTACCGGAATGGAGTTTAGTGAAGATGATACCTTGGACGTGGATATGCTGATCATTTCTGCGGGCATCCGCCCGCGGGACGAACTTGGCAATACCTGTGGCCTTGAAATGGGCACCCGCGGTGGCTTTGTCGTCAACGATAAAATGGAAACTTCTGAACCCGATATTTATGCCATTGGCGAAATAGCCCTATACAATCAATTGATTTATGGCCTAGTAGCTCCAGGATATGATATGGCGGAGGTTGCCGTACAGCAAATTCTAGGGGATGCAACTACTGTGATGCCAGCAGAGATAGACATGTCTACCAAACTGAAGCTTATAGGTGTTGATGTCGCCAGTTTTGGCACTCCCTATATGCCGGCTGATAAAGGGCTTTCCATCCTTTTTGAAAACAAGACCAAGTTTACGTACAAAAGAATTAACGTAAGCCATGATGGCAAAACCTTATTGGGGGGAATCCTAGTGGGGGATGCCGATGATTACAATATTTTACACCAGATGTATCTCAACGGCATGCCGCTTCCTGATAATGCGGAAGAACTGATCGTTGGTGCCCGGGGGGAAGGAGGCTCTGCTTTTGGAAGTGCAATGGCTCTTCCTGACAGTGCACAAATCTGTTCTTGCGAGAGCATCTCCAAGGGCACTATCTGCGATTCCATTTTGGATGGCTCCTGTAGTTCATTCAAAGATGTGGTCCACGCAACCAAAGCGGCTACCGGATGCGGCGGCTGCAAACCTATGGTTACCGACTTGGTCAATGAGAGCCTGAAATCCATGGGAAAAGAAGTAAAAGAGGTCATTTGCGAACATTTTGACTATTCCCGACAAGAATTGTACGGCATTATCAAGGTAAAGGGTATTACCACCTATGATGAGGCTTTGGATACTATTGGAAAAGGGGATGGTTGCGAACTTTGTAAGCCCGCTTTAGCCTCTATTTTTGCTACGATATATAACGATACGGCCAACAAAGAAGCCGTTATCCAAGATTCCAACGACCGCTTTTTGGCCAACATCCAGCGCAATGGAAGTTACTCCGTAGTGCCACGGATTCCAGGAGGTGAAATTACCCCGGACCGTCTTATCGTTTTAGGTGAGGTAGCCAAAAAATACAACCTATATACTAAAATAACCGGAGGACAGCGTATTGACCTTTTTGGAGCCGAGTTGAACGATTTACCCGCAATTTGGGAAGAGCTGATAGCCGTTGGCTTTGAAAGTGGCCATGCCTATGGAAAATCCCTACGAACGGTAAAAAGCTGTGTTGGATCCACTTGGTGCCGCTATGGCATGGATGAAAGTGTGAGTTTTGCCATTGCTTTGGAAGAACGGTACAAAGGGCTGCGCTCCCCACATAAGTTAAAGGGCGGCGTTTCCGGTTGTATTCGGGAATGTGCGGAAGCACGCGGAAAAGATTTTGGTGTAATTGCAGTAGAAGGCGGTTGGAACCTCTATGTCTGCGGAAACGGTGGCGCTACCCCAAAACACGCACAGTTATTGGCGTCACAAATAGATAATGAAACCGTCATCAAATACCTGGATCGCTTCCTTATGTACTACATCCGTACGGCAGCGCCTTTAGTACGAACGGCCGCTTGGTTGGAAAAATTGGAAGGTGGTATTGAACAACTTAAAAAAATTGTGGTAGAAGACAGCTTGCAGCTTGCCCAAGACTTAGAAGCAGATATGCAGGACTTGGTCAACAAATACGAATGCGAATGGAAACAGGCGGTGGTCAACCCGGAAATCCGGAAACGCTTCTCCCATTTTGTAAACACGGACGAACGCGATGACAATATCGCCTTTGTGGACCTAAGGGAACAAAAAATGCCCGAACCTTGGATAAATTAAGAACCTATGGAAGCACTTTTGGATAATTACAACACGGTAGCCGCCACTACGGTAAGGACATGGTTCAAAGCCTGTAAAGTGGAGGACATCCCCAAAAACGGAGGGGCCTGCATCAAGTACCAAGACAAACAAATTGCCCTTTTCAATTTTGCCCGTAAGGGCAAATGGTACGCCTGTCAAAACCTTTGCCCGCATAAAATGGAAATGGTTTTGTCCAGGGGAATGATCGGCGATCAAGAAGGTATGGCCAAGGTAGCCTGCCCCATGCACAAAAAAACGTTTTCCTTGGAGACCGGGGAAAACCTGAATGGGGATTTGCAACCGATCGCTACCTACCCCGTTAAAATAGAGGAAGGTTTTGTGTATCTAGGTTTTTCTGAATAGTTTTAGCACAAACGATATCCCATGGCCCCAGTTTCCAAACTTGCCGAGGCATTTAAGCTTTTTGATGCCGCCAATAGCAATGATCCCAATACGGAAACGGCCAATGGCAAAAGCTATCCAAAAGAAGTCCTTTATGCCATGCGTATGACGGACACCCTGAACCATTTTGAACCCAATGCCTCGGAAGCATTACAGCTTACCGCCAGGTGCCAACATATCTGTAGGTGGGAAATTCCTAGGGATTCTTTTGAAATGAACAGACAAGGGTATTTGCGATGGCGCCAAGAACTTAAAAAATTCCACGCCGCAAAGGCAAAAGACATTTTGGAGACCTTGGATTATGATGCCGATACCATAGCCCAAGTGGAGTTTTTATTGTTGAAAAAGCAACTTAAAAAGAGTGCGGAAACACAAACCTTGGAAGATGTAATCTGTCTGGTATTTTTAAAGCATTATTTTGAAGCGTTCTCGGTAAAGCACCATGAGGGCAAAGTCATCGATATTTTACGAAAAACGTGGCGAAAAATGTCTGAAGAAGGGCGACAAGCGGCACTAAAGCTTCATTTCTCCAATGCTTCCACTACATTGATAAAAAAGGCCTTAGGGCTATAATTTGGGTTAAAGCACCTATTAAGGCATGGATAAAAACGGGAAACAACCGGCACTGGACACCACTACCTTTTTAAGGGTGCAAAAGTGGTATCTGCTGGCCATTGCCGCCATTGCCCTTACCATCATCATTGCCCAAATTCTCATACAGCAACACCTCAATTCGCAGTTGAACGATTCCCGGGTAATCAACGTAGCCGGCAGACAGCGCGCCTACAGTCAAAAATTGGTAAAAGAAGCCCTACTACTCCAAAAGTTCCAAACGGACGGTCTACAGCAAGAGTCCCTTTTAAAAGATTTAAAAACCACCTTGTCCGTCTGGACCACATCCCACCATGGCCTTCAGTTTGGCAATGACAGTATTGGACTGCCCCCGGAAAAAAGTAAGACCGTCCTAAGCCTTTTTGATGACCTCAATCCACATTTTAAAGTGATGGCGGATGCCGCGGAGGACATTTTAAAAACCAATGGAAACGGAATCCCGCCAAAAGTCCTCAAAACCCTTTTGGACAACGAACGCACTTTTTTGCTTAAAATGGACGCCATTGTTAATCAATACGATGCGCGGAGCAAGGAACAGCTAAAGCAATTAAAGTTGAAGGAGTTACTCCTCTTCGGGTTTTCGCTATTGATATTGTTCTTGGAAATCGTCCTTATTTTTAGACCACTGTCCTTTCAAATCAAAAAAACGATTACCACGCTTTTGGAGAGCCAGAAAAAATCCGATGCATCGGCCACGGAAATCAAGGCCCTGTTCTTGGAAAAGGAACGTTCCTTAAAGGAGCTCCAAGAGCTCAATTTTGTCATTGATAATGCGGCACTTTTTGCCAGTATCCGCGGTGATGGTACCGTGGTTTTCATCAGCAAGAAATTTCTAAAACTTTTGGAGCAGTCCAAATCGGCCCTCAACAAACCTTTGTCCGAAATACTGACCTTAGATGAGGGGCAACAGCAGTACCTACGGGAAATTTTGACCAGCAAACGTAAAAGCATACGCACGGAGGAGATTGAAATTACCATTAAGGAACATAAAAAATTGTGGTTGGATGTCTCCATCATCCCCATCCACCAAGGAAGCATGGAACAGAGCATCCTTATCCTTTGTTCAGACATCACACAACGCAAACGAAATCAGCTTAAAATAGAAGAGCTCACCAAACAAAACTACGAGGAGAGCATTCGCCAGAAACAACTACAGGCCAGTCAAATCGTGGAAGGCCAAGAAGAGGAGCGCAAGCGTATTGCCAAGGATATCCATGACGGAATTGGCCAGATGCTTACGGCCTTAAAATTCAATATCGAATCCATAAATCTGGAACACGCGGAGAAAACCAAGGAGAAAATCGAATACCTAAAAGAACTGGCCTCCGACCTTATCAAAGGGGTGCGTACCGCTACGTTTAACCTTACCCCGCCCGAATTACAGGACCACGGTATTTTTCCCGCTTTGCAAAAAATGACCCAAGAACTCAGTAAATTAACGGGTAAGAATATCCTGTTCGACAACAAGGCGGAAGAACAGATCCGCTTTGACTCCTTGGCAGAGACCAATATTTATAGGGTAACCCAAGAGGCAGTGAACAATGCCATTAAATATGCCAGTTCCAACTATATTTTGGTGACCATCAACTTTAAGGACGGTATTTTAAGTGTTGCCGTAGACGATGACGGCAAGGGCTTTGATCCTACGCTTTTAAAAGGACCGCCAAAGCACAATAGCGAAGGTGGCATGGGGATCTTTTTTATGAAAGAGCGTATTAGTTATATTAATGGAAGATTGTTTATAAATTCGATTCCTGGTGAGGGCACGCGCATCACCATAAATCATACCATAAAAGAAGAAGTATTGCATGGAACGGAATGAACTATACCCCATTTTTTTGAAGGTCAATGTACTTAATGTGCTTATTGTTGGAGGGGGCAATGTGGCCGAGGAAAAATTGACTTTTCTGTTGAAGTCGAGTCCAAATGCCCATGTAGAAATGATTTCCCCCATGTACCGGCCAGACACTATAGCATTGGCCAATAAACATAATGTGACCATGCATACGGGCAAGTACCGCCGTAAATATTTGCGCAAAAAACATATGGTCGTGGCCACTACGGATGTCCCTAAAGTGAACGAAAAAGTGCATGCGGACTGCAGAAAGCGCTCCATTTTAGTAAACGTGGCGGACAATCCTCCTTTTTGCGATTTTTATATGGGTGGTATTGTAACCAAAGGCAACGTAAAAGTGGCCATTTCCACCAACGGAAAGTCGCCCACTACCGCCAAGCGGTTGCGCCAGTTTTTTGAGGACGTCATCCCTGAAAACATAGACGATTTGGTGAAAAACCTCAACGAATACCGCAAAACCATCAAAGGGGATTTTGAGGAAAAAGTAGAGACCTTGAACGAGTTTACCAAAGGCCTTGTCACTAAAAAAGAAGCAGATGAAAATTAGGATCAAAGGAAATTCCATACGCTTGCGATTGACCAAAACCGAGGTGGACACCTTTGCCAAAGAAGGCAGGTATGAAGAGACCACAAACTTTGCCAACAAACAACTTACCTATGTTTTGGAGGCCAAAACGGGCATTTCTGAGTTGGAAGCCCAGTATCTTGAGAATGTTATTACGGTTTACTTTCCTGCGGAAGAAAAAGACCGTTGGGCCACGGGCAACCAAGTTGGGTTAAGTAATCAAGTGGCTTGGAACGACCCCAGCCAACTTTCCGTGTTGGTAGAAAAGGATTTTACCTGTTTGGACAATACTATTGAAGACCAATCCGATAATTATCCTAATCCTAAGTTGCAGTGAGCTAATTTGGAATTAAATCATAATTTGTTG
>CALEYA010000092.1 GCA_937926215.1 uncultured Croceitalea sp. | reverse complement strand
ATGTTGGCAAATGTGGTAACGTCATCAAGAATCAATTGACCCGTAACTACATCATCTATTTCAAAATGAACCCTACTATTACCACTAATATCAAAGAAGATATTATCCATTTGTACAGAAGTTCCCCTTCTAAGTCGTACGGCATCATCGTCACCTGAACAGTTGAAGGTGGCATTGGTTACGTTAGGATTGGATCTTGGCATGGCATCATTGTCCGCACTTAGATTATCTGCTTCAATGCAATGGTCAGCACCTGATGGTTGATCCGCAATAATATTATCCAAAGTTCCTACAAAACCTTCGGCCCAGTCAAAAGAGTCGTCAAACGCTTCTGAGAAAAGATTGCTGGCATTTACGGTTCCTCCAAACCATTCAAAACCGTCATCTTGTCCTTGGAATACTTGTAAGAAATTAAGGGTGGTCCCAGAACCAACACCGTAGAAAGAGAATCCGTTGAATTCGGCATCCGTATTAATTTGAGTACCAGGATAGGCCAAGATTACATAGGATAGATTACCAGAATTATCGTCGGCAGCAGTACCTCCATAAGGTAACTCTTCACCAACGTTATCGGCAACTTCCGCACTTCCTACACCACCGGCTAAATTGATGGGTGCATTTCCTAGCAGTACAATACCTCCCCAAGAACCCGAAGTTTGCGTTGAAGAACTAAAAACTACAGGGTTGTCCGCCGTACCAACAGCATTGATTGCACCTCCTTGGTTGACCACTATGACATCTGCGGCAGTAACATCGCCTTCAATGGCGGCATTGTTTTCAGAATTGGCAAACAAAAAGGTTCCTGCAGGTATGGTAAGGGTTGCTCCAGATCGCACAAAAACGGCACCTTCTATTTCGTAAACTTCGTTAGCATCTAAAGTAAGGTCTGCAGTAATCTCCCCTGTTAAGGTTTGGGTGGCGGTAAAATCCGTTGGTAATACCGTATTTCCAATGGTTGTAGAAGTTGTAGTAAAAGCAAACGCAGATTCATCGGCTCCTGTAGCATCGGCATTCACACCCAATCTTTCGGCAAAAGCGTCTAAAGTGGGTTGTGTCCAATCGCCATTGGCATCAAAAGCCACTTCGGTTACAGGGTCTCCACCGCCCATCATACCATCGTCATCACTTCCACCAGTTGTTGGAGGGGTGTCAATCGGATTTTCATCATCACTACAACTTGTAAACAGTAATCCCATGGTAGCTAAAACCAAAGCGCTAAGTACTATACTTTTTTTCATTGTTATGTTATTTATGTTTTAAGCAAAAGTATTCCGGTCTGTATAAAGCTTTCTTACTTAAATATTACGAATCGGAACGCTTGTTTTAAGTTTACGTTAGCAATGTTTCTTTAATGTTAGAACTTATAACTACAAGAAAGGGATAGGGAAGTACCCACTTTGTAGGATACCCGGCTTAGATTACCATCTTGTCCAGGATTGGTATTTACAATAGTACGCTCATAGGTGTCATCCAAGAGGTTATTGACTTTAAAAGATGCTTCCAGACCTTTGCCAATCTTGTTGGCCCATATAAAACTTAGGTTGTTAAAGGGCTGTTCAAACTCATCTTCATAACGCACGGAACCGGTACCGGAACCCACACTGGAAATACGCTCGCTAAAGGTGTTAAACAAGAGTGTAAACTTGCTTTTTAGTTTGGGCGAAAAGGTAACATCATAATTGACATCCGCGTTTAAAAGAAAATCGGACGCGCCCTGAAGCCTTCTGCTTGTATTGGTCAAGTTTAGTTCTTGCTGCAATTCATCAGAGATGGACACCTCAGAATTCATTAAGGTTACGTTGGCCCCAAAGGAAATGTTGTTTAAAGATTCTTTTTGCAATAGGAAACCCAAGGTGCTTTGCAATTCAAACTCAGCGCCGAACAAGGTAGCGCTATCGGTATTTTCAAAAACCGTTCTAATAAAGGAGCCACTATCGGCTATAAGACGTTCAATAGGATTGTCTATCAATTTGGCAAATAGGTTGACACTAAAAAGGCTGTTATTGTCCGGGAAAATCTCATACTTCAAATCGAGGTTAAGGTTGTCCGAGTTTTCCAAATCTGTATTCCCTAAAATCAAATCCCCAACGGAGTTCTGTCTTGTAATAGGTACGATCTCCAAGTTTTTAGGTCTTGTATACGTCCTACTTCCGGCAAGTCTGATGTTGGAGGTATTTCCAACGGAATATTTAAAGTTGAAAGAAGGCAATACAAAAAATTCATCAAAAGAGAAAGGGGTTTGCAAGGCACTCTCTCCAACATTTCTAGTAAAACTTTCCAAGCGAAGGCCTGCAAGTAAACTCACTTCATCGGAAAAATTGAAATTGTATGATGCGTTACCGGCGATAATATTGGTTTCGATATCCAAGAAAGGGGTATCCGGCAATTCAATATAAGAGGTATTGTTATCAGCCGTAAAAGCGGAGTTCAATGATGCATCAATATTATTAGGGTCAATGGTAATGGCACCAATACCAGATAGGTTGACGAGTACAAAGCGGTTAAAAACATCCAAGGTTTCATTGTTAAAATCAAAGCCTACGCGCAACTGATCGTCATTCTCACTTTTATCGGTGGACACATCCAATTGGTATCCCAAGGTAGCGGCAACGTTATTGTTATCGGTATTCAAAAAGTAGCGGAATAACCTTCCGGAGTTGGTGGAAAATAAAAAGCTACCGTCCTCCTGATCTTCTAAGGTAATAATGGTGTTGTCCGGTTGTTCGTATTGCGAAAAACCATAAGTCAGTCCGTAACGTAACCTATTGTTCTCGTTAAAACGATACACCCCAACAGCTTGCAATTGATGCAGGACAGATTGCACGAATTTGGATTCGATACCTTGCTGGTTGGCGGATACTTCTGAAAAACGGCCAAAATTTTCCGATGCGTTATTGGCTGTACTCTTAACAAAAATATAGTTGAAATCAATACTGTTTTTCTCGCCCCTATTGAAAATGGAGAAAAGAAAATTGGACTGCGTGTTAAAAGCAAAGCTGTTGTTACGGTTTATGGTCCTTAACAATTGCCCTTGCGGATTTCTTAAAAAACTATCCCCAAGATTAGAATCAAAGGAATTCCCGTAATTAAGCCCAACATAATAGGCAGTACGTCCAGTATTTTCAGAATTCTTTGAAAGGATACCGGCGTTTGCAATGCTAAAACCAGTAGAAATCGGCGCAGTGATTACTTCAATATCATAATCCGATGAAAATGCATTTATGGCATCTTGCCCTTGCGCACTAAAAATTTCGCCAGAGGTAGCATTATCGTTATTAATGGCTTCCGGAATTTCACGATCGGTAACACCCCCAAAACCTAAGAAGTTTAAGGAACCATCTTCCTCATCCGTCAAGAACCTGCTGTCCAAAGATTGCAAGTTGGCACCAACGCTAAACCCTATTTTGGTAAACCCTTCATTGGGGATTTGTTTGGTATCTACATTAAAAGTCGCCCCGGCAAAATCACCATAAAGCCCGGAATAAAAGATTTTGTTCACGTCAATTTTAGAAATTAAAGAGGAAGTGAACAAGCCTAAATCCGGAATCTTGGTTTCCCAGTTTGTTGGGGAAATGGGCAGGTTATTGATAGTCAAGAAATTGTAGCGTTCATCCAGTCCACGCACCACTACGCCCCTAGAAGCAACTTTGGTTATACCTGCTGCCTTAATTACCGCATCTTCTACATTGCCAATGCCTTTTCTTGCCAATTCTTGGGCGCCAATGGAAGTTTTGATTTCCACCGCTTTTTTCTGCTCTAAAAGCAGGGCTACTTCAGATTCTTTACTGGTAGATACCGCAATGATAACTTCATCCAAAGCAACACCTTCCGATGCGCTCATGGGCACATTGATCGTAGTTACTTTACCAGCTTCTACGGTTGCCGCAATTTCTACGGTCTTGTATCCTAGGTAACTATAGACAACGGTATACGCACCTGCCGCAAGATTGGGAATTTCATATAGTCCGTCAAAATCGGAAGTGGTACCGGAGGTGGTACCTTTAATCAATACATTGGCAAAAGGAAGTGGTTCATTGTTGAGCTCTTTATCCGTGAGTTTTCCCACAATGGAACCAGTTTCTTGGGCAAAAGTAGTTAGGGTGAAAAAAAACCCTATAAATAATAGCTTGTAATTCATTATAATAGCCTGTTTTAAACTCGGCGCAAAGAACGTTAGGTGCTGTAAAAGTCATGTTATCCATATGTTAAGAGTTTATTTCAATAACATTAGCATTAGGTTATCAGATTAAATGAATGTTAAGGAGCAAAACGTAATTGTATTATCTTTACTTTTGGGTAAACAACTAATGCTCGCATCCCATGAAAACAAAGGACGTCAAGATACTACTGGTAGATGATGAACCGGATATCTTGGAAATTGTTAGCTATAACCTTTCTTCGGAAGGTTATGAGGTATATACCGCCAAAAATGGGGTAGAAGCAGTCGCCAAAGCCAAAAAAAAACAACCGCATTTGATCATTCTGGATGTCATGATGCCAGAAATGGACGGTATTGAAGCCTGTGAGATCATGCGCAATACCCCAGGCTTGGAAAATACCATTATCACCTTTTTAACCGCAAGGGGGGAAGATTATTCCCAAGTAGCCGGTTTTGATGCCGGGGCGGACGACTACATTACCAAGCCTATAAAACCTAAAGTATTGGTGAGTAAGGTAAAAGCCTTGCTGCGTAGGCTAAAGGAGGAAGATAAAGAAACGGAAGACATTGTTAGGGTAGGCCATATCGTAATCGATAGGGAAGAATATAAAATTATAAATGACGGGCAGGAAATTATCTTGCCAAGAAAGGAGTTTGAACTGCTTTCCCTCTTGACCTCTAAGCCCAGTAAGGTTTTTAAAAGAGAAGTGATTTTGGATAAGGTTTGGGGCAATGAGGTGGTCGTAGGTGGCCGTACCATTGACGTACACATTAGAAAACTACGCGAAAAAATAGGAGATCACCATTTTAAAACGGTCAAGGGAGTAGGCTATAAGTTTGTTCTGTAATGGCTATTAAGCTTAAAAAATCGTATCGGTTTGCGTTACGGTCTTCCATCTACATTGCTGTCCTGGTAACGGGCTTACTCGCCTTTATCCTTTTCATGTCCAAGGACCCCAACTGGAGCCAATTGCTTATTTTTCTACCGGGCTCTTTTATACTTTCCTTTATCATTGTACAGGCACGGGTAGAACGTTTTATTTACAGAAGGGTAAAGAAAATATATGACGATGTTTCCCTTTTGGAATCCTCTTCCTTTTCATCAAAGCCGGTGACTACGGATATGAAGACCTTAACAGAGGAAATAGGGAAGTTCGCCCAAGATAAAAAAGTAGAAATAGACACCTTAAAAATCAGGGAAGAATACCGGAAGGATTTTTTAGGGAATGTTTCCCATGAGTTAAAGACGCCCCTATTTACCGTACAAGGCTATATTCTAACACTCTTGGATGGCGCCATGGACGACCCCAAAGTGAGCGAAAAATACCTAAAGCGTGCCAGTAAAGGTGTGGAACGCTTGATCTATGTGGTAAAAGACCTAGACTTGATAACCAAATTGGAAGCGGGGGACCTGCGTTTGGAGAAGGAAGCGTTTGATATTATTGAATTGATTCGAAGCGTTTTTGATCTTTTGGAGATGAAAGCCTCTAAAAATGAGATTACGTTGACCTTTGATATGGAATATACGAAGCCCATTATGGTGATTGGCGATGCTGAAAAAATACAGCAGGTGTTGACCAATCTTTTGGTCAATTCCATAAAATATGGCCATAGCAACGGGACTACCGAGGTAAGCGTGGAGAACTTAATAAAGAACAAGGTCATTATTCGGGTTACCGACAATGGCGAGGGAATTCCAGAGCAGCATATCCCCCGGCTGTTTGAGCGTTTTTACAGGGTGGACCAAAGTGGTAGCCGTAAAGAAGGTGGTTCCGGTTTAGGGCTTTCCATCGTAAAGCATATTATTGAGGCCCATGACGAAAAAATCTATGTAGAAAGTGAAGTAGAAGTAGGATCGGAATTTTCCTTTACTTTGGAGAAAGCCTAGGATATCCATATTGCCCTATCACAAGCCGAGTAATACCTCTAACATTTTTCCTATAGTATTTTAAAGGCACTATCCAATTTTGTCTTGGGTTAACTTGCATAACCAAAAATGAAACCAGCTATCGTTACGTTTGGGATTTCCTTAGTTTTGTAAAAACATTAAATCTTTGTCTTGGGAAGCAAAAACAAACTAAAACGTTTTAAAGAAAATGAAACCTTTAAAAATGTGGTACAACCTACCCGGGAGGAGGTAGCGGAAGGTTTTGCACACAAAGGTAAATGGCACGCTTTTTTTGAAAATGACAACCCCATTGTACTGGAACTCGGTTGCGGAAAAGGGGAGTATACTGTAGGACTTGCCCGTATGAACCCGGATAAGAATTATATTGGGATCGATATCAAAGGGGCCCGTTTTTGGAGAGGGGCCAAAACCGCTTTAGAAGAAAATTTACCCAATGCAGCTTTTCTAAGGAGCCAGATAGAATTGGTAGATGAACTGTTTGGGCCGCAAGAAGTGGCGGAACTATGGATAACCTTCCCGGATCCACAGATCAAATACAAACGCACCAAACATAGGATGACCAATATGGATTTCCTGCGCAGGTATAAGCAGATTTTAAAACCCGACGGGCTTGTCCATCTAAAAACGGACAGCGAGTTCATGCATGGGTATACTTTAGGGCTTTTGCACGGTTTGGGACATGAGGTCATCTACGCCAATCATGATGTCTATAAAAACGAAGGAAGCCCAAAAGAGGTGTTGGACATACAGACATTCTATGAAAATCAGTATCTTGAGATAGGAAAACCAATCACCTACGTCCAATTTAGGATGACCAACTAAATTATGCACTATCTACTCTTGTTCGGGGCTACCTTTTTGGCTGCCTTTTTAGCGTCCGCCCCTCCCGGGTTACTCAACGTGAACGCGGCAAAAACAAGCGTAGAGAAAGGAAAATCCAACGGTGTCATTTTTGGCCTTGGGATTGGGGTAATGGTCATGTTCCAAACCTATATTGCCGTACGGATCGCCAAATACCTGTTTAGAAACCCAGATGTGGTGGGGCTGTTAATGCAAGTGGCCATGGCATTGTTTCTTTTTCTGGCTGTTTTCTTTTTCTTTAAGGCCAAGAAACAAGGGAATGAGCCTATTGCCCATGTAGAGGGCAAAAAAAGAAACAGTTTTTCCAAAGGGTTGTTCCTAGCGGCCATAAACATGCTGACCGTACCCTATTACAGTGGTATAAATACACTTTTCCACTCCCAGGGGTACATGAATTACGAAGTGCTGGATGAGGTCGTGTTTATCCTAGCGGCTGGATTAGGGACTTTTTTGGTGATGTACCTGTATGTTTTTTATTTTGATAAAATGGAGTACAAAACGGGCCGTTTTTCCAAGAATTCCAATTATATATTGAGCGCATTGATGGTGCTGCTTCTTGTCATAACGGCCATCAGAATATATATGAAGTAGTATGGAGGAACCCAATTTTTTTGATAAAGTATACGAAGTTGCCAAGCTTATCCCGTATGGGCGGGTAACCTCCTATGGAGCGATAGCCAAATATTTGGGTGCGGCGCGCAGTGCCAGAATGGTAGGTTGGGCCATGAACAAGTCCTTGGAAAAAGACATTCCGGCGCATCGAGTGGTCAATAGGATCGGGCTACTTACAGGGAAACAACATTTTGGCGGTACCAACCTTATGCAACAATTATTGGAGAATGAAGGGGTTAAGGTGGTCGACAATCAAATAGTGGATTTTAAGAAGCATTTTTGGGACCCATTTGTAGAGCTCGGCTGAGAGGGGCTTTCCAACACAAAAGCAAATACAAATTAAAGTTCAAGCTCAACTTGACCGAATTTCACAGGCCATTCCTATAACCCTAGCCTATTAAGGCATATCACATTTCAATTCGCCCACTTCTTAATGTAAACCCTGCGGCGTATCTTTGTAATTTAGAATGGATTTAAACGACTTGGGTACTAAATAGGGTTTTATGAAGATTGATAAGAAAGCGGTTTTAAAAGCTTTGGAAAACATTACCGTTCCTGGTGAAGGGCAGAATATGGTAGAGAGCGGTGCGGTAAAAAATATCCAAATTTTTGGCGATGAAGTTGAGGTGGATATTACCATTGGAAACCCCAGTTTACAGGCGCGTAAGAAGACCGAGGTTGAAATCCTCAAAATCATTCATGAAAAAGTATATGCTAAAGCTAAAATAAAGGTCAATCTTAAAGTTGAAGCAGCAGCAAAACCCCAAGTAAACCAAATTAAGGGAAAGGCCATTCCCGGAATCCAAAACATCATTGCGGTAGCATCCGGCAAGGGTGGTGTAGGGAAATCCACGGTCACGGCAAATATGGCGGTGACCTTGGCCAAAATGGGGTTCAATGTGGGACTCTTGGATACGGATATTTACGGACCCTCCATGCCCATTATGTTTGATGTGGCCATGGAACGCCCCTTATCCATCAATGTGGATGGTAAAAATAAGATGAAGCCTGTGGAGAACTATGGGGTAAAGATGCTTTCTATCGGGTTTTTTACACAGCCCAATCAGGCCGTTATTTGGCGCGGACCTATGGCCTCAAAAGCCTTGAACCAAATGATTTTTGATGCCCATTGGGGTGAGCTCGACTTTTTATTGTTGGACCTTCCGCCTGGAACCGGGGACATCCATCTGAGTATTATGCAGTCCTTGCCCGTAACCGGGGCCGTTGTGGTGAGTACCCCACAAGAGATTGCCTTGGCAGATGCTAGAAAAGGGGTAGCTATGTTCCAACAAGAGGCAATAAGCGTTCCCGTTTTGGGTATCGTGGAAAATATGGCCTATTTTACACCAGAGGAGTTACCGGACCACAAATACCATATCTTTGGAAAAGACGGGGCTAAAAACCTTGCTACGGATATCAATGTGCCGTTTTTAGGAGAAATACCCTTGGTGCAGAGCATACGGGAAGCTGGTGACATTGGTCGTCCCGCAGCCTTGCAAACGGCGACGCCCACGGAAGAAGCCTTTGAGGAATTGACCAAAAATGTGGTACGGGAATTGGTCAAAAGAAATACGGCGCTCCCGCCAACGGAGGCCATTAAGATTACAACAATGGCAGGTTGTGCTGCGGTTAAAAAGAAATAAGGATGACATCAGAAGAAGTAAGAGAAAACGTAGAAAAAGCCTTAGAGGAAATCAGGCCCTTTTTGCAAAGTGACGGTGGGGATATTTCATTGATTTCCATTGATAACGATACATCGGTCAAGGTAAAATTGGAAGGGAACTGCATTGGCTGTAGTGTCAACCAAATGACCTTAAAAAGCGGTGTGGAGATGACCATCAAGAAATACGCCCCTCAGATAGAAGAGGTCATCAACCTTAGTTAAGCTGATAACTATCATAAAATACTGCCTTCCCTAAAGCGTAGTTTTACCACTACAATTGCATTTACATGATTACAACGGATATTCTTATCATTGGTGCGGGTCCAACAGGACTTTTTGCCGTTTTTGAGGCCGGACTTTTAAAGTTAAAATGCCATTTAATAGATGCTTTGCCGCAAGCCGGTGGGCAATGCTCGGAAATCTATCCTAAAAAACCCATTTATGATATTCCGGGTTTTCCAGAAGTATTGGCGGGTGACTTGGTGGCCAATCTTATGGAGCAGATAAAACCCTTTCAGCCAGGATTTACATTAGGAGAGCGCGCAGAAACCATTGAAAAATTAGAAGACGGTTCTTTTATAGTAACAACAAATAAAGGAACAAAACACCACGCCCCCATAGTTGCCATTGCCGGTGGCCTTGGTAGTTTTGAGCCCAGAAAACCCCAGCTGGAAAACCTGGACAAGTTTGAAGATAATGGCGTTGCCTATATCATTAGGAATCCAGAAGTATACCGCAATAAAAAAGTGCTTATTGCCGGTGGTGGGGATTCGGCATTGGATTGGGCCATCTTTTTGGCAGCTATCGCAAAAGAGGTCACCTTGGTACACCGCCGGAACGAGTTTCGGGGGGCTTTGGATTCTGTAGAAAAAGTACAGGAGCTTAAAAACTTGGGGAAAATCAACCTCATTACCCCAGCAGAAGTGGTTGCCTTGCAAGGGAGTGCCAATTTAACCGCGGTTGTATTGGAGAAAACGGATACTAAGGAGCAAATGACCATCCAAACGGATAATTTTATCCCGCTCTTTGGGCTTTCGCCAAAGTTGGGACCTATTGCGGATTGGGGCTTGGAAATTGAAAAAAATGCCATTAAAGTCGATAATACCCTGGACTACCAAACCAATATTCCAGGTATCTATGCCGTTGGCGATGTCAATACCTATCCCGGAAAACTAAAATTGATCCTTTGTGGTTTTCATGAAGCTACGCTTATGTGCCAAAGTGCCTACCAACGGATACATCCAGATAAAAAATATGTCATGAAATATACGACCGTGGGTGGGGTTACCGGCTTTGATGGTAGTAAGAAAGAAGCTCCGAAGGCGGTGGTTAAAAGTATCGATTGATGTTGATTCCTATGCTTCCCCTCTAGAGAGCATGTGCTGAACGCTGCTGAAGTCGGGGGATTGCGGGGTGCGTTAAACAAAGATATAAACCAAGCTTAATTCATTGGAAAAGAGTAGGGATAATCCTTTACCGCCCATTGAAATGAACCTGAAGGAAACCGTATTTTTGCTCACTGGTTTGATAGCATTATATAAGAGGAAGGTAATCATACACCTCCCTTAGTCCCTCCTTTTTGGAGGGAAGCAAAATAATAATTAAGATATGTCCGACGTAAAAATCAAAATTACCGATAGAGATGGCGTACTGCATGAAATTGATGCGCCTACAGATATGAACATGAACCTGATGGAAGTGGTACGTTCCTATGAACTGGCCCCGGAAGGAACTATTGGTATCTGTGGCGGAATGGCCATGTGTGCTTCTTGCCAATGTTATGTAAAATCTGACCATGACCTTCCAGAAAAATCGGATGATGAGGAAGCCATGTTGGCCGAAGCCTTTAATGTTGAAGATAACAGCAGGCTTGGTTGTCAGTTGCATATCACGGAAGATTTGGAAGGTTTGGAAGTGGAATTGGCCCCAGAGGAGGTCTAGCAAAATCCTGTCCTTTTTATAAAGTTTTGCCAAAGCCACCTCCTTCTTATGACCACCGACCTAGAAAACACCTTACTCCCTTTATTAAAGACCCATTTTGGGTACGATTCCTTTAAAGCCAATCAGTTAGGGGTCATTAGTGATGTCATGTCCAAAAAGGACGTTTTGGCCATTATGCCTACGGGTGGCGGGAAATCCTTATGCTATCAATTAAGTGCGCTGGCTTTAGAGGGGACGGC
>CALEYA010000091.1 GCA_937926215.1 uncultured Croceitalea sp. | reverse complement strand
GTTTGACAATTTTCAATACGTCCCTGTTGCAGCAGCATTACGAATCTATCCTAGCTACGGATTCAAGCTAGGTGGAGATTTAGGTTACGCCCTAGGAATAAACACTGGAAACGAAGGTGGCTTCTACTACAAACCTATGATCGGTGTAGATATTAATGGCACCACTGAAATTAGCGTTTCCTATGTGGCAATTAGCAATAATACTACGTTTTCAATGGTACAATTAGGGGTGCTTTTTTTATTTTAATTGCCGAAACTTTCTCACTCTATATAATATATATTTACGTTGTTCGTTTCGAATATATTATCTAATTATAATCAAACCAAACAACAATTTATTATGAAGAAACTATTAGTATTAGGTGCCATTGTCTTAGTGTCCGTAGTAAAACTAAGTGCTCAAGAACAGGCGGCGAAAGTAAATCCGTTAGGCATTCTTTTTGGAGTGGCCAATGCAGGTTTTGAGTTTTCCACCAACGAGACGCAATCCCTTACCATATCTGCACTCTATTATGATATTGCCGGGGCATCCGGTATTGGGGCTGGGGCGGAATACAGGTTTTACTTTTCGTCAGGTGAGGCGTTAAGAGGCTGGCATGCAGGTCCTGGTGTAGGATATTTGTCCTTAGGGGATGGTTTTGACAACAATGCAGGATTTTTCAATGTCGGTGGTGAAGTTGGGCATCAATGGATTTTTGGTGAGCACTTTCTTGTAGATGTGTTTGCTACCGCTTCTTTTGTGACCGGTGGATCGGACGATTTGTTGGTTTCCGTGGATGGCCTGGTTGTGGGACTTGGAGCTTCCATTGGATATGCTTGGTAACTAAACTATGTATTTCTTTGAGGAACCAATTCAGTAAAAAGGGGGCGTAAGCCCCTTTTGTTGTTGATATAGCACTTTCTGGGATACTGTATTTGAGTATGTAGAAAAGACATTCCTCTAAACGGGCAATTCAAATAATAACATTTAAGAAATTCTTTGTTGCCCTAAATTTATCCCTACATTTATCCCATGAAAATCATCATTATTAATGGGCCCAACCTGAACCTTTTAGGCAAAAGGGAACCCGATGTTTATGGCAATCAAACATTTGAGGATTTTTTTTCGCAATTACAATCTCGGTTCAAAGAGGTGCAATTGGAGTATTTTCAATCCAATATCGAAGGGGAATTGATAAGCAAGTTACACGAAGTAGGCTTTTCATATGATGGCGTTGTTTTGAATGCGGCGGCCTACACACATACGTCCGTTGGTTTGGGAGATGCCGTAAAAGCTATAGCAACCCCCGTAGTTGAAGTCCATATTTCCAATACGCACAAACGGGAAGAATTCCGTCATGTTTCCTATATTTCCCCTGGTGCCGTAGGCGTAATCCTTGGATTTGGTTTGCAAAGCTATGTTTTGGCAATTCAGAGCCTTCTCCAGAAATAGCATTGCTTAGAAAAAGGGCAACGGCATTAAAAAGAAGACGTTTTTTCCTTCTTTCTCTAGAATGAGAGCTGTTTTAAGGAAAAAGAATAAACCAAACAGCCCGTACGTTACGTATCTCTTTATAAAGATGTTATGAAACCCCTACGCTATTTTTTTTTCGTAAGTCTCTTCCTTTTGATGTCCTGCGGAAGTGACGACCCCAATGTTAACGGAACAGATGATCCAGATGGCACGCCAATGGATGATGACGTAGAAGCTATGGAAGAGGTAGAAATTACGCTGGTCAATGCCTTTCCCAATCTTTCTTTTGCACAACCTTTGGATCTTCAGTCTGCAAATGACGGTTCCAACAGGCTTTTTGTTGCGGAAAAGGGAGGGACAATCCATGTTTTTGACAACGATAGTAATGTTCAAGGGTCTGCAATATTTCTAAGTTTGCCCAATATTTCTACGACCAGCGAACAGGGATTGTTGGGTTTTGTGTTTCACCCCAACTTTGCTTCCAACGGTCACTTTTATGTCTGTTATACGCCTTCTAGAAGCGTTTCCCGAATTTCAAGGTTTACGGTTACTGCGGATGGAAACAGTGCTTCCACTACCTCGGAATTGGTCCTATTGGAAATTCCGCAACCCCAAACCAACCACAATGGAGGCCAATTGGCCTTTGGACAAGATGGATTTTTATATATCGCCATGGGAGATGGCGGCGGTAGTGGAGACCCCCAAAACAATGCCCAAAATAATAGCAATTTGTTGGGAACTATTCTAAGGATAGATATCGATAACCAAGAAGGGAACTTAAATTATAGCATCCCGACGGATAATCCTTTTCTAAATATTTCCGAAGCAAGAAATGAAATTTATGCTTATGGATTACGGAATCCTTGGCGCATGTCTTTTGATACGGAAACTGGGGACTTATGGACAGGTGATGTAGGGCAGAATGCCATTGAAGAAATCGATATTATTACCATTGGGTCCAATTACGGGTGGCGTTTGTTTGAAGGTACGGCTTGCTTTTCCGGGAACTGTGATGATACTAATCTTGTTGCCCCTATTTTTGAGTATACACAAGATAATGGTGATCGTTCCATAACCGGAGGTTACGTATACAGGGGTGCTTCCAACAGCTCTCTTTTTGG
>CALEYA010000090.1 GCA_937926215.1 uncultured Croceitalea sp. | reverse complement strand
GTTTCTGGCATTCCGCCCACCTCACCAAACATTTGGATAAGTTGGTTTCGGAAAATAGAAAAGTGGTCAAATCGCTACGGTATTCCTCTTTGGAAGCAATTGATGAGGGTGTTTTGATTGATGTACTTTTAGAGGCGTACGGTTTGCGAAGTAACAGTTTTTACAAGCGGTGACGAATGCACCCTAATTACATTTTCTCAAGCGTAATGAACGTGTTGTTCTGAGCATCTACCGCAGCACCAAAGAGTTGCTTTAGACCTTTATATTCCTGAGCCTCAAAATAAGAACTTTGCACTTCTAGCTTAAAACGAAGTTGTATTACTTCATTTAAGTGCTTACATCTTAAATCCAACATTCCATTGGCATTGGCCAGACCTAATGTTTTGTCCTCGGGCATGGATTTGACTTTGTAACCTTCAGGAACTTTGATGTTCGCTTGGTACTTCATTGTAAAAGGATGACCAAAGTCTATAGGAAAGTTTCGCTCTGCACTCTTAAAGGGATTACTTTCGAACCACTTGACTAGGATTGGGTTTAGATATATTTTTTCTTCGGTAAATGTATCCTCAATAACAAACTCATAGGTTTCCGATAAAAAACGCTCCGATGACTTTTCCTCATTCTTTTGGTAGTCGGTAAAATACAAATCGGCAATCGAATTACTGGCCATTTCATCCAAATGTTCTTCCGCAGTCATAGCATTTAGCTTGGTATATTTCTCTATAGCAGGATATCCCATATTCACTTCACCAATTTTTCCTTTAACGGTTTGGTCAGCTATATCCAAATTTATAAAAGCCCTTACATTAATTTCATTTTTACCTATAGGAACAATAGATTCCCAATAGCTTTCCTTTTTAAAATCCATCACCCTTCCTAAGTGGTTGAGACAGCGGTAAGGTAGCATGCCAAAAGGTATATGCTTGTCCGTAGCATCCAATTGGTAAACCGTTCCATCTATCTCGGCTCTTGCGATTAAATAGTTGAAATCATAAATAACAGGTTGGTTCTTTTTAGGTAATCCGTTTGCCCTTGTGGATAATAATTGAATATTGGACTTTATCCCAGCTGCATTCAACATATTGATTAATGAAATATTGATTTCTCCAATGTTCCCTATTTTTTTTTCGTAGGCGTCCTTTACTCGGACGCCCTTATAAATACTATATTTTCCATTCCAAGTATAGTGGTTTTTGATATGATTATATATGGCTTTTGCCGTAGATAAGTCATCACCTTTGATTAAGTCTTCCTGTTGAGCTCTTTTCTCAAAAAAACCACTCTTTCCTAGTTGTTTGCCAATATCTTTATCAGTTTTGAATTCCTTATCTACATCTTTCCAAGTTTTAGTATAATCTTTTTTGGTACCGTCGTATTTGTAGTGGGTGACAAGTTCAAAATCAATCCGGGAGATATAGTTTGACGCAGCAAGCATATACTTTTCCCTGTCATCAAAAGCAGGAATATCTTTTATGGCATACTTAAGAATCTCACAATCTACAGCAGAATAGGCAAGTACTTTAAAACAGTCTTTTTCTAACTTGGCTTCTTCCACGTCTAAATCAAGGCTTCCATAGAGGTTTCGGTTGTAATAATAGTTACCTGGTATTTTAGCGTTGAATTCGCTATAAAGCTTAGGTATATTGGATTGGAATTCCCAACCGTCCAATTTAAAAAAGAAGGGGGATCGTATTTTGTATGTGTATTGGATGATAGACCCAGGTGAGATGTTGGGTAGCGTAAACTTCTTTTCGGACCAATTTTCCGTTTCATCCGTGGTATATATGTTTTCTTCTTTTAGAACAGATTTTACGATACCATTATGAGTGATTCCCTTAATATCGTATACTTTTTCAGTACTGTTTTTATTGTGGTAATATCCAATGGAAATATTGGCTTGTTTATAGCCTTCCTGCTTTAGAATCTTAATTTTTACATCGTATTCTTTGATGAGGTAAATAGTATTTCCAATCAATTGAAACTTAAAATCCCCTTTTTCATACAGCACCACGGCATTGGCCGTAGTATCCTTTGCGTAAACCTTTAAATCGATATCTTTTTGGGAAACCCGTCCAAAAACGTTTTGTTCTTGGGCGGCAACGTTGGTGCTAAAAAAAACGATGGATAGAAGGAAGATTGTCCTAAACATAGCTGGGTATTGGTTGCTTTACAAACGTACAATAACCTCTCGTATTGCGACTAAATCCGATAATAATTTTTCAAGCAAGCTTAAATCCAACATATTGGCACCATCACTTTTGGCATTGGCAGGGTCAAAATGGGTTTCCATAAAAAGGCCGTCCACCCCAGCGGCTATTCCTGCTCGGGCCATAGTGCCAATAAGAGCGGGTCTGCCCCCCGTTACTCCAGTAGATTGGTTGGGTTGTTGTAGGGAGTGGGTAACGTCTAAAACTACCGGTGCATATTGCCTCATAGTGGGGACTCCCCTAAAGTCGACCACCATATCTTGGTAGCCAAACATGGTGCCCCTATCCGTTATCCAAGCTTTGTCATTACCACTTTCGGTAATTTTGGTCACCGCATGTTTCATGCTTTCCGGACTCATAAATTGTCCTTTTTTAATATTGATGGTTTTGCCGGTTTTTGCCGCAGCAACCAACAAATCGGTTTGGCGGGCAAGGAAAGCGGGAATCTGGAGGACATCCACATATTCAGCGGCCATTTCGGCATCCTGTTCCGTATGGATATCCGTTATGGTGGGTACTTCAAAGGTTTTGGATACTTTTTGCAATATTTTCAGCGCTTTTTCATCACCTATGCCCGTAAACGAATCCAATCGGCTCCGGTTCGCCTTTTTAAAACTGCCTTTAAAAACATAGGGTATTTTAAGGGCATCCGTTATAGCGACCACGCGCTCTGCAATACGTAAGGCCATATCCTCCCCTTCAATGGCGCAAGGGCCCGCTAAAAGAAAAAAATTGTCGCTATTTGTATGTTTTAGCTGTGGAATGAGACTTAATTGCATCAGTATAAGTTTTCAGCAAAAATACTATTTTGAGAAAGTTTCTGTTACTATACTACCCAAATTAACCTACAATGCGAAAAATTATCCTACTATTTGGTGTGCTGTCCTTTGGGCTGCTACATGCGCAATTTGGAAAGAACTGTGAAGTTCGGCAATGGAAGATCAATGGTTTTAGTCCGGGTATCGAATATGAACAGGGGATAGGGGTAAACACCACTTTTGATGTGCGTTTGGCTTTACAGCCTGCTTTAGATCCTGCAGTGGCGTCCCCTTTACAGGATTTTGCCGTTTTCCCCGCCCTCACCCTACAGACCCGCTTTTACCACAATCTAGGGCAACGGTTTCAAAATGGGAGAAAAGCCTTTGGGAATTCTGGTAATTATATCGCCCCTACCGTAGCTATATATGCACCTGAGGCCCGTTTTGCGAACGAAAGACTGGTAGAAGGGCCACAAGGCTATGGCGGTCTGGTCTATGGAATCCAGCGTACTATTGGCGATGGTTTCAGCATTTCAATTGATGCTGGGGCAGGATATTATGTTGGCCCGTTTAGGGGCGGAATTTATCCTGTGGCAAATGTGAGTATCGGTTGGATCGTGAGTGAAAAACGTTGGTGTGTGGGCAAATAAATATTGGTTTTACAAACCCTATTTTTTTCTTAAAAAATGGGTGCCTCCGCTAATCTTTACCTACTAAAATTTAAGTTTGGGTAACTAAAACCCGACTGATGAAAAAGCTTCTATGCTGTACGCTACTTCTTTGTAGTGCAACCTTTCTATCCGCTCAGCGTTCTTTGGAAAAGGGACCAAAAACAAAAATTGTGGAACCCGCCCAAGTACGGTTTAATCTTTTAACCCCAGGAGTGGATATTGAAATTGGTATTGCTAAGAACCAAACCGTTTTTGGCGGATTAGGCCTTGGTTTTGCTTATTACGAAGAAGGGTATGCCTTTGGGCTGGCGCTAAACGCCGAATACCGGTACTATTACAATCTTAAAAAAAGAATACGGCAGAACAAGGTCATCGCGGGAAATTCCGGGAATTACATTGGAGCTGCCCGGGCCATTTTCTTTGATCCATTGATTTTTGCGACCAATATTCCGGGGAACGATTTTAATATTGGGTATTATGGTGCCATTTACGGTATCCAAAGAACGTTCAAAACAGGGTTGAACATCGATATTTCAAGCGGAGTGGGTTATTATTTAGGAGATGGCGCGTTGTCCGGCATCGGTCCAATTTTAAATATTAAGATAGGATGGGTAGCCACCAAAAGAAAATCGAAAGCGATCTATCATAAGTAGTTTTCTAAAGTTTGTTGTTGTAAAATTTAAGTATCGAAGAGTCATACTCAATGATCGAATCCAATAATTCAACTTATTAAAGTCCATTCTTTTATCCGAGAAGGGAGCGCATTGTTTTCTTTTTAAAAGAACGGTACCTTCTGGCTTTCAATTTGGTTAGGAAGCAGGATCAGTATACTTTTTTTGATGATTTTAGCAATGGCCTCTGTTTGTTCTTAATGTCAAAGTTAGGTTGCGTGCTAGTAAACGAAAATAACCTTCTCAAAATCAATAAGATAAAAATAACATCCCTTTGTGCTAAGCTCAAAGATTTAGCAGTATCTTTGCACGCTTAAAAATACGGTTATGTCCAAAATAAAGAATATTGCCATTATTGCCCACGTTGACCACGGTAAGACCAC
>CALEYA010000089.1 GCA_937926215.1 uncultured Croceitalea sp. | reverse complement strand
CAAAAACAGTTTTGGTATTTTGGTCAACCAGGTGGACGGTAAACCGTGGGCTACCCATATTCCTTTGGAACTAACTACCGATGACCATGGAGAAGACGTCCTTATAAGCCATATTTCAAGGGCAAACCCGCAATGGAAGGTATTCGAAAAACAACCGGATGTGCTCTGTATCTTTAATGGTCCCCACTCCTATATTTCCGCTTCTTGGTATAAAGAGGAAGAAGTGCCCACTTGGGATTATATTGCCGTACATGTCTATGGAAAGCTTACCATCCTTAGCGAGGAAGAAGTGATGCAATCCCTCCACAACTTGGTAGACAAATACGAAAAAATAGCAAAAAATCCCGTATCCCTATCCCATATGTCTCCAACAACACTGCGCCAAGTCAAAGGTGTTGTAGGTTTTAAAATTGAAATTACGGATATCCAGGCCGCCTATAAACTATCCCAAACAAGACCGGAGGATCATGAGGCCATTATTTCGCATTTAAATGAAGGAAATGTAACATCCCAGGAAATTGCGAGACATATCAAACAACAAACCAACTTAAAACAACCATAGTTATGTTACACAATAAATTTTGGCAAGGTTTCTTTGCACTAGCACCCATTTTCTTTTTTGTCTTTCTCTTCATGGGCTATTTCTTCTTCATTTTTTCTATGATTTCAGATGTGCAGGCCATTGAGGCAAATGACGGTATAGTGGGTCCAGAAACGGTCTTTGGAAATTTAATCTGGTTTTTTGGTCTGATTTTCTTGGCGATATTCGTTTATCTAGGTAGTCTTATTTTTTATATTGTACACGCTGTGCAAAACCCCAATCTCAAAGAGAATAACCTCCTCATTGTGTGGATTCTTCTTTTTGTCTTTGTAAGCGGTATTGGCCAACTGATTTACTGGATCGTAGAGATTATTAGCAAAAGAAAGGCGTTAACCCCTTAAAAAATAGACTAGTGCTATCCATAGTTCCATTTTCTCAACAATATACGACGGCCTTTAAGGAATTGAACGTTTGGTGGATTACCCAATACTTTAGCATGGAGGAAGAGGATTATAAAGCGTTGGACCATCCTAAAGAAAATATTATTGACCAAGGCGGACACATCCTGATTGCCCTTTGGGACCAAGAGCCAGTTGGTGTCTGTGCACTTATTCCCAGTTTTATGGACTGTTACGATTTTGAATTGGTAAAGATGGGGGTATCCCCAGAAGCACATGGTAAGGGAATAGGATACGCCTTGGGCATGGCCATTGCGGACACGGCAAGGTCAGCAGGGGCCAAAAGTATTTTTCTGGAAAGTAATACCGTCCTCGAACCTGCCATCAACCTCTATAAAAAATTGGGCTTTAAAGAAGTGGAAGCTTTCCCCTCGCCATACGCCAGGTGCAACATTCAAATGGAACTACAGCTCTAGACTTTCCAATTACTTGCCTACCGGGCAAAATTGCATGTCATAAAGTTTTGTGAATATTAGTAAAATAAATTCCATACTACAATTGGGCGTATGAAAACTACAATTCAGTAATCTAAAGTTTACTTCTGCCTCAACATGGCGCATCTTTGGACCATTGTTAACCATCAAAATAGAAATCATGAAAAAATTTGGAATCCTAATCGCAATTTGTCTTTTTACCCTTTCCCTTAAAGCACAAGAAGAAACCGTAACTGTAAGTGTTACCATTGAAAATGTGCTAAATGACAAGGGCACGGTAATGGCTTCACTACACAATAGTGAAACCTTTATGAAAGCTGCCGGAGTGATCGATCTACAAGAAGCGGCCCAAAAAGGAAGTGTAACCTTTACTTTTGAAAACGTAGTGCCAGGCACTTATGCCATTATGGTCTTACACGATGAAAATGACAACAAGCGTATGGATTTTGAAGCAAATGGCATGCCTAAAGAGAATTATGGGATAAGTGGAAATGAAATGCCCATGGGGCCTCCAACTTTTGCCGACGCACAATTTGACGTAACCGATGCGGACAAAGAACTGATTATTAGGTTCTAAAAAAAGAATGAACTCGTTTCAACTTTTCCAATTTGCTAAAAAATCATTCTTTTAAGTGTTGTTTTTGTCTTTTTCGCCTTCCGTAGCGCAGCTATGCAACTTAAAAAAGCCTTCGACAATCCTAAAGACCTCTAATTTTCGCTTAAATCCCAAAAGTTAAAGCGAGTTCAATCAGTCAAAAAACGGCCCAGCCGAAATGGTTGGGCCGTTTTTTGTTTATAAGCAGTATCAATAATTTAAGCGAATTGATATAAGTTATGTTGATAGTTTTGTACATTTATTTTAAGATTCCATAACTATGACCATTACACAATTGCAATATGTTTTAGCGGTGGCAGAACATCAGAATTTCACCTTAGCGGCCCAGAAAAGTTTTGTTACCCAACCCACCCTAAGCATGCAGGTACAAAAGTTGGAAGATGAGCTGGACGTGTTGATTTTTGATCGCAGTAAAAAACCCATTTCCATTACGGAAGTGGGTAAAAAAATTGTGGCGCAGGCCAAAAATATTGTAGCGGAAGCGGGACGTATTAAAGACATCGTAGATCAAGACAAAGGTTTTATAGGTGGCGATTTTACGTTGGGCATCATTCCCACCATCATGCCTACTTTGTTGCCTATGTTCTTACCGACATTCATTAAAAAATACCCCAAGGTCAACCTTATAATCAAAGAACAGGCGACCAATACACTCATTAAAAACCTACAGGACGGGCATTTGGACGCAGCCATAGCTGCAACGCCTTTGGAAGTCGAATTTATTAAAGAACGCCCGCTATACTATGAACCTTTTGTAGGCTACGTACCCAATAACCATAGACTGGCGCATCTTAAGGAAATAGCGACCAGCGACTTGGACATTTCCGATGTGCTTTTATTGCAGGACGGGCATTGTTTTAGGGACGGGGTAATCAATCTTTGTAAAGCTCCAAAGGACGCAGAAGGGGAACATTTTAAAATTGAGAGTGGTAGCTTTGAGACCTTGGTCAACCTTTCCAATGAAGGTATGGGAATGACTTTATTGCCCTATTTGAATACCATGGATTTAGATGATACGAAAAGAAAAAACCTTCGGCATTTTGTAAAACCATCGCCTGCTAGGGAGATCAGCCTTATTTACCATAAGAGCGAGCTTAAAATCCAGATTTCCGAAGCCCTTAGGGATGTTATTGCCGGAATCGTGCGGGGCGCCATCGCTTTTCAAGATGTGGAAATTATTAGCCCGTTGGGTAACTGATTTCCTATACACCGGTATCTAACCAAACAACCGTCTCTATTGCTATTTGGGCTGGGGTCAAGAATCAAAAAAACCGCCAATCAGCGGTTTTTAGTTTAGTTTATGCTTTTAAAAGGATTAGGGTTTGTTGCAATTCCGGTTTATCCGTGAGGAACTGTTTTAACCAGATTTTGAGTTCCTCAATTTCTTCTGGCAATAACCTAGAAATTGCTTTTTTTACTTCTTTTGAGAATAACCTTGCATCAAAGCTAACTTTTTGCAAGACCGTCTTGGTGTACTCCAACATAGCTCCAGCCATTGTTTATTTAAGTATTTAAGTGAATAGGTTGCACCTAAAGTTACTCAGAAAAAACATATCTTGAATTTTCAAAGCGTTAAAAATTAGAGAAATTGTTGTTAAACTCCATTTTAAAGCTCACCCAATCCTCTTTTAATCAAGTATTTAAAAAAATATATGGGATTACCGCCTTACTGATTTTTATATCCTATGGCTGTAGTGGGCTAAAATCCTCCAAAACCATAAGAACGGTTGAATCACAATTGGAGGGTTCTTTTTACGACCAACAGTTTACAGGCTTGCTTGTTGTGGCTCCGCAAAAAAAGGACACCTTATTCGCCAAAAATCAAGACAAGTATTTTACCCCTGCCAGTACCGTAAAAATTTTTACGCTATATACGGGACTACGACTTTTGCCGGAACGGATTCCTACGCTAAGGTATCTGGAACAAGGAGATACCCTTTTTATAGAAGGAACGGGAGACCCAAGTTGGTTGCATCCATATTTTAAGGACAGTACGGGAGTTCGATTCTTGAATAACTACAAAAAGGTCGCGCTCCATTTAAATAATTATGAGGACGAAAAATATGCCCCGGGCTGGGCTTGGGAAGACTATGCTTACTACTTTTCGCCGGAACGTGGTCCTTTACCCTTATACGGAAACGTGGCCACTTTTTATGAAGAGGGTGCATTAACAGTTCTTCCGGACTTGTTTTTAGCTGCAGTTAAACGCAAAGCGAAAAAAGCGAACCGCGAACCAACAGAGAACGTTTTTTACATTCCAAAACCGCTTGCCGATACCTTACAGGTTCCTTTTATTATTACCCCAAAAAACACCAAGGCCTTACTATCAAAACTGTATGTAGGTAATTTAACCTTGGCCCAAGGTTTTCCAAAAGGAGAAAAAAAGGTATTGTATGGTATCGCTACGGATTCCATTTACAAACGTATGCTTGGGGAAAGTGATAACTTTCTCTCGGAACAACTGATGGTTGCCGCATCATCTGTATTATCCGATACCTTAAGCTTTGAAAAAAGCAAGGCACATATCTTGAAAAACGATTTGAAAGACCTCCTACATCACCCCCGATGGGTAGACGGTTCCGGTTTGTCCAGATACAATCTGTTTACGCCGACTTCCATGGTTCAGGTATTGACCAAATTATTGGAAGAAATTCCAAAAAACCGACTTTTACACCTTTTTCCCTCTTGGGATGCAGGGGGAACCATCAAAAATGGCGATAATCGCAATGAACCCCAGTTTATTTATGCAAAATCTGGCAGCTTTGGAAATACTTATAACCTTTGTGGCTATCTAAAAACAAAAAAGGGCAAACTCTTGGTTTTTAGTTTTATGAACAACCATTTTAGGAGCTCCTCTAAAGAAGTAAGGCAACGTATGTATCGTGTTCTGCAACAAATTAAGAACGCCCATTAATTTTGTCACCATCCACTTCTTTGGCAAATTTATGCAGCAACACTTTTAATTTTGGGGCAATATAGGTTGTGCAAAAAGGTTTATCAGGATTTGTAAAATAGTAGTCATGATACTGTGGTAAGGAACTTTTAAAAGTCCCAAAATGTAGTACTTGGGTGATGATAGGTTCCGGAAAATCCTTTTGCAGTTCTTGCAATGCTACTTCTGCAACATCCCCGTCATCCGTATTAAAAACATATATGCCCGAACGATATTTCGCTCGCATGCTGTGTTCCGAGGTGCTTTTATGGGTGTGTAAGTGAATGGCAATTAAAGTGGAAATGGCTATCTCCTCTGAACGATACTGCACAATTACGGCTTCGGAAAACGCTTCCGGGGTACCTTTTGGGGTTATAAAACCCTGTTGTACCTCTTCCACGCCTTTCAATGAAAGAAAAACAGCTTCTGTACACCAATGGCATCCGCCTCCAAATCCTATTTTTTGCAACTCTTTTTCCATAAAAAAACTCCGGAAAAGTAACAACTTTTCCGGAGCAAACAATTGAATTTAAACACTACTTAACTATATCGCTACGATACCTTGCGTATTGGTATCGGGTAAATTGTTGGATTCTTCCCCTACTTGATCTAGACTAGTCCCGTTAATCCTAAAGATTCCAATGGTACCATCCAAACCATATAACTGGTATAAGAACTCACCATCATCGGTAATCCACATATCGATCCATCCTTCCGTTACCGAAAAGGCGTCCGGACCGTTATCGGCACCGCCTGTACCTTGTCCGCTAGCTGCGGTTTGATCTAAAAGCTGTACTACACCGTTGTCAAAACTATAAGCTGCCAATCCCGCTTCAATAGCGTTGGAAACAAAGAAGGAATTGCCATCCAAGGTGAAATCCAACCAGCAAGCCGTACGTCCAGTATTGTTTTCACCTGAAGCAATATCGGTACTTATAGGTGTTAGGCTACCATCGCCTTGTATTTGCCATGTAGATACGGAACCATCTTGCAATGCCGGGAAAGCCGGTGGTGTTCCATCTGGCTGGAATTCCCTTGCTTCGGTTACCACTACATAATTATTGCCCACAATCTGGAAGCCAATGGCCGAAGGTAAGTTTCTGCCTTCTACATTATCCCTAAGGGTAGATGTTGCCGCTCCAACGGCATCTGTACTCAATTGCCCATCTGCCCCAACACTGTAGACCACCAATTCATCTTCGCTACCTGATGCTAAGGCCGCTGCACCGGAGTTAATGGATGCAACTACTAACCAATTGCCATCCGGCGAAAATTGGACCGCGGAAGGCCTATTGGCCAAATCCCTAGCGGAACCTGCTATTGGTGATAAAGTACCATCATTCATTAACCAGTATCCTATGACCGTTCCTTGATGTTCCGGTTCACCACCAGCCAAGAATTCGCTTCTTGTAATGTTGCTAACATAGACCAAACCACGCCTTTCATCATCGGTATCCACTTCATAATAGGCAATACTATTTGGGCCTATCGCACCTGTATCTTGAGGGTCACCGGCAATTTCCAATGAGAAATCTTCTAAAATATTAAAGGAAGTTATCGTGTTACTACCGGCGTTTACCGCTAAAAGATTTTCGTTGCCCGTTGTTTTTGTTAAGGCATAGGCAGAAATAAGGGGGTCTAATCCTTCTCCACCATCAAAATCGCCTCCATTTCCATTCGTAGCAAAAGGACCTATTGGGGTCAACCCGCCATCTGCATCCCTTCCGTAGGCAATAATGGTATTTGGCCCCTGTACATTGCCTGCTACCTGACCTTCCCCATTAGTCATAGCGTATACGGCACCTACAAAGCCCGTTGCGTCATCCCCGGCATCACCATCGTCGTCTGAAGCGCCATCATCGGCAGGAGTATCAGGGACATCGGCTACGACATCGTCATCATCACTACAGGAATAGATAAGCGCCAAGGCCATAAAGGATAGTAATAAGGTAAGTTTTCTTGTTTTCATGATATTTTTTTTAGGTCTAACTTCTGTTTTTTTTTGTGCGGTTTCCATCGCCACTGTTTAAATTACTTCTGATGATTCGGCCGAATCTTAGTGTTTTATTGTGAATACATTCTGGTTATTAACCACAGGAATAATCGGCCTTCGCCTTACTTACTTACGGATGTTAAATAAAACCCAAAGAGAGGTTTTGAATACAAAGTATATTTAATTAGCTGAAAATCAATTGTTTAAAAATACAGTGTGTAGTTTAGTGATGGTTCTGTGATAGAAATATGACAATATTTAGCGTAGCCTTAACGTATGGGGTTCCGCAAAATATGGGAATGCGCATGTGCCAAACAAAAAGTGCGGGGAATTTAGGCAAAAAGGGAGTTTAGTTTTGCCCATTGCAACAGCATGATGGTTTTGGCGTCTTTTATTTCTCCTGATTGGAGCATATCCACCGCTTTAAGGAACGGAAGCTCCAAAACCTCGATGTTCTCCGTTTCCGACGCCACACCACCACCTTCACCTACCTTCATTGTGGCATCATAAGCACCTATAAAAAAATGAAGAATTTCGGTTACCGATCCAGGGGACATATAGGATTCGAAAATTTTAACGACCTCTTTTACTTGGTACCCGGTTTCTTCTTCAACCTCCATTCTAATAGTTTCCTCGGCGTTTCCTTTTTCCAAGATTCCTGCGCAGGCTTCCACCATCATCCCATTTTCATTACCGTTTAGATATGTTGGAATCCTAAATTGGCGGGTAAGTACCACGGTCCCTTTTTCTTTATTGTACAATAAGATTACTGCTCCATTACCACGGTCGTAGGCTTCCCGTTCTTGGGTCTCCCAAGAACCATCCTCCCTTTGATAATCAAAGGTATACTTATGTAAACTGTACCAATTATCGGACAGCAACGTTTTCTTTATATTCTTTATGTTACCATTTTTCATAAGAAAACCCTATTTGTAAGTTGTGGGAAAACATTAACCAAGATAATATCGGACATCATACGGTTAGGGCTTTGTTCAAATACCTTCTAAAAGGGAGCATCGCCATATAGGCCGTCACCAAAAAATCTTCAAAATCTGGTTGCAGTACCTTTTCCGTTGAAAATTCTACAGCTACGGCAAAGGTCTTATTCCTTAAAAGTTCAATATGGGGATGGTCGTTGGAAAAGCCTTTGGGTGCACTTTTTAAACGTTCATCCTTATACAACTCCCCAAACAAATTTTTAAACGCCTTTTTGCGTAGTATTTTTTTAAGGGCCTCCCCATCATAATCAATGGCCTCCCGGATGCTTTTTAACCGTTTGGCGTCCGGTCGCCAAAGTCCACCCGCAAACATGGAACGCTCCACGCCTATTTCTATGTAGAAATCCCCAGTTCCTGGCCGTTTGTCAAAACCGGCCCCAAAATGGTCTTTGTAAATAGGCTTATTGGGGTGGAACATTAAATTATTGTTAATCCTATTAATGCCTTTTTTACCCGGTGTATCATAGTAACCATCATCCTTAGCCGCCAATCTGGTATTTATGGAATCCAACCAAGCTATATGGGCATCCCGCACTTGATGGTACCACTTTCTATTGGCATCCATCCATTCCTTGGAGTTGTTCCCATTAAGCGCTATTAAAAATTCTATTAAGTTATTGAAATGCATTTAGGAAAGATATGAGCTACGAAGTTAGAAATACCAAGTAGAAAAATGAAATGCTGACTTCATTAAAATGGGTTCCCCATATCTCCCGATTTTCTAAACCCTAATCCATACCATTAAAACCTATCCCCCATGGCAATGTCCCCCAGAGTACCCAGAATGCTTCCTTCCCCTTTGTCTTTTCCACCTCTTGGAATGGCGGACAATACACGCCCTGCCAATCTACTAAAGGGTAATGATTGGACATATACCGTACCGGGTCCACGTAAGGTAGCAAAGAACAACCCTTCCCCTCCGAATACCGTATTTTTTATCCCGCCAACAAATTCAATGTTGTAGTCTACCGTGTGCGAAAAGCCTACGATACAACCCGTATCTACTTTTAGGGTCTCTCCCGGGGCCAATTCTTTTTTGGCCATGGTACCGCCGGCATGGACAAAGGCCATACCATCACCTTCCAACTTTTGCATGATGAATCCTTCGCCACCAAATAAACCACGTCCCAATTTTTTCGAAAATTCAATACCCACGGATACGCCTTTTGCGGCGCACAGGAAGGCATCTTTTTGACAAATGAACCTACCCCCGGTTTCCGATAGATCAATGGGCAATATCTTACCGGGATAAGGTGAGGCAAAACTCACTTGCTTTTTACCTTGGCCCACGTTTAAAAAAGCGGTCATAAATAGGCTTTCCCCTGTGAGCATGCGTTTTCCAGCCGAAAATATTTTACCCAAAACGCTGCTGTCCTGGTTGGAACCATCGCCAAATATGGTATCCATTTTGATATCGGTTTCCATCATCATAAAACTTCCGGCCTCCGCCACTACGGCTTCTTGTGGGTCCAGTTCTATCTCCACATATTGCATTTCTTCCCCAAAAATCTCGTAATCTATTTCGTGTGCGTTCATTTTCCTTGCTAGTTTATAGGTTTTCCAATGATGAGTTGAAAAAACAACCAATTTGTTACAGGCAACCCTATAAATCTTGTTCTACGAAGCCTTTAACCTCACCGTCCATTCAAAATTAAAGGTGCTCACCACCACCCCATCCGTATTTACCCCAACGGATTTCATCCAAAAAGTCTGGCCCTCGCCAGTTTCCAAGGTCCTTTTAATCGCTTCGGCAATCAAATGTCCATCCTCACAAGTAAAGGTTATTCTCCCCGTGGCTTTTTTACTAAAATTGGCATTGTTGTTTTGCACCAGCATGGAAATTCGCTTTCCACTTTGCCGTATTGCCGTAGATACCATAATACCCGTGGAAAACTCCGCCGCCATCCCCTGTACTGCCCAAAACATGGAATTAAAAGGGTTTTGATTAAACCAACGGTGTTTTACAGTAACTATGGTCTTATGGCTATCCATGTACTTTAGTCGTACACCACACCACCATGCGGAAGGCAGTTTAAAAAATGTAAAAAGATTGACCTTAAACAGTGAGGGAGGTTTCATAAATAGTTATTCTGCGTAAAGTTGCGCAATTTCATTTGAAAATTTCTTTCTGATGACCCGTCGTTTTAGCTTTAGGGTCGGGGTAAGTTCAGATTCGCTTCCATCCCCATGGACTGGCAACCAAGGTTTTGAGATCAACGCAAACTTTTTAACCTGCTCAATATGACTGAACAACGGGTTGTACCTATCAATGATCTTTTGGTACTTTTTTAGTACTTTTTTATGCTTGACCATGTTTTCCAGGCCTTCCCATTCCACTCCCTTTTTGCTACACCAATTTTTTAAGGCTTCCTCTGCAGGCACGATAATGGCGGTTACAAATTTTTGCTTGTCGCCCACCACCATCATTTGCTCTATTAAAAAATCCTCCTTCATTTTATTTTCAATGGGCGCAGGAGCCACGTACTTCCCTCCAGAAGTTTTCAACAGCTCTTTTTTACGGTCCGTGATCTTTAAGAATTTTCTTCCGTTAGCTCCGTTTACCAAAGTTCCGATATCCCCAGTGCGAAACCATTGTTTTCCATCCATCTCCAGGAAAACTTTTTCGGTTTCTGCCGGCTTTTTATAATAGCCCATCATAATACTAGGCCCATGGACAAGAATTTCACCTTCCCCATCTCGATAATCCTTCCCTTCCTCTATATACACCTCTACGCCGCTGATACATGGTCCGGTAGTGCCTAAAATAACACCATCCGGTTCCATGGTATTCACGCTTATGGTTGGCGACGTTTCGGTTAAGCCATAGCCCTCCCGCAGGGGAATTCCAGCAGCGCAGAAAACCTGAAGTATTTTAACGGGACATGGTGCCGCGCCGGTTACAATGGCCCTCACGTTACCCCCTAATGCCTCACGCCATTTGCTAAAAATAAGCTTGTGGGCAATTTTCCATTGGATTTTTTTGCCAAAAGATAGCTGTTGATTGATTTCATAGTCATTGGCCAGCTCCAAGGCCCAAAAAAAGAGTTTTCGCTTTACGCCTTCCAAGGCCAAACCTTTGTTGTAAATAGCTTCGTATACCTTCTCCAAAAGACGGGGTACGGAGGAAAAGGTTACCGGTTTTACGGCCTGTAAATCGCCCTCGGGCCCGCTTAAATTATCAGTACCTACAAAATGGACTTGCGCACCTTTGAACACATAGACCATGGCAACAGCTCGCTCAAATATGTGACATAAGGGTAAAAAGCTTAAAACGTTATCCTCCTTATCCGCAGTCAAGTGAACGGAAGTATTTTTGACTACGTGCATAATATTCCTGTGACTTAGCATCACCCCTTTTGGATTTCCCGTAGTTCCTGATGTATAGATGATCGTTGCCAAATCTTCCGAAGCAACACTTTGCTTCAGTTCCCCAACTTCTTTTTCATTATCGGTATTGAACAAATCGGACCAATGTGTGCCCTTGGTTTCCTTATCAAAAACATAAATATGCTGTAGGCTCTTTACCTTGTTTTGCGTTGCCTTCAGTTTATCAATAAGATCCAAACCACCACAAAATACCGCTTTGACCTCGGCTTCCTCCAAAATATATTCATAATCAGATACACTTATGGTGGGATATAATGGTACACTGATCATGCCCACCATTTGAATGGCAAAATCCATGACCACCCATTCCGGTCTATTCTTGTAGGATACCAAAGCCACTTTATCCCCTTTTTGTAAACCCAAAGACAACAGGCCGGAAGCTGCCTGTTCCGCCATATCTACGATTTGCTGGGTACTCAAGGATTCCCATTCGTTAGCATGGTTCCTAGCACTTAGCGCTTTGGAAGTTGGGTAGTTTTCTAATTGATGGTACAATAAGTCAAATAAACGTGTCATGAAGTAAGCTATAGTTTAGTTTGCGAATTTCTTAAGTTACAAAAATGAAAGCAGGTCTGCCAAAAACAACTTGATATCTTAACCGTTACTCAAACATCAAACTGATGAATTCTGCCACACAAGCCGGTTTATCCTTGTTTTCAATTGTTATGGCGCAGTTCCAGGTAATTTTTAAACCATTTTCACCATAGGTTTCCACCTGTTGTATTCCTCCCGTAAAACGAACCCTGTCCCCTACAAGAACGGGAGCCGGAAAACGGACCTTGTTAAGCCCGTAATTCACCCCCATGGTCGTGGACTTCACTTGAACGGTATCCCCAATCATCTTTGAAAGTAATGAAAGAGATAAAAAACCGTGGGCAACCGGTTTTTTAAAAGGCGAATGTTGTGTGGCTTTTTCCACATCCACATGTATCCATTGAAAATCCAAAGTTGCTTTGGCAAAATCATTGATCATCTCCTGGGTTACGGTCAGCCAATCACCTTTGGGCAATTCCTTTCCCGACCAGCCTTTTAATTCTTCAAGGTTCTCTAAGGTTAATTTTGTCATTATGGGTCTTTTTTATCTGCTTGTCCCGCCATCAATAGGCAGGCATATTCCTGAAACAAATCGTGCTTCATCAGAAGCCAAATACAAATATCCATAGGCAATATCAATGGGATCTGCAACTGTTTTTAAGGGGATGTCGGCCTTTAGGGCTTCAAAATGGGCATCCGGAATTTCTTTGACCATATCGGTCATAGTGAAACCGGGTGCGACGGCATTTGCGGTAATTCCATATTTTCCCAATTCCAAGGTCCATGTTTTACACATCCCGATAACCCCTGCTTTGGTCGCTACATAATTGGTCTGTCCAAAGTTTCCGCGTATTCCTACATTGGAAGCTGCACTAACAATGCGCCCATAGTTGTTTTCCTTCATATAAGGGGCCACCGCTTGGGTGCATAAGAAAACCCCTTTTAGGTTCACTGCGATTACGGAATCCCACTCTTCTTCACTCATTTTCATTAAGGTCCTGTCTTTTGTAATTCCGGCATTGTTGATAAGGATATCGATTTTGCCATGCTTGGCATTTACCTCTGCAAAAAGGGATTCAATGGCTGCTTTGTCCGTTACCGAAGCGGAATGGAATTCTGCGTTTCCACCACTTTCAACAATAGCTTGGGCCACCTTTTCACCTTCCGGTAGTAAATCTATAATGATCACTTTGGCCCCTTCTTTTGCAAATAGTTCGGATACGGCTTGACCAATACCCCGTGAACCACCTGTTACAATGGCTACTTTATCTTTTAATCTCATAATTTCGTTGTTCGTTGTTCGTTGTTCGTTGTTCGTTGCTTGTTTCTTGATTCCTGCTTCTTGTTTCTTGTTTCTTGCTTCTTGTTTCTTGCTTCTTGTTTCTTGTTTCTTGCTTCTTGCTTCTTGCTTCTTGCTTCTTGCTTCTTGCTTCTTAATGTTTATAGAAAGTAGTTTTTTTAGGCTGAACCCTAAGCTTTTATAATTTAATTTCTACCTGCATCGTGCTTCCAACATCTTACTTCGAGCTAAATACATCATAGTTCCACCACCAATTTCCCCATCGCCTTGCGGTCCATAATCATTTCCAAGGCTTTTGGGGTCTCTTCCAAATTAAACTTTTGTTGGATATGGGGTTTTAGTTTTCCTTCTGCATGCCATTGTACCAACTGCATGGTATTGGCCATACTCTCTTTTGGTTCTTTCATAGCAAAACTTCCCCAAAACACACCCATTAGGGCCGCTTCTTTTAAGAGGGCCAGGTTTAAAGGGATTTTAGGAATATCCCCAGTGGTAAAGCCAACCACCAAAAATCTGCCGTTACGTGCAGTTGCACGCAACGCGGCTTCGGAATAATGCCCGCCCACCGGATCATAGACCACATCGACACCTTTGCCATCCGTTAATTCTTTGGTAAGTGATTTTAAATCGCCCGTGGTATAGTTTATGGTTTCATCGGCCCCATAGGTTTTGCACAAGGCCAGTTTCTCCTCCGTAGAAGCTGCGGCAATAACTTTTGCGCCCAATATTTTACCCAATTCTACTGCCGCCAAACCGACCCCACCGGAGGCACCGAGCACAAGTAAGGTTTCCCCTGCTTTGATTTTTGCCCGGTCTTTTAAAGCGTGATAGGACGTACCATATACCATTAAAAAAGAGGCGGCAGTTGGAAAATCCATTTGCGGCGGTTTTGGAAAACATACCTTAGCCGGTAAGCTTACCTCTTCTGCCAAGCCTCCAAAAGGAGCGAACCCCACTATTTCTTGTCCTACTTTTACATGGGTTACCCCATCCCCAACTTCCTTTACGATACCGGAAATATCACTGCCGGGGGTAAAGGGTAATTCGGGTTTAAATTGATACAATCCCTGAATTATCAGGGTATCCGGGAAATTTAAACTACAGGCTTTTACAGTAACTACCACCTCTTTAGGACCCGCTTTTAAATTGGGTACATCCTCTAAAACTAAACTGGAAGGCGGTCCATAATGTTTACATCGAATTGCTTTCATAGGGATTAATCTTCGATGACTTTCAAAACCAACTTGCCCATCTTATCTCCTGTAAACAAACGGTTGAAGGTTTCTGGGAAATTTTCAATACCCTCATAAACGGCTTCCTTACTCTTCAATTTTCCATGGGCCATCCAAGTCCCCATTTGCTGGGCCCCTTCACCATAACGTTTGGCCCAATCAAAAACGATCATTCCTTGCATGGTAGCCCTATTGACCAATAGGGATAGGTAGTTGTTCGGTCCTTTTACGCCCATTTTATTGTTGTATTGCGAAATAGCCCCACAGATAACAATCCGTGCATTCAAACGAATCCTGCTTAGGGCAATATCCAATATTTCGCCACCTACGTTATCAAAATATACATCGATACCTTTTGGGCAAAGCTCTTTTAAGCGGTGGTGTACTTTTTCGTTCTTATAATCTATGGCGCCATCAAAACCCAATTCATTGACAATGTAATCGCATTTTTCCTTCCCACCTGCGATACCCACTACGGTGCATCCTTTTATTTTTGCTATCTGGCCTACTACACTGCCTACAGCACCTGCAGCCCCGGAAACCAATACCACATCGCCTTCTTTTATTTTCCCTACTTCCAAAATGCCAAAATAGGCCGTCATACCCGGCATGCCCAATGTACCAATGTAGGTTGGCAAGGATGTTAAGTTAGGGTCAACTTTATAAAAACCTGTTCCGTCCGTCGCAACAAATTGTTGTACACCACCATTACCGGATACAAAATCGCCAACCTTAAATTCTGGATGGTTGTTAGCAGCTACGACCTCACCCACGGAACCCGCACGCATTACGGAACCCAGTTCCATGGGGGCGATATAGGATTTGGCATCGTTCATCCAACCACGCATGGCGGGATCTAGGGATACGTAGTGCTGCTTGATGACCACTTCACCCTCTTTTGGTTCCGGTACTGGATTGGATACTAAATTCCAAGTATCCGGCCCAGCCTCACCTACAGGGCGTTTGACAAATAATAGTTGCTTGTTCATTCGTTATTTTATTTTTTCTTGTTCGTAAAACTTTCCACATAGGCCACCATTTTCTGGCGAATCTCTGGTTTCCACCAAAGTTGGGCGGCCTCTTTTAATGCATTTTCCGGATTGGTATCCAACTTATCCCATAAGGGTTTTCGTAATTTTTGTTTGGTATTTATTAGGATTTCTTGGTCGGCCATTACATACCGTTTCATTTGCTTTTCCGCCCTTGGCAGCACCTCTTCCAAAGGCAATAACTCATCTACCAAGCCTGCTTCCAGAGCTTCTTTTCCGTTTAGGAGTTTCCCTTCCAAAATATAACGGTGCGCCCGTCCATGGCCCATCCAAAAAGAATAGACCTCGGTCAGGTTCTGGCTTATTTGAATATTGACCGCAACCTCATTAAGACCGATCACATATTTTTCGCCTTCTGCCATATACCGGTTGTCACAGGTTACGGCCAATACACATCCACCTGCTGGGGAATGCCCGGTTATGGCGGCAATCAATGGTTTTTTGAACAACAGCAACTCGTTATAAAGTGCCCCAAAAGCCGTAAAAAAAGCGCTGATTTGTGCTTCATCATATTGAATGAGCTCCACCAGATCCAATCCTGCGGAAAAAAAATGCGGCTGGCCAGTGAGTATAACGCCTTTAACGCTTTCCTTGTTTTCCAATGCTTTGATCGTACTGCGCAGCTCCTCCACCATCGTAAAATTTAGGGCATTTGCTTTTCCCCTATTAAGCCGCACGATAGTGTAGTCTTGCCGTTCTTGTATAATTAGATGCTCCATAAGTTTTATAAAAGTGAATTTCCACCGTCCAGCGTCAAGGTCTGTCCGGTTATGAATTTAGAATTGTCCGAGGCCAGCCAACAGATGGCTTCCGCTATTTCGTAGGCCTCACCAAAACGGCCCATGGGGACCATGCTTTTTAGCTTTTCGCTCAAGCCTTGCTTAGAAGAAAGCAGTTTATCCAGTAATGCGGATTCTGTATATCCGGGACATACGGCATTTATCCTAATGTTCTTTCTACCATATTCCAAAGCGGCGGATTTGGTCATCCCTACAACGGCAAATTTACTGGCGGCATACGACAAATTATTGCCCGAGGGTTTGAGCCCTGCCAAGGAGGCCACATTGATAATATTCCCGGTTCCTTGTTTCAGCATTTGCTGTAATGCCACTTGCATGCTGTAAAATACCCCGGTCTGGTTTACCGCAATCACATTATGCCAATCCTCATGGGTATGATGGGCCGTTTTCGCTTGGTTCTTACCGCCAATCCCGGCATTGTTGACCATGACATCCAACTGCCCAAACTTTTCTATGGTCGTGGAAACTAGGTCTTGGACCTGTTCAAATTGGGTGACATCGGTTTGCTGTGCATGGGCGATACCATCTTCCATTAGAATTTCATCGGCAACTTTTTGGGCGCTTGTTAGGTCAATATCAGAAACCAACACTTTTGCCCCATGCTTTCCGAACAGCTTGGCCGTAGCCGCTCCAATTCCGCTACCCGCCCCTGTAATCACGACAACCTTATTTTTTAAATCCATTACATATTTGGTTTACAGTGAATCAATCTTGAATCAAACAACGCCCGTTCCCGCAAATGGGAGGGGTAACCCTCTGCTTTGGTCATTGCCATAAAGTCTGAAAAAGAAGCATATTTTACGACGATGATGGCATCCCAGAGTACTTCGTCAACGGGACCTATGAGCATATGTTCCGGTCTACCAAAGAATACGATTTCTGCATTCACCTGTTTAAAAAAAGGCTGTGCCGCATTCAGATAGGTATTGTAGGCTTCCTTACCAGTCTCTCCACTATCTGCTACCGTTTTTTTATAGCGTAAAAGATTGAGCATTACCAAAGGTGCCCCATCGGTGGAATTTTTGAATTTTTGAAATTCGTCCGGATTTATTTTAAGGTAGTTTTCCATTTAAAAAAGGGTGTCCAATTGTTTTTTCTGTACGGCCTGCCATGCCATTTTGCATAGCAATTGTGCTGTTTTGTTTAGTTGGGAAAATTTTGGATCGCTGGTATGGCCTTCATGATAGCGGTAGTATATCTGTTGTGCAATCACCGCAATTTTGAACAATCCGTAGACATAATAAAAAATGATGTGGTCTACGGGCCTCCCACTCTTTACGGCATATTGTTGCACAATATCGCTTCTGGAGGGATTTCCCGGCATCATGGTGGGTGATGGAATTCCCATCTTCGCAAATTCCGTTTCGTCCTTTGTGGTCCAATAGCCCAATGATGTTCCCAAATCCATCAATGGATCTCCCAGGGTACACATCTCCCAATCCAAAATGGCCGAAATAGTTGACCAACTGTCATCGGTAAAAACTACATTATCATATTTAAAATCATTGTGTATCAAAGAATGCGTATATGTCTTGGGTTGATTTTCCTCCATCCATGCCATTACTTTATGGGCGGTGGGAACATCGTCCGTTTCCGCCACCAAATATTGTTTTCCCCAGTTGGTTACTTGACGGGACACATATCCTTCCGGTCTCCCTAAATCTTCCAAACCTGCCGCTTTGTAATCTATTTGATGAAAGGTCACAAAGGTATCCAACCACGTATTCGAAATCGTTTTGAACTCCTCTGGTGTCACTGCCCTTTGATAGGCCGTTTTTGCGGTCAGAATCTCACCTTCCACCTTTTCCATTATATAAAAGGGGGCACCTAAAATTTCTTTGTCCCCACAAAACCCAAATACTTTGGGCGCTTTTTTGAATACCGGATTCAAGTGATGCAATACCTTAAACTCCCTACCCATATCATGGCCCCGTTTGGGAGCCGCAAAAGGAGGCCTGCGCAACACATAGTCTTTTCCTTCTACTTGTAACAAATAGGTCAAATTGGAATAGCCGTTGGAGAACTGCTTTACAGCTATTGGACTGTCTTTGTTTTCTACCAAACCCAGCTCCAACAAATATGGGAGCAAGCTATCTAGGGGCAATTCTTCGCCCGGTCGTACCGCTTTTGTTGGATTATTGGGTGTCGTGCTCAAGCTTTTAGGTGTTTTTTGATGATACTTTTCCCCAACTGGCTCATATGCACCTCATCTGGACCATCTGCCAAGCGTAACATTCTTGCTATGGCATAAAAATGGGCCAATGGGGTATCTTGTCCAACGCCTTTTCCTCCTAATAGCTGAATGGCCCTATCGATGACCCGAAGGGCCATGTTCGGGGTTTCAATTTTGATCATGGCAATCAAGTCCTTCGCTTCTTTGTTGCCTTTTTTATCCATTTTATCCGCTGCGGACAGTACCAAAAGTCGTGTTTGTTGAATTTCGCAAGCGGATTGGGCTATGGCTTGTCTTACACTGCTGTAAGTATCCAAAGTCCTACCAAAAGGTTTACGCTGTACCGAGCGTTCTGCCATGATTTCCAAGGACCTTTGTGCCATCCCTATCAAACGCATGCAATGGTGTATACGACCCGGACCCAAGCGCCCTTGGGCAATTTCAAACCCGCGACCTTCCCCCAGCAATAAATTTTCTTTAGGGACCCTAACATTGTCCAAAACGATTTCCGCATGGCCTTCCGGGGAATCGGTATATCCAAAAACCGATAGTGGCCGAATACACTGTAGTCCCGGAGTATCCATCGGAACCAAAATCATACTTTGTTGTTGGTGTCTGGGTGCATCAAAATCGGTCTTTCCCATTACGATGGTAATCTTGCAATTAGGGTCCATGGCCCCGGAGGACCACCATTTTCTTCCATTGATGACATAGTGCTCCCCATCTTTGACAATGGAAGTTTCAATATTGGTAGCGTCCGAAGAAGCGACTTCCGGTTCCGTCATTAAAAAAGCGGAACGGATTTCGCCGTCCATCAAAGGTTTTAGCCATTGCTGCTGTTGTGCCGGGGTGCCATATTTGGCCAACACCTCCATATTGCCCGTGTCCGGGGCATTGCAATTAAAAATTTCCGAAGTCCACGGCATGCGTCCCATTAATTCCGCCAAGGGGGCGTATTCCAAATTGGTAAGTCCCGGACTAAAATCGCCATAGGATTTTGGCAAGAAAAGGTTCCAAAGCCCGGCATCCTTCGCTTTCTGCTTTAAAATTTCGGTTCCCGGCCATCGCTTCCAAAGATTATCAGGATCCCTATGGAAAGCTTCCACCTCAACGGCCACCGGAAAGATATGCGCTTCAAAAAACGTTTGTAGCTTATGCTGTAGTGCTAGGGATTTTTCGGAATATTCAAAATTCATAGGTTCTTGCGTTCTAAGTTTGGTTTAGCCTGAAATGAGATATCCCCCATCTGCCGTATATACACCACCGGTCATATAAGAACCGGCTTCCGAAGCCAATAGCATGACCAATCCGGCCATTTCATCAGGTTCTGCAACCCTTCCCAAGGGGACCATATTGGTATACATGCCGACCAACTGTTCATTTTCCCATAGGCTTTGGCTAAACTTGGTTTTGATCAAGCCCGGGCAGACCACATTGGAACGAATTCCATGCTTGCCCCATTCTTTTGCCTGGTTTTTGGTCAACATGATCAAAGCCGATTTCGTCATACTGTACAATCCCAGTCGAAATCCGGGGTGGAGACCTTCTACGGATGATATGTTGATGATGCTACCGCCGCCACTTTTCATATGCGGATATACCAAATTGGAAAGGACCCAAGGGGCCTTTACGTTAACATCCATGATTTTATCAAAAACTTCTTCCTCTGCTACTTGTAGCGGGCCGTAAAAAGGATTTATAGCCGCATTATTGACCAAAATATCAATCTGCCCATAAGCTTCCAAGGTCTTTTCTACCAGTTGTTTCCGTTGTTCGCCATCACCGATATGACAGGCAATACCAATGGCTTCCCATCCTTTGGATTTAAAATCCTCAGCCACGGCATCAACGGCATCCTGTTTTCTACTACTAATGACCACTTTTGCCCCGTTTTCTGCCAATCCTTGCGCTATGGAAAGTCCAATTCCTTTACTGGATCCTGTAACGATGGCTACCTTTCCTTTTAGGTCGAATCTATTCTTTATACTGCCCATTTATGCAAATATCTTTTTATCCGTATTTAAGGTCAATGCCTGTGCATCCATCAAAATTTCCGAAAGACCGGTGGTTTTTGGCAATTCGTATCGGTAGTAAAACTTCATGGCGTGGAGCTTGCTTTCAAAAAATTCCGTGGAATGGGGTTTGGACCCCAAAAGCAATGTTTCTTGTGCTTTCACCCCAATGGACAGCCATTGCCAAGCGATGACGATAGTGCTGAAAAATTCCATAAAGGGGGTGGCATCCGCCAGAAAGCGTTGGTAATCCCCTTTGGCCGCATACACCATTAGGGATTGCAGTACTTCTTGGGTGAGCTCTAGTTTTGTTCCCAGTTTTTTGGCATAAGGTAGCAACGACTCATGTGTTGCTGCTGCTTGTATGGTCTGCTGTATTTCTTTGGATAGCAATTGTAGTGCCTTTCCGTTTTCCATGGTCACCTTTCTACCCAGTAAATCCTGCGATTGAATACCGGTCGTCCCTTCATAAATGGCGGAAATACGAATGTCCCTTAGGTATTGCTGCAAAATGTAGTCCGAGCAAAAACCATAGCCCCCTAAAACCTGCACCCCATTGTTTACTGAAGTAATCCCCATTTCCGAAGGATAGGTTTTTACTACGGGTGTTAGGATTTCCAACAACAATTTGTTCTTTGCTTTCTCTTCGTCGCTCGAAGCCGTAATGGAAAGGTCATAATATTTAGATGCCAGAAAAATAAGGCTCAAAGCCCCTTCGCACACTACTTTTTGCAGCAGTAACATACGTCTAACATCGGGATGGTTGATAATCAAGGTCTGCTCTTGGGTAGCGTCTTTTTTACCGCTGCTCTGCAGTTCCCTGCCCTGCGGACGCTCGTTGGCGTATTGTAATGAGGCATGATACGCCCCAGTAGCGATAGCTGCCGCTCCCCTACCCACACCAATACGTGCGCCGTTCATCATCAAGAACATATATTTAAGGCCCATATTGGCTTCACCAACCAACCAACCGGTGCAGTCTTCCTTATCCCCAAAAAACAAATGGGTGGTGCAATAGCCTTTTTGTCCCATTTTCTGAAAATCGGCGACCGTGGTCACATCATTCGATACTAGGGAACCTTCTGTATTTGGTCTGTTTTTAGGAACTACAAAAAGTGAAATACCTTTGGTACCTGCTGGGGCACCTTCAATACGGGCCAACACCAAATGGACAATGTTTTCTACCCCTTGGTAATCCCCGGCGGATATAAATATTTTTTGCCCGTGTATTTTGTAAGCATCACCGTCCGGTTTTGCAGACGTCACAATGTCCGATAGCGAACTTCCTGCCTGCGGTTCCGTTAAGCACATGGTTCCGCCCCATTGCCCGGAAAGCATATTAGGGACATAGGTTTTGTTCAACTCTTCGTTGCCAAAATGGACAACAAGTTCCGCGGCGCCAAAGGTTAGTCCCGCATAGCCCGGGAGGTGGTTATTGGCCGCTTCTTGAATGAACAAAGAGGCGTTTGCTGCCATACTGGGCATTTGAAGGCCTCCAATATCATAATCAAATGTCGCGCTCAAGAATCCCATTTCGCCGGCATCGGCCATATATTTTCTTACTTGGGGATGCACTACAATTTCGCCATCCTTAAAATGAGCGGGATTTTCGTCCATTTCCTTAAAAAAAGGATACAATTCCCTATCCGCATAATCCTTGGTGGAATCGATAAACATTTCCACCGCATCCTCATCGTATTCTGAAAAACGTTCTTGGGAAAGTACCTCTTTTATGGTATGTACATCAAACAATAAAAACTTTAGCGTTTCTATGTCTACATAAGCGTTCGACATGGTCTTAATTTTAGAATTTCTTAAAATTACCGCTTAATAGTATCAAATTCATTAAACTGGTTTAATAAATTGATAAAAACGCAAAGAATTGGACTAAACTTTAGAAAGTCGTTTACGGAGCTTGGAAAGACCTACGGGAGTAATTCCCAAGTAACTGGCAATAAGATAATTAGGCACCCTTTGGAACAAATCCGGGCGTTTTTCCACCAATCTTAGGTAACGTTCCTCATTACTACGGATACTCATACGCTCAACCCGGGAAAGTAATTTGGTAAAGCCCTCCTGCATGGACAACCTGCCAAAACGCTCCAACTGATGGGAATTGGCAAAGGACCGTTCCAGACGCTGTTTATCCACGGCGAGGACAACACAAGCCTCCAAGGCTTTTAGGTAGTACTTGGAGGGAGTTTGGTTTACGTAGGACAATAAATCGGTAAAATAGACATCCTCTGTATAGAATTCCAGCACCTTTATTTCCCCTTCCTCCTCTTTGTGATAGGAGATACACCCTTTTTCCAAATAATACATATGTGCCGCTACGTGGCCGGGTTCCAATAAGGTATCCCCTTTACGGAGCGTAATACGGGTATACTTTTTCATCTCCCGTTCCAAGACATCCATGTCGACTTTGGTATAGGAAAGAATTTTAGTTTTTAGATTTTCCAAGGGTGATTACGGTATTACTGGATAGGTAAAGATAACCAATTCAAAAAGAGATCACCCAACGAAAGTCCATATTCATTTCCATATGAAAACCCATATAAAATAGAATAAATAGCTGTAAATCAAATTATTAAATCATATTTTGAATCAATTTACTAAAGTCTACAATGTTAATAATATGTTAATTTATAGTACTTTGTTTTGCATAGTACCATCTTTTGGATATATATTTGTATCGTAAGCTAATAGGTTAACCCATTTCCTTACTTCATCATCAACTATTACATGGTACGATACCATAGCCAAAAAGACGAACAAATCATGACAGAGTCATTAACAAAACATCAAAGGAATTTAGCGGCACTTATACATGCCTCTACCTTTTCCAAATATTTCATCCCCTTTGGCAATTTTATACTTCCATTGATTTTATGGACCGCCAACAAAAAGGAATATGAATTTGTGGATTATAACGGGAAGCAGGCACTCAACTTTCAGATCAGTATGCTGCTCTACTCCATTGTTATTGGATTGATCAGTATCCCTTTCTTTATCGGGTTTTTACCGGACCTGTTCGATGCCAATTTCTTTGGGTTCCGTAGATTGAACGATTTGAACAACCTAAACATACACATAAGCAGTGACGACTTCCGGTTTGGTCGTTGGTTATGGCCCGCCGGTATTACTGGCGTGCTTCAGGCCGGACTCGTCATTGTGAATGTGATCTATACCATCTTGGCTACGATACGGACCAACGAAGGGCAGACTTTTAAATATCCGTTCACCATAAAATTCATTAAATAATCAAATCAGTGACAAGGCCATGAGACATACCATAAATAGTGTTACTTAGATAACCAAAGGTGAATAGATAGTAATCAATGTCACTTCGAGCGCCCGCCTGCCGGACGGGCAGGTAGTCGAGAATTTATAGAGACGGGTATTCCAGGAGGTCTCGATTTAGCCTGTCTTGACCATGGCCGAAAGGCTCGACCAGACAAAATTATATATCATATGAAAATCAAATAGTTGTAAAAAAAATATCGAAATCACGTTAAATGTCAAATTTTTAATCAAACCAAGCCATAGTGTAGTTTACCCTTTGGCGGTGCTAAAAAGGAGTTTAATCATCAAGCCGTGCTGGTCGCGGTCAACCATCAAAAAACGAACAACCATCATCAATCAAAAAACGTTTCCGTGCCCGCTTCTCATCAAAGCGGGACGGCACGGAGACCAAAAAGCCAACATATGGCAGTAAACGAACAGTTAATTAATGACCGAATTTATTTTCGGCGGAACAAAGAATCCAAAATTATGAACATAGAAAACACAAAAGCACAAATGCGCAAGGGGGTTCTTGAGTATTGCATTTTGTCCATTTTAAAGGATAAGGACAAATATGCCTCAGAAATTCTTGGAGCTCTAAAAGACGCAAAAATGCTGGTGGTAGAGGGCACCATATACCCCCTTTTAACACGACTTAAAAATGCTGGACTGCTCAACTACCGTTGGGAAGAATCCACATCTGGACCCCCACGTAAATATTATGCACTTACAGAAACCGGGCAATTGTTCCTTAACGAACTTAATGGCACCTGGGATGAACTTAGGAATGCAGTAAACTTGGTAACCAACAACAATTAATAGATCAAAAAAATGAACAAGACAGTAAATATAAATTTAGCCAATTCACTATTTCATATAGATGATACGGCTTATGATAAGCTAAGGCGTTATCTGGAGTCCATTAAACGGTCCTTCTCCGGCACCACCGGTAGTGATGAGATCATTGCGGATATCGAAGCCCGTATTGCGGAGCTCTTCCTTGAAAAAATGGAGAACGAGCGGCAGGTCATTACCCAAAAAGAGGTCGATGAAGTCATTGCCATTATGGGGCAGCCAGAAGATTATATGATCGACGAGGATATCTTTGAGGACGAACCAAAAGCCACACAACGTACCACACCCCAAAGTTCTAGGGTAAAGAAGCTGTATCGGGACATGGATCAGAAGTACATAGGTGGTGTATGTGCCGGGTTAGAATACTATTTGGGTTTTGATGCCCTATGGATCAGGATCCTATTTGTAATCTTGGCCATTTTTGGTAGCGGTTTTGGATTGATAGCTTATATCATCCTATGGATTTTGGTTCCAGAAGCCACTTCTACGGCCCAAAAATTGGACATGACGGGAAAGCCGGTCAACATCAGCAATATAGAACGCAAAGTTAAAGAGGGGTTTGATGATGTTGCAGACAAGGTAAAAAGTGTTGACTACGAAAAAGTGGGCAACCAAGTAAAAAGCGGCTCCAAGACCTTTTTTGACACCATTGGTGATATCTTTATGTTCCTTTTTAAGGTATTTGGCAAATTCATCGGTATCCTCCTTATACTAATAGGAGCAGCCACCTTAATAGGACTTTTTGTAGTCCTGTTTACAGTAGGCATTATTGATGTTGTCCATTTTCCAGGTATAGATCTTTACGATATTGTCAACACCACGGGTGCGCCTGTTTGGGTAGTATCGCTACTCACCTTTTTTGCCGTTGGTATTCCGTTTTTCTTCCTGCTCTATCTAGGATTGAAAATATTGGTCAACAACCTAAAGTCTATTGGAAACATTGCTAAATTCTCTTTGTTGGGCCTTTGGTTGGTATGTACCGGAGTATTGATAGCCTTGGGTATCCGGCAAGCGGCAGCCCATGCGTTTACTGGGACGACTACCATAAATGAGTCGGTTTATATAGCCAATACTGAGGATGTCCTTACAGTTAAAATGCGTTCGACAGAGGATATTGACTTAAACCAAAGGTATTCCTTTAACAATGTAAAAATGGTATACAATGAAGGTGGAAAAGCCCTATTGTATTCTGATGATGTCCGTTTTGACATTAAAAAGTCAAAAGATAGTACCGTTCACCTTAAGATCCGAAAGGATGCCGATGGGGCTTCTTTTGAGTCGGCCAGGGAAACGGCCAATGCCATCAACTACGGATATGTTGTTGAAGGGAACGAAATTTTCTTGGACGATTACCTCACTACAGAAACCACAAACAAAATGCGCGACCAAGAAGTGCGGATCGTAGTCTACATTCCGGAAGGCATGTTCATACGCTTTGATGAAAATGTGGACGGAAGCTTAGGGTGGCGAACCAAAAACGATAGGAACTATTACAGAAATGATATTGTAAAGTACCTATGGACTATGGGTGAAGACGGTGAATTGCAATGCCAGGATTGCCCAAAAGAGGACGATTCCGATTGGTCCGATGACGATACCGGAAATATCAGCATTACCAAAGATGGTATTGATATTAAAATCAATGACCACAATGATCAAGGTAAAATTAGCATCAATGAGGACGGTCTTGATATCGACGTGAATGATAACGGCGAATCCTTTAAAATGAAAGTGGATGAAAACGGGGTGGAAATCAAAGCAGATGATGATAATTAGACGGTTGGGACCTCATTTTCGACAATTGGGTAGTACTGTTTAGGAAAAGCCCTGTGCTAAAACGAATTTTATACCATCAATAAAAACAATTCAATCAATTAATAACAGATACCCAGTAAAGCTGGGCATAAAAAACAACAATCATGACAACACTTGCAAGACTGGCCATCGGAATCTTATTGGCCCTATTAACCTCTTCCTGCGCCTTTACTATGAACTGGGGCGAAGGAAAACGCGGAAACGGCGAAGTAGTGGAAGAAAGCCGCAAGGTAACCGAAGATTTTACCACGGTATATGCATCCGAAGGTTTGGATGTTTTTGTAAGCCAGGGAAACGAATTTGAAATCCTTGTGGAAGCAGATGAAAACATCATTGACCTCATAGGGACCGATATTGAAGATGGAAAATTAAAAATCCACGCTATTGAAAACATTGGCAGGGCCACCAAGAACGTTTATGTAACCTTACCAGAGGTAGATGCCTTAAAAAGTTCCAGTGGGGCGGACCTTGTTGCGCAGACCCTTATTAGAAGTGATAAGATTACTTTAGATGCCAGCAGTGGTTCCGATATTGAGGTGGAGGTTCTCGCCAGGCAAGTAGAAGCGGATGCCAGCAGTGGTGCGGATATTAAGGTTTCCGGAAAAACAGATTCCTTTTATGCCGATGCCAGCAGTGGTTCAGATATCAAAGCCCGTAAATTGGAGGCCAAAACCTGTAATGCGGATGCCAGTAGCGGTGCCGATATTTCGGTCAATGTAACGGAAGAACTTACTGCGGATGCCAGTAGCGGTGCGGACATCTCTTACAGCGGCGAACCAAAGGTCAATACCAAAAAATCAGTTTCCGGTAGCGTGCGAAAGTACTGATTACCACCAATTCCTAACCAAATAACCAATCCAAAACCTCAGGCTTTCCTGAGGTTTTTTATTTTGCTGTGTTTTTAGGCTATAATTTAGGGAATTCATAGTTTTTAGTATTCATTATCAAGGTATTATCAATTTTTTGTACCTTATAAGGAATTATTGTCAATAACACTTAAAACTAGGAACCATGAAAAAACTGCTCACCCTTTCAACCATCGTAGTGGTAGTCCTAACCGCCGCAATCGTCTCCTCCAACAAGCCCACCAATTTTCACTCCATAGAAGGCACATGGGAACTAGAGAGTTTCCATAATTATGATGAAGGCCAAATTACCAGTACCCAGCCCAAAGCAGAGGGCTACCGACAGGTAAAAATGTACTACAACGGCCATGTGATGTGGACCCGCTACGTGCCCGAAGAGCCTAATGGGCGATTTGGCTACGGATCCTACCGTATCACGGAAAATCAATTGATAGAAACCTTGGAATATGGCGATGCTGAAATGATGCAAGCCTTGGATACCATACGCGTTTTTACTTTTGATTTGGAGCTACAAGACAATAGTTATAGTCAAATCAATTTGGATGAGGAGGGGAATAAGACCTTCTCTGAGAATTATAAGCGGATTGATTAGGTTTTCTTCTGTCTGTATTTTCCTCAAAACCTAATTGTTTTAATAAAGCGGCCCTAAGCTCCTCCCCTAGTGTCCTGAGCGCCGTCGAAGGAAAGGGGAGGTGGCATCAGTGTAGCGCAATGACGGAGGGGCAACATGCACCAAAAGCTAGTTCACTGGGCTGCGCGAAGTTTGCAACTTCGCACTTATCTTTTTATCGTTTTACCTGAAAAACAGAACTACTATGTAGAACAAGAAACGGAATATAAGATATATCAATTATGTCGCCTTTCCTTCTATAGTTCTTACTCAGAACGGTACGAAGTTACAGACTTCGCACAGCGGGGTGATTAGGTTTTCTTTAAACCTTATCTGCTATTCAACCCATCTTGTTCAGGCAACCTACTATTTCTCCCAAACCCTAGTTGAGATTCATTCCTTGGGCTGCGCGAAGTTTGCAACTTCGCACTTATCTTTTTGTTGTTGAACACTAAAGGTACAAACCCTATAAGCAAAGCTTAAACTTCTGTATTTCTTAAGCAAGGCGGCTACGAAGTCAAAGACTTCGCAGAGCTGTCCATTAGGTTTTCCTTAAACCTTATTTGCTGTATTCAACCCATACCGTACAGGCAACCTTTACTTTCTTCCAACCGTTGGTTGGGATTCATTCCTCCACCAAAGGCGGACAGGCTCTCCTTGGATAAGGAGGGGCACTATATAAAAGGACACTGACAAGCAAAAACTTTTACAGTATAAATCAATGACAGAAAGTAAATGATATACGGCGATCTACTTTTACCGAACTATTGTCACTTTTTTAAATCTAAGGCTTTCTTAAGTAAATCAATTTCCTCTTGTTGCTTCAAAACATATAAAGTCAACTCCTCGATTTTTTGCAAAAGGAGTCTATTCATTTCACCCAACTGGATACCATTTTCAGTCACCTCTGCCGAAGAAGGGATACTGGGTAAGTGCCCTTTTTCTTCAATATGCCGCTGGACTTCTTTTAAAGTAGGGAGTTGATACCCCTCCTTGAAAACATAGTCCGCCCAAGTATCTTGGTCCACGCGTACCTCTCGTGTACGGATTTTCCCATCTACAGCAAGTCTGTAAGTATCTGGAACATTAGTCCTTCCAATCGCCACATTACCTGAGCTATAGTAAATATCGTTACCATCACCGTTTACCCAAGCAGAGGTACCACCGCCAGAAGCAGCATCGGTTGTAGCTACTGCATTAGTGGTGGTTGTGTTTCCAGCTGCATCCCCTACCGTCAAGGTAAAGGTATATTCCTGGGACGCATTTAGGCCCGTAACGGTAGTGCTTCCGCTATCCGTACTTATGGGCACATTGAGCCCGTTGTAGGTAATGCTTCTCGTAGTGATTCCTACATTGTCATTGGCTTCCCAATCCAAAAGAATGGAACTTGAACTTTGTGCAGTAGCTTGAAAGGAATTTATTACAGGGGAATCAATATCATTTGCCGCTCCGGTTGTTGCCGTAGCAGTGGTGGAAGTAATATTCCCTGCGGCATCCCCTACCGTTAAGGTAAAGGTATATTCCTGGGACGCATTTAGGCCCGTAACGGTAGTACTTCCGCTATCCGTACTTATGGACACATTGAGCCCGTTGTAGGTAAGGCTCCGCGTGGTGATTCCTACATTGTCATTGGCTTCCCAATCCAAAAGAATGGAACTTGAGCTTTGGGAGGTGGCCGTAAAGCTGGTTATGGCCGGATCTTCCGAATCTGCCGGAGGTGTTTCCCGTGTAAAAATAATCGTGTACTGCTGTTCTATGAAAACATTATCCGAAGCTCTACGGAATCTAACCAAAATGCTCATCTCAAGGTCTAAATGAGTTTCTATATAGGTCCAAGGGAAAAAGTTTCCCCCAGAATCCCCGGCTATCAAATAAGGTGCGGTACTCTCACCTTTCGTATTTTCCAGCGGGTTGGTTGTTGGGCCAAAATTGAATACCACACGATTGACTTCATTAGGATTGTTAGGTACAGCATTAAGCGATATATTGGTAAGCCCTATTTGCTCCAAATTATAGGTAAGACCATCTTGAATTTCAACCACATTTACATCGGTATCTGCATCAGCTAGGTATAGTTTACCAAGAGGGTCCTGCGAATAAACACAAACAACAGTGAAGACTAAGGTTAATACAAGTAGAATTTTTTTTTTCATAATAATTGGTTTTGGTATAGGTTTCTTCTTTGTTTTGGTTACTAAATTGCTAAAGCCTACAGCACCCAAAAAACACCCTAATTTATCTAAGTAATTGGACTACAAAAAATGGCTGAAAATCATGCATGGTGTTCGGTTCTTAAAATGGCGATTGTAGGCATGATTAACAAAATCTGCCCGTGTTTAAATCTCAAACGCATAAATTAAAGTTTATGGCCTCTATAAAAAGGAAAAGCTGGAAGCAGTATTTGTTCTGGTTATCTTCTATTTTCTTATTATTAAATGTGAAAAATACATAAAAAAAATAGTATTTCACCTACGTAATTCCTACAATAATGGATAAATTTTTATTTATTACAATTAACTGTTTATAAATCAGTATTTTATAAATTTTATTTAATAGATTATAGTCTATAATTAACAGCTTTATACCACTTTTAGAAGAATCTGAACGTGCTTATAAAATTTCGGTTTATAGTAAATGGCATTAAACCGAAGCATAAGACCTAGGTCTCGATAAAAAATCGGGCTTAGTCCACCAGAATGTAAAACATCTATTTCGTCCGCGTATTACACGCTTTAAAAAATAGTGTTGCACTAAATAAATTCATCTTGAAACCTGTCATCCTTGCCCAATATTGGATAACAAAAAAGGGCTAAAACAGCATGTTTTAGCCCTTGTAAAAAATGATATAAGCAGTTCTCAACTACTTTAATGGCGCTTCATAAACCAAGAATGTTTGTTTTGGTATACACAATTTTCTTGATTTAAGATTTTGAAATTTTATCCCTTATTGCTTTTCCAACTTCGTTATTCGTTGCTCTAATTGAAGAATATAAAGCATCTGTTCTTCTATTTTTTCCAACAACAATTTGTTCATCTTTCCCAACTGAATCCCGTTTTCTTCAACTTCTTTAGCAGATGGAATGTTAGGCAAATGCCCTTCCTCTGCTATGTGCTGCTGGACTTCTTCCAAAGTAGGAAGTTGATACTTATCTTTAAAAACGTAGTCTGGCCAAGTACCGGAAAGTTCAACCCTTACTTCTTCCGTTATAAGCTTACCATCAATGGCCATTTGATAGTCACTAGGCACATTGGCCGTTCCAACAGCAACTTTACCGGTATAACTGGCCACCGAATTTGCCTCCGACCAAACACTGGTTCCACCACCAGTATTGCCATTTGCTACGGTTCCATATATCTCAATTTCTCCCAAGGAAAGTACCT
>CALEYA010000088.1 GCA_937926215.1 uncultured Croceitalea sp. | reverse complement strand
AGGGTGGAAAGGGGTTCGGTTATTTCAAATGTCAATCCCAACGCACGAATTTCACCTAAAAGAAAAAACCAAAAAACCTTCCTTACCAGTTCAACAGTCTTTACTAAGTTGAAAACACCAAAAAAACAGCTCCTTTCCCTGGATAGGGAAAGGTGTCCGAATGCAATGCCAACGGAAAGGGTGGAAAAGGGTTCAGCTCTTTCAAATGTCAATCCCAACGCACGAATTTCACCTAAAAGAAAGAACCAAAAAACCTTCCTTACCAGTTCAACAGTCTTTACTAAGTTGAAAACACCAAAAAAACAGCTCCTTTCCCTAGACAGGGAAAGGTGTCCGAATACCATGCCAACGAAAAGGGTGGAAAAAGGGTTTGGTCATTTCAAATGTCCATTTGCGCACAAAGCGTTGTTCTAAAATACTTTCCGTACCGCTTCAATAGTTTTTGCCAAATCCGAATAGCTGATCGCGTCATTCAAAAAATAACTCTCAAAAGCGGATGGTGGCAAATAAATGCCTTGGTCCAGCATCCCGTGGAAATAGGTTTTAAAGGTGTCGTTGTTCCCCTTAGCAGAAGATGCAAAGTCTACCACAGGTTCCTCACAAAAGTGCACGGAAACCATACTCCCAAACCGATTGATCTGATGGGCGATTCCCTTTTCCGTAAGCACTTCGGCAATGCCTTTATGTAGAAATTCCGTTTTTTCCGCTAGGCTAGTAAAGATTTCAGGTTTGTTGTCCAATTCCGTTAACATAGCCAATCCGGCACTCATGGCCAGCGGGTTCCCACTTAAAGTCCCGGCCTGATATACAGGGCCTTCTGGAGCCAAATGCGCCATAATCTCCGTTCTGGCCGCAAAGGCCCCTACGGGCAACCCACCCCCGATAACCTTTCCAAACATCACGATATCCGCATCGATGTTTAAAGCTTCTTGGGCCCCGCCTTTTCCTAATCTGAAGCCGGTCATTACCTCATCGAACAACAACAAAATACCTTCTTGCGTACATAGTTCCCGAAGCCCTTTGATAAATTCGTCCGAAGGAATAATACAGCCCATATTGCCCGCTACAGGTTCTATGATGATGGCCGCAATTTCCCCTTTGTTGGCCTCGGCAAGGGTTTTCACCCCTTCCAAATCGTTATAATCGGCCAAAAGGGTGTCTTTTGCCGTGCCTTGGGTAACCCCCGGACTGTTGGGACTCCCAAAAGTAACCGCACCACTCCCCGCTTGGATCAAAAACGAATCCGAATGGCCGTGGTAACAGCCAGCAAACTTGATGATTTTATCCCTGCCGGTAAAGCCGCGGGCCAAACGCACCGCACTCATACACGCCTCCGTACCGGAATTCACAAACCGGATTTTATCAATGTTCGGCACCATGCCCACCGCTAGTTTGGCAAGCTCGGTTTCGATTTCCGTTGGGATACCGAAGGAGGTCCCCTTTTTGGCCTTTTCGATCACGGCATCCAAAACGGGTTGGTGGGCATGTCCTAAAATTAGCGGCCCCCAAGAGGCAATGTAATCGATATACTGGTTGTCGTCCGCATCATACAGGTAAGCCCCTTTGGCCTCCTTGATAAAAATAGGATCTCCGCCTACGGCCTTAAAAGCACGTACGGGAGAATTTACGCCCCCGGGTATGTATTTTTTGGCTTCTGCAAATAGGGCACTGCTTCGTTGGTATCGCATGTGAAAAATAAATTTTGAAGGGGTAGCTGGCGGTTAGGCAGAACAGGCTATCAGTAGCGTTGCAACCAATTACCTTGTTTTTAGTTTCCTTAGGTTAATGACCTGACCAATGGCCAAATCGTTGTTTTTTAGACGGTTGAATTTTTTGATTTCGTCTACGGAGACCCCATATCTTCTGGAAAGTCCATAGAGCGTATCCCCTTTGGCCACCACATGGGTAAAGACATCATAGGCCTTTGTTTTACGTACGGTATCCAAACCACCTTTGACCACTTCTTGATCATAGTCGTCCAAATTATACCGTTCTATAAGGGTAATGAGTTTCTGTGGGTATTTTTTGTCGGTAGCATAACCTGCTTCGCGAAGGCCATGGGCCCATTTTTTATAGGCATCACGCCGGTAATTGAACAAAAAGCGGTAGCGGGAACGAGAGGCCAGAAAAATACTATGATCCCTAAAAGAGAACATAGGATGGTTGTACTTCCTAAAGCATTCCCCTTTTTCATCATCGTCATGAAAATCATACTCACCCTCCCAACCCGTATGGCATTTGATGCCGAAATGGTTGTTGGTCTTTTGGGTAAGGGCACCTTTACCGGAACCACTTTCCAAAATACCCTGCGCCAGGGTAATACTGGCCGGAATGCCAAAGGCACGCATTTCATACTGTGCTATTTTTGAGAACTCCGCAATATATTCGGCGGTAGAGCTGATCGGAAATTTTTTAAAATACCCCGGGTCCGCAGGCAACGGATACAATGCCGATTTGTTGAACTTGGTATTCTCAATACCGGAATTGGGGGTATACACCCCCGCCTTTTTGGTTGTTGCCACGCGCTTGGCCTGGGTATTACGTGTGGCCCGCTTTTTAGCACCACAACCAACCAGCAACAGCATACTACATGTCAATACTAAAAAACGTGAAATCATACGTTTATCGTCGGTAAATTTTTCTTTTTCAATCTCTTGTTCATGCCTGGAATACCCTGTAGGCCCCCACTGTGGATGGCCAGAATTTGGGTCCCCTTTTTAAAATAATCCTGGGCGACCAAATCCATGATCCCAAACAGCATTTTACCCGTGTACACCGGATCCAAAAGGATTCCCGTTTGTTGCTTAAAGTCATTGATAAAATGAACCAAAGGGACGGTAACCTTGGCATAGCCCCCAAAATGGTAGTCCGTTTGCAGCGTCCAGCCCCCTTGCTCGGCAAATTTACGAATATCCTTTTTTAGAAAATCCCCTTGAAGCGCCGGAAAACCCAAAACTTTTTGATCGGACGTCTTACTATTGATCAAACCCGCTATGGTACCGCCCGTGCCTACGCAGCTGCAAACCACATCAAAATGTCGGTCCCCTTCTGTTAGGATTTCTTCACAACCCTTTACCGCCAAGGCGTTCGTCCCACCTTCGGGAAGCATGTAGAGGCTACCATATTGCTGTTCCAATTCTTGCAAAAAATCTTTGGAATCTTTTGTGCGATAGGCTTGGCGCGATACAAAATGGAACCGCATCCCTTGTTCTTTGGCAAAGGACAAGGTAGGATTATCTGCCCATTTGGTCTCCAATTCTTCACCACGGATAACGCCAATAGTTTTAAAAGCCCGTAATTTCCCTGCGTAGGCCGTGGCCGCAATATGGTTGGAAAAAGCACCGCCAAAGGTCAATATGGTTTCATGCCCCAACTTTTGGGCTTCCAAGAGATTGTATTTTAATTTTCGGAATTTATTTCCGGAGATATGCGGATGCAGGGTGTCTTCCCTTTTGATGGACAACGAAACTTGTTTGGCGTCCAATAGGGGCAACCGGATGTCTTGATTGGGGATGTCCAACGGCTACTTTCTGAAAAGATACTGCAAAAAACTATAGGCCTTCCTGGTCTTTATGTAGGATAGATTTTCCTCATTGGCGTAGGCTTCCCGTTCAAAAGAGATGTTTTGGTACGCCCTATAACTATCAAAATACCATAAGGTGCGAAACAACCATTCCAAAAAATACCAGATATAGAACCCCAAAAGCAACAGTTCTTGCTGTTGTTTTAGATGGATGCGCTCGTGGTGCAACAATACCTCATCTTGCTTGTACGAGGCTTCCCTTAGGATGATAAACGGCCAGAGGGAAAGGCCCACATAGTTCTTACGAAAAAAATGCTTGAAGACTAAAATCATTCAATATCAGTTAATTGCATTTGTTATCGTGGGGTTAAGCAAAGATAACAGCTTATTTATTTATAGGAACGCAGCAAGGGACGATTTTGTTAAGGTTTTGGGATGAAACCCCTAAAAACTCGTCAAATCGCTACTTTTGCAGTTAGTATAACGTTGTTATTATGAGGAAAATTATACCTTTAGAGGAGGGGGATTTTTATCTTTCGCCGGAAGGTTATAAAGTTTTTACGGAACAATACCACTTAAAACGTGGGCATTGCTGTGAAAGCGGCTGTAGGCACTGTCCCTATGGCTACAATAAAAAAACGAACAGCAGGGAGTAAATCCCTGATTTTCGGCATAATATTTGATGCTTCTTTTGAGGTACATTATCGTTAATTAAAATTTACTGCTATGAAAAAGATGAAACTGTTTTTATTGCCTGCAATGGCCCTTGTTTTCTTAAGTTCCTGTGTCTCCGTAAACGTTTTGGCGGACTATGATAAAGAAGCAAATTTTAAGGAATACAAGACTTATGCTTATTACAAAACCGGAATTGACAAAGCGCAAATTTCCGACTTGGACAAAAAACGTATCCTAAAGGCCATTGATAGTGAAATGGCGTCGCGCGGTTTTACCAAATCGCAAAATCCTGATTTATTGGTAAGCATCTTCACCAAAGAACGTGAGCAAGTAGATATTTACAATAACAACTTTGGATATGGACGCTTTGGATTTGGAGGTTTTGGCGGATTTGGAGGTTTCGGCGGATTTGGATTCGGAGGCTTCTATAACCCATGGTTCTATGGCGGTGGCTTTGGCCCTACTGCTTCCACCAGAACGGAAGGCTCCCTTTACATAGACCTTATCGACAACAAGAACAAAGAATTGGTTTGGCAAGGTCGCGGTGTAGGCACCTTGAACAATACTAAGAATATTGAAAAGAAAGAGAAGCGTATCCAAGAGTTTGTTTCGGAAATCTTAAACGCTTACCCCCCTGCCGTAGCTGCCAATTAAGCTAAGGGCACCGGTTACTTCTTAACCACATAGCAATCCCATATTCAGTATCGGGTGAAGAATCTACGGCAATTAAGTTTGAGTGTTTACGAACCGTATGTAGATTCTTCACTCCTCCTGAAACTGTATTACAACAAAGGAAAGGCAGTTTCGTCTTTCACTTCCTTGAGCACGAACGCACTTTTCACCACTCCCACATTGGGTAAGGTCGCAATCTTGGATTTGGCAAAACCGTAATACGCATCCAAATTCTTAACGATTACCTTCAGCAAAAAATCAAATTCCCCACCGACCACAAAACACTCCACCACTTCCGGAAATCCGCTTACCATTTCCAAAAAATCATCCATCAGGTATCCTTTTTGCACTTCTAAGGACACAAAACTGAAAACGGTAATACTGCTCTCAATTTTTTCTTTTTCAATGATGGCCGTGTAGCGCGCAATAAACCCTTCCTGTTCCAGTCGTTTTATCCGCTCATAGACCGGGGTTTTGGTCAAGTGCAATTCCTCCGCAATGGTTTTGGCGATGGTCTTGGCGTCCTTTTCCAAGATTTTCAATATTTTCCGATCAATGTCATCAAGCTTTGTTTCCATACTATTTCCTCTTTACGTTATTTTCATCGCCGCATAAAAACAGTTATTCCTAAAAATATATCCATTAATAGTGAAAATTACTTATTTATTTCAAAATACTATAGTTAATACTTGTTTTTGTTAATTTTATAGGAAACGTGATGCATGGAATTTTATTTAGCACAAGCCAATATCGCACGGTTTAAAGCAGCTTTGGACGACCCTATCATGAAAGAGTTCGTAGATTTTATTGAGCCGATTAACAAGCTTGCCGAAGAAAGTCCAGGCTTCGTTTGGCGACTTAAGGATGAGGAGGGGAGGTCCGCCAGTTATATTGTTTCCCCCTTTCAAGACGAAATGATGGCGATCAACATCAGTACTTGGGAAGATATTCCAAGTTTTAAGGAATTCGTTTATGGCACGGTGCACGCCTATTTTTTAAGAAGCAAGAAAAAATGGTTTGATCCTAAAGGCCCATCACAGTTCGTTATGTGGTGGATGCCCAAAGGGGAATTGCCCACCTTGGCACTGGCCAAGGAAAAATTAACGGAACTGGAGAAAAATGGGGATGGCCCAAAAGCTTTCTCCATGAAATGTTTGTATAATGCCGATGGCTTGGCCATAAATCAATGATATGGAAAATACGACTTACGAGAGCAATCCTATTTTAGATAAGCTCCCAGAGCATTTAAAGCAATTCATCAAACCTCAGGACTATGAGGACTATACGGCCGTGGACCAAGCGGTTTGGCGCTATGTTATGCGTAAGAACGTGGATTATTTGAGTACGGTGGCCCATAACTCTTATCTTGAAGGTTTGCAAAAAACAGGAATCTCCATTGATGATATCCCCAACATGTATGGTATGAACCGCATTTTACGGGAAATTGGATGGGCAGCGGTCGCCGTGGACGGTTTTATTCCGCCTTCGGCTTTTATGGAATTTCAAGCCTATAACGTTTTGGTCATTGCTTCGGACATCCGGCAATTGGAAAATATAGAATACACCCCGGCACCGGATATCATACACGAGGGTGCGGGCCATGCCCCCATCATTGCCAACCCAGAATATGCAGAGTACTTAAGGCGTTTTGGGGAAATTGGGTGCAAGGCCATCTCCAGTGCCAAAGATTATGAGTTGTACGAGGCCGTGCGTCACCTCTCCATTATCAAAGAAGCGGAAGGCACGCCCAAAGATGCCATTGAAAAGGCCGAGAAACATATTGAACAACTGCAGGAAAATATGGGGGAACCCAGTGAAATGGCCCTTATCCGAAACCTGCATTGGTGGACCGTGGAATATGGTTTGATAGGTAGCGTTGACGATCCAAAAATATATGGCGCGGGACTATTGTCCTCCATTGGGGAAAGTGCTTGGTGTATGACCGATGATGTACAAAAACTACCCTATACCATAGCCGCCACTTACACGGGGTTTGACATTACCAAACCGCAGCCCCAACTTTTTGTCACCCCCGATTTTGCGCACCTGAGTCAGGTTTTAGAGGATTTTGCCAATACCATGGCCTTGCGCACAGGCGGACTTAAGGGACTCAAAAAAATAGTGGCGTCCAATGCCTTGGGTACTTTGGAGTTAAGCACCGGATTGCAGATCAGTGGTATTATTGACCATTGTTTGGAATACGATGGCAAACCTATTTACATCCGCTCCACAGGAGCAACGGCACTCGCCTACCGGGAAAAGGAATTGGTAGGCCATGGCACGGATCAGCATGCGGAAGGCTTTGGTTCCCCTATCGGAAAATTAAAAGGCATCAATATTGCCATTGAAGATATGGGGCCCCGCGACCTAAAAGCGTACAATATTTATGAGGGGGAACGGGTGCGCCTGGAATTCGAAGGCGGTGTTATCGTTTCTGGGGAAATTGTTACCGGAACCCGAAACCTACAAGGAAAAATCATCTTGATCACCTTTAAGGACTGTACGGTAACCCATGAAACCAATCAACTGTTCCTGCCCGAATGGGGCTTATACCACATGGCGGTGGGACAACATATTGTCTCCGCGTACAACGGCCCTGCAGATTTGAACAGTTTTGATTTGGTGACCCATGAACTCACCCCCGGCGGTAAGGACAGAACCCAAAAAAGTGCGGAGCAAAAACTGTTGGAACAGTTGTACAAGCAAGTACGGGAATACAGAACCGGCCATAACAGGACCATTTCTAGAAACAAGGTTTTTGCGGAAGTAAAGGAAAAATTCCCTAGCGATTGGTTATTGTCCGTGGAGCTGTACGAATTGGCCAAGGCGACCCAAGAAAACAGCTTGGCAGCAAGCATTTTGGAACATTTGGAAGCCGTAAAGCTACAGAACCCTAAAGTGGGGCATTTAATAGATGATGGACTTGCCTTAGTCGACCAAAAGCTGGTCACCGGCTTGTAGTTCCTCTAGATTGGCAATCGGTTTGTTCTTGTAGACCAAGGTCCATCCCATGGAATTGGTGAGCACCAATATTTTTGAAAGTTCGCTCAGCAAACGGTTTTGGGCGTTGCTTGTTAGGGAAGACGCTTTTATTTTTTTAAGCAAGGATGCGTTCACCGTTTTTTTAATGGCATTGTAATCCTTAGCCTCAAAAGGGTTCAGGTAATCCGCGGTAACATCGTAATATTCAAAATCCGGGTTGCTGTTGATTTCCGGCTCGGGCAATTTGTCCAACACCAAGGTTTTTGTGGCTTCGTCAACCGTATATTCCAGGGTGCTCAAATCATATGCGATGGATACTTTTGCATTGACCACCACCAATGCTTTTTTATCGGCAGTGAGCAAGGCCCCAAAAAGTTCCTTGGAATCCGCATAGGTATAGACCTCGGCAAAATGGCCTTCGGTGACAATTAATTTGGATACATTTTGGAGTTGTTGCTGGATAAGCATGGAATTCTCCTTTAGGATTCCCTTATCAGCGGTATAGTCCGTACAGGATTTGTAAATGAGCACCGATGCCAATGCCAATACCGCCCCTGCCATTACCTTTTTCATCCTTAAAGAATATAGGATTTGACTTTTTCCAAAGCCTCTGGAATCCCAGCAGGATTTTTACCCCCTGCAGTAGCAAAGAACGCTTGTCCACCACCACCACCTTGGATGTGCTTGCCCAGTTCCCGAACGATGGTCCCGGCGTTCAGCTCTTTGGCAACCGCCAATTCCTTGGAAATATAGCAGGACAATAAGGCCTTTCCGCCTTTATCCGAAGCCAACAACAAAAAGAGATCTTGTTTGTTCTGTCCCATTTCAAAGGAAAGGTCTTTGATGCCACCTGCATCCAAATCCACCTTTTTGGCTAAAAACTGGATGCCGTTCACGGCCTCCAACTCGTTCAATAATTGGGTCTTTAACCCCTTTGCCTTCTCCTTTAAGAGCGTTTCCACTTGTTTTTTGAGTACTGCGTTCTCTTCTTGCAATGCGGTGACTGCCTTTACTGGTTCTTTGGTATTGTTCAGCAGGTCCTTTATTTCAAATAAGGCCCTGTTATTTTTAAAGTAGAACTCCTTAACGGCATCTGAGGTAATGGCTTCAATACGCCGTATTCCCGCAGCTACTGCCCCTTCCGATATGATCTTAAAGTGCCAGATTTCACTGGTATTCTGCACATGCGTACCTCCGCAGAGTTCTATGGACTGTCCAAAACGCACCGTGCGGACGGTATCGCCGTATTTCTCCCCAAAAAGCGCCATGGCACCGTCTTCCATAGCTGTTTTTAAAGGAACGTTCCTATGTTCTTCAAACGGTAATTTGCCATCGATACGGGCATTTACAAAATTTTCAACGGAACGAAGTTCTTCGGTGGTCACTTTGGCGAAGTGCGAAAAATCGAAACGCAGGTATTTGGAATGTACCGCGGATCCTTTTTGCTCCACATGGGTACCCAAAATCTCCCGCAATGCTTGATGCAATAAATGCGTGGCCGTATGGTTACTAGCGGTGCGGTGCCGTTGTTTTTCATCAACAACGGCCGTAAATTCCCGTTCCATTTGCTTGGGCAGGGTTTCCGTAAAATGGACAATTTCGTTGTTCTCCCTTTTGGTGTCAATAATGTAGGTAACATCGCCATTGACCGCTTCCAAATAGCCCTTATCGCCCACTTGACCACCACCTTCTGCATAAAAGGGCGTTAGATTAAACACCAACTGATATTGGTCCCCATCTTTTTTGCTACTTACTTTTCTATACTTTACCAGCTTTACGTTGGTCTTTAAACTATCATATCCAATAAACTCTTGTTCTGCATCGTCCTGCAAAACAACCCAATCTTCCTTACTGGTTTCAGAAGCGGCCCGCGACCGGTCTTTTTGGGCTTGCAATGCTTTTTCATACCCTTCTACATCTAAGGCATATCCTTTTTCTTCAAGAATAAGCGACGTAAGGTCAATTGGAAAACCAAAGGTGTCATAGAGCTCAAAAGCCTTTTCGCCAGCAACGGTTTTTCCTTTGGTCCCTTTTATGACGGAATCCAACAATACCAAGCCCTGTTCCAACGTACTTAAAAAAGACTGTTCTTCTTCCTTAATGACGTTCTCTATCAACTGGTATTGCTGTTTTAGTTCCGGAAAGGCCTTCCCCATGGTTTCGCCCAACACCTTCACCAATCTGTACATAAAAGGTTTGTTGGTATCCAAGAAGGTAAAACCGTAACGCACGGCTCGTCTCAAAATCCTACGGATTACGTATCCAGCACCCGTATTGCTCGGCAATTGCCCATCAGCTATAGAAAATGCAATGGCCCGCACATGATCTGCAATAACGCGAATGGCAATATTTTTTTCTTCGTCCACTCCATATTTTACCCCAGTAATAGCTTCAATTTCCCGAATCAAAGGCGTAAAAACATCGGTATCATAATTGGAGGATACCCCCTGCAATACCATGCACAGGCGCTCAAAACCCATGCCCGTATCAATATGTTTGTTGGGCAGGTCCTCTAGGCTACCATTGGCTTTTCTGTTGTATTGCATAAAAACCAGGTTCCATATCTCCACCACCAAAGGATGGTCCTTATTGACCAAGGAAGCACCGGGTACTTTGGCCTTATCCTCCGCAGATCGTATATCCACATGGATTTCCGAACAGGGTCCGCAAGGTCCCTGGTCCCCCATTTCCCAAAAATTGTCCTTTTTATTGCCCATGATAATGCGGTCCTTGGGCACAATGCCCAGCCACAGATCATAGGCTTCTTGGTCCATCTTTAAATTATCGGCATCATCACTACCCTCAAAAACCGAAACATACAGGCTGTCCTTATCAATGCCATAAGTATCCGTTAAAAGTTCCCATGCCCAGTGAATGGCCTCTTTTTTAAAGTAATCGCCAAAACTCCAGTTGCCCAACATTTCGAACATGGTATGGTGGTAGGTATCCTTGCCCACTTCTTCCAAATCGTTGTGCTTGCCACTTACCCTCAAACATTTTTGCGAATCCGTAATACGTTTGGCGCTGACCTTGGTATTGCCCAAGAAGTATTCCTTAAATTGGTTCATACCCGCATTGGTGAAAAGCAAGGTAGGGTCATCTTTCATGACCATAGGGGCGGACGGAACAATCTTATGTTCTTTAGATTTAAAAAAGTTTAAAAACTGTTCTCTAACCTTTTGCGATGTCATTATTGGAGTTAAGCTTTACTAATTTTTAACAGAATCCACAAAACAATTTCTATATTTGTTTGTTACCATAAAATGGAGGACCAAAAATAGGATAATTTCAATTCATGTCTAAAGTAAAATACTATTACGATCCCGATACACTTTCCTATCGGAAGATTGAACCCAAAAAATCCAAACGCTACCGTAATATTTTCTTGTTTGTATTGGGTGCTGCGCTGTTCGGTTTTTTAGGATTACTTTTTTTGATGAATACCAATTTGGTCAATACCCCCAAAGAACTTTCGTTACAGCGTGAAGTACAGAACTATGAGCTTCAATTTGAGATCTTGGATAAAAAGATGGAACAGATGGAGCAGGTCTTGGCCAATATCGAGGACCGGGACAACAACATTTACCGACTTTACTTTGAAGCAAACCCCATTCCGGAAGAGCAACGCAGGGCCGGTTTTGGTGGTATTAACCGCTATAAGTCCTTGGAGGGCTTTAACAATTCCGAAATCATCATAGACGCTACCAAGCGGTTGGATATCATTCAGAAACAAATGGTCATCCAGTCGAAGTCTTTGGACGAAATTGCCATCCTTGCCGAAGAAAAAGAGAAATTTTTAGAGGCCATTCCAGCCATACAGCCCGTGCGTAACGAGGATTTAAAGCGTATGGCATCTGGTTTTGGTTGGCGCACGGACCCTTTCCTAAAAACGCGTAAAAAGCATTGGGGCATGGACTTTACCGCACCTAGGGGAACCCCCATCTATGCTTCCGGTAACGGAAAAGTAATACGTGCGGACAACAATTCCTCCGGTTTTGGAAAACACATTCGCATAGATCATGGGTATGGTTATGTATCCCTTTACGCGCATTTGAGCAAATACAACGTAAGCAAGGGACAAAAAGTAAAACGTGGCGACCTTATAGGCTTTGTAGGGAACACCGGAAGGTCGGAAGCGCCCCACCTGCACTATGAAGTTAGAAAGGACAAAGAGCGTATCAATCCCATCAACTTCTATTACGGCAGTCTATCGCCCATTGAATTTGAGAACATGCTCAAATATGCCAATCAAGAAAACCAATCCTTGGATTAATGCACGTAGAACTTCCTGAAAAGCGGTATTACGGAATTGGCGAAGTAGCCAAAGCTTTTGGCGTAAATGCGTCCTTGATTCGTTTTTGGGAAAAGGAATTCGATGTGCTGCAACCCAAGAAAAATGCAAAAGGTAACCGCAAGTTTACCCCTGAGGATATTAAAAACCTTAAACTTATCTACCACTTGGTAAAAGAACGGGGGTTTACCTTGGACGGTGCCAAAACCCACCTTAAGGAGGAAAAACACAAGACCCTTACCAATTTTGATGTGATTGAAAAACTACAACGGGTAAAAGCGGAACTGCTTAAAATTAAGGAGCAATTGTAGGGTAGTCAGTAGAAAATAAATCTTTTCATTTTCAAAGAACAAAATAACGCATTCAATTATATTCTCCCATGTTCCAAAACTTATTCCCTTCCACGGGATTCATGGTATAAGGAACTCCGGCAATTTGTGCCCTGAAAAGCAAATTAGTGTAACAATACCTGCGCAAGCACCACTTATTGGACAAGGTTTTCTATTTTTACCTTGAAAGAGACTGGATTTTTAAGGTCCAAACTAATGTAAAAACAACACCTAAACACTAAAATAAAAGAAGATGAAAAAATTACTCATTCCTTTAATTATAATCGGAGCACTCATTTTTATTTTGGGGAGCTGGTACGTAAACACCAATAACACCTTAGTAGAAATGAAGGGCCAAGCTACCAAGCAGTGGGCCAATGTAGAAAGCTCATACCAACGTAGGGGTGACCTTATTGGCAATCTGGTAAAAACCGTACAAGGCGCAGCGGATTTTGAAAGGGGCACTTTAAAGGATGTTATAGAAGCCCGGGCAAAGGCCACATCCACCACCATAGATATTGACAACCTTACCCCAGAAAAGATGGCACAGTTCCAACAAGCACAATCCGGCTTATCATCAGCTTTGTCCCGTCTACTGGTGACCGTAGAACGTTATCCGGATTTAAAGGCGAATCAAAACTTTTTGGAATTGCAGTCGCAATTGGAAGGCACGGAAAATCGCATCAATGTGGAGCGCAACCGTTTTAACGATTTGGCCGGGGAATACAACATCAAAATCCAAAAAATACCGACCAATTTCATTGCCAATATCGCCGGTTTTGATGGCTTGGCACTTTTTAAATCCGACTCTGGAGCAGAGAACGCCCCCGATGTTGATTTTGATTTTGACTAATGGCATCACAGGTTGAGGATTTTCTAACGCCCCAAGAGGAGCAAGAAATAGTGGCCGCTATTCTAAAAGCGGAAAAAAACACTTCTGGGGAAATACGCGTGCATATTGAAGCCACCACTAAAATCGACCATTTTAGCCGGGCGCAGCAAGTGTTCCACTTTCTTAAAATGGACAATACCAAAGACGGGAACGGGGTTTTGTTCTATGTTGCCGTCACCGATAAGAAGTTCGTAATCTATGGGGACCGAGGTATAGACAGGGCAGTACCCAAAGGATTTTGGGAAACTACCAAAGAGACCATGGCCTCCCATTTTAAAACAGGGAATTTTAAGGAAGGAATTATCGCCGGCGTTTTAAAGGCCGGGGAAGAACTCGAAGCCCATTTTCCATGGGACCATAATGACACCAATGAACTAAGCGATGCTATTTCCAAAGGATAAGTGCTTGCCGCCTATAAGCAAAAGGCTGGGGGAACTAGGTTTGCTTATTTTCTTGCTAACCATTTCCCCACTTGCATGGGGGCAGTTTACCATACCCGAAAAACCGGCAAAAGAAACCAGTGTTTATGACTATGTGCAGTTATTACCCGCAGGACAAAAATCCCGTTTGGAGCAAAAGCTGGTGCGTTATTCGGACAGTACCTCAACACAAATTGTTATTGCCATTATTAGCACCACCAAAGGGGAGGACATTAACTTTTTGGGGGCCAAATGGGGACAACAATGGGGTATCGGTCAAGCAGATGAAGACAACGGCATCCTGATCCTTTTAGCCAAGGACGATAGAAAAATAGCCATTAGTACAGGCTATGGCGTAGAAGAGTTCCTAACGGATTTCAAAAGCAAACGCATTATTGAATCCGTAATCATTCCGCAATTTAAAAGCGGGAATTACTACGCCGGTCTGGATCAAGGGACCGATGCTATTTTTCAGGTACTTACGGGACAATTTGATGAGGACCGTGATTTTACCAACCAAGGTTTTCCCTTAGATTCCATCCTTCCTTTTGTTATTTTTCTCGTGATTTTCTTTATCCTAATGAGTCGAAACAAACGCGGAGGAGGAAAAGGCAACAATCGCGGAGGCCGAGGAAATTTGGGCATGGACCTTTTGGACATCATCATTCTAAGCAATATGGGCCGTGGCGGATATCGGGGTGGATCATCTGGAGGTGGCTTTGGCGGCGGTGGTTTTGGTGGTGGATTTGGCGGAGGAGGATTCGGTGGAGGCGGTGCTTCCGGTGGGTGGTAAATGGTTGGTTGTTGGTTGAAATTAAATATATCCATGTTCTTTAAAAACACGATTCACACTTTTTTATCTTGTTTTTGCTTTTTGGGCATTTGAGGCCCCTTGTTTTCATAAGTACTTAACCCCACTATCTATAATCAAAAATACATTGAACCCTTTTCAATATAGACCCTTAAATATGTGCTATAAAGTCCATTCTTTTACCTAGGATTCGCACCACATAAATGTCACGATCACTATCGAACTGATAAAAAACTACGTGGGAACGGTATTTGTAATGTTTAAGATTATGTGCTAAGGAAGAAGCATCCTTCGCCAATTCTGGGCGTTCGGCTAATTCTTCAAGAATTTGTTCCAATTCGTGGAGGTATTTTTGGGCCTGTTTGGAACCGAATAACTTTAACCCGTATTTGTAGACGCCCACCAAATCATACTGGGCTCTTGAGGACAGGCTATAATTCCCCATCGTCCACCATTCTAATGATATCAGAAATCTTCAATTCGCTCCTTCCGCTTTGAAGTCCTTCATCTATAGCACTTTTTAAATCCAAAAGTTTTTGATTGGCTTGCTGATCTTTTCTTACCAAATCCCTAATATATTCGCTATCGTTAGTAAAGTCTCCTTTTTTTACACGTAGCCTAATCCACTTGTCCTGCTGTCCTGTAAATGTTATTGACTTTCTAATAGTATCCATAGGATGTATTTTTGATGCAATATAGTGATTTTTCGCACCAAGTTATTAGCTCTAGAAAAATAGAAATTCAATCTCTTCTGGTTATCCAACCAATCAATAACTAAAACCAATATAGCGCTTTACCATTTTTAAGGCAACCTAGAAACAACCAGAAACTTCTATCTCCCAAACTCTTCTTAAAAAACATCCAGCGCTTTCCTTCTTAGCGTACCTATGGTGTAGCACAAACTATAATCCCCATTTACAGTGTGTTTTAACCTTATCTTTAGGCATATCTTGCTATCGCTTAGAAATGTTTAATTCAAAAAGAACCCTATGAGGCGTTATACAACACTGGTTTTAGCTTCGTTTTTAGTCCTATTTCAATCCTGTAAAAAGAAAGATGGGGACACCGCTGCAACCGACAACCTTTTTAAATTCAAGGAATACATAAGCTATCATACCAACGGCAACCAAAGTATCGCCAATCCCATTCGTATAGGGTTGGCAAAACCTTTGACCCAGTTTGAAATTGCCCAAAAACTGCCTTCGGAATACCTACAAATAAATCCAAAGGTGAGTGGAACCCTTTTTGTGGAAGAGGGCAACAAGTTACTCTTCCAACCGGACGATTTGCTTAAGGCGGATACCGAATATCAGGTTATCTTACGTTTGGACAAATTGTACGAAGGCCTGCAAAGCGATTATAAAAAATACACCTTCGCCTTTAAGACCATTACGCCCAACTTTAAAATCGATTTGGACCAGCTGCAATCCTATAGTAAAAACTGGCAATACCTTACGGGAACCCTGGAGGCTTCCGATATTCTGGAGAGTAAAAAATTGGCTTCCCTAATCAATAGTAAACAAGGGGATAAAAATGTGCCGGTAAAATGGAATGCTACGGATACCAATACCCGCTTTTTCAGCTTTACCATAGATAGCATACAACGCCTTACGGAGGATAGCACTTTAGAAATCGCATGGGACGGGGGTTCCATGGGCATTGACAACAAAGGGACCGAAAATTACACCATTCCGGGACTCAATAAATTTGTGGTCCTGAATGCAAAGACCGCGACTGCCCCCAACGCTTCCCTCATCCTGAATTTTTCGGAACCCTTGGCCCAGGACCAGAATTTGAACGGTTTAGTGACCGTGGCAGGGGCAGAGACCTTACGTTACGAGGTAAATGGCAATAGCCTTAATGTCTATCCATCCAATCGCATTTTAGGCGAGGTAGAAGTTACCGTTTTTGAGGGCATTAAAAGTGCCTATGGATTCACCTTGAAAAATAGCTTTTCGGAGCTGGTTTCCTTTGAACAGTTAAAACCCCAAGTACGCCTTATTTCAAAAGGCACCATTTTACCCAATTCCAGCGCAACGCCCATTTATTTTGAAACGGTAAGTTTAAACGCCGTGGAAGTTAGGGTCATTCAGGTTTTTGAAAACAACATGCTGCAGTTTTTACAAAACAACGATTTGGACCAACGGTACAACTCGGACCTCAGGCCCGTAGGCAGACGTGTGGGGTATAAGGTATTGGACCTTGATGGGAATACGAACGGAAACAGCAGTGCTTGGAAAGCCCATGCGTTGGATTTATCGGAATTGATACAAATACATCCGGGTTCGTTGTACCGGGTGGAATTCAGCTTTAAAAAAGAGCATACCGCGTTTGCTTGTGATACCGATACCAACGGCTCTGCGGACGAAACCAACTCGTATGCCAATTCCGACGAAAGTCTGGAAGAGCAGTATTGGGATAATGAACTTTATTCTTGGCGTAGGTACAGCTACAATTGGGAGGAACGGGAAAACCCTTGCCATTCCGCGTATTACAATGAAGATAGAATTGCTTTCACCAACTTGTTGGGAAGCGATTTAGGGCTTATCGTAAAGAAAGGGAACAATAGCAGTTATCACTTTGCAACCACCAATCTACTCACCGCCAAACCGGAACCGAATACCAAAATAAAATTGTACAACTACCAACAGCAGCTTTTGGGCGAACTGGCCACGGATGCCTCCGGTTTTGGTATTTACGATGGGGAAGCCAAAGTGAGCTTTGCGGTAGCTCAAAAGGAAAACAACTATGCCTATGCCAAATTGCTGGATGGCAACGCCCTATCCTTAAGTAAATTTGATGTGTCCGGGGCATCTTTACAAAAGGGTTTACAAGGATTTTTATATACGGAAAGAGGGGTGCATCGTCCTGGGGATACCGCCCATTTGACCTTTGTATTGGATGATAAAAGCAATCCACTACCCAAAAACCATCCCGTGGTCTTGGAAGTTACCGATGCCCGCGGAAAGTTGGTCCAACGCAACGTGCTTAAAGATGCCCCCGTAAAAGTTGCGGAAGGCCTTTTTGCAAAAAAGGAAAAGCAGTTCTATTATTTTCCCATTGCCACAAAAACCGATGCACCTACCGGAACGTGGAACGCCAAAATAAAAGTAGGCGGGGCACAATTTAACAAGAACCTTAAGATTGCTACCGTAAAACCCAATCGTTTAAAAATAGCTTTTGAATTTGATGATGCCGTTTTAAAGACCGATAAAAATGTTACCGGAAAGGTCAATGTGGCTTGGTTACACGGTGCTCCGGGAAGAAATCTCAAAGTAGACATCAACGCCAAATTACAAGCAACTTCTACCGCTTTTGAAAAATTTAAGGCGTATCAATTCCAAGACCCGGTGCGGTCGTTCAACGAAACGGAAATCCAGTTTTTGAACGGTACCGTAGACGATAATGGCAGCTTGGACATCAACGAAAAAATGACCATTTCCAAACAAGCCCCGGGAATGCTCAAGGCTACTTTTACCACCAAGGCTTATGAGGGCGGGGGGGATTTCTCCTTGGACGTGTTTTCTAAAAACCTTGCCCCTTTTACGCATTTTGTAGGCCTACGTTCCCCAGAGGCAAAACAGTACGGTTCTTTTTTAACGGATGATAAAAACACCTTTGATGTGGTTACTGTTGATGCCGATGGTACCGCAGCGGCAAATAGGACCTTGGACGTAAAAATTTATAAAATCGAATGGCGTTGGTGGTGGAACAGGGGGTTTGATAATCTTTCCCGCTATGAGAATGCCACCGTGCACAGGCCTTTTAAACAACTAACGGTTACGACTGCCGCCAATGGAAAAGGAAGTTTTGATGTTACCATTCCCGATGATGACGGCGGGCGTTATCTGATTAGGGTCTTTGATCGGGTTTCTGGCCATGCAACCGGCCGGACGGCTTATTTTTATCGCAATTGGTGGCGCAGACCGACCTCCAACGATACCGAAAGTTCTAAAATACTGTTGTTCTCTGCCGATAAGGAACAGTACAACACCGGGGAGGAAGCCAAAATTGTCTTTCCTTCCGATGCCGGTGGTCGTGCCCTTATCAGCATTGAAAACGGGTCCGAAGTATTATCACAGCAATGGTTGGAAACTACGGCCAAGCAGACCCAAGCGACCATTGCGATTACGGAGGAGATGGCACCCAATGTCTACGTAAACATTTCCCTTTTGCAACCACATGGTGCCGTAAAAAACGACTTACCCATTCGCTTGTATGGTGTGGTTCCCTTGCTGGTGGAAAACCCCACTACCAAATTACGGCCCAAGCTTCAAATGCCCGAGGTTTTGGAACCTGAAAAGGAATATCAAATTACGGTTTCCGAAGAAAACAAAAAACCCATGACCTATTCCATCGCCGTAGTGGATGATGGTCTGTTGGATCTAACGCGATTTAAAACCCCGGAAATCCACAAAGCCTTTTATGCCCGTCAAGCCCTAGGGGTAAAGACCTTCGATATTTTTGACGGGGTCATGGGCGCGTACTCCGTAAGTGTCGATAATATTTATGCCGTTGGCGGTGGGGGAATTGCATCGGGAGCAAAAAATAGAAAAGCGCAACGCTTTAAACCCGTGGTGACCTACTTGGGTCCTTTTACCTTAAAAGCGGGTGAAAAGACAACGCATAGCTTGCAAATGCCCAATTATGTAGGTTCCGTGCGCACCATGCTCATTGCTGGAAATCCGAAGAGTGCGTATGGCAATACCGAAAAAACCACGCCGGTAAGAAAACCGCTGATGGTCCTTACGTCCCTACCCCGGAAATTGTCCCCCGGCGAAAAAGTGACCGTACCGGTTACCGTATTTGCTATGGAGAAAAAGGTGAAAAAGGTTACCGTCCGGATTGACGCGGGAAAAGCATTGGAACCTCTAGGCCCTACCACCAAAAACATCACCTTCAATGCGGTTGGGGAACAGATCGTAAACTTTGATTTTAAGGTCAATCCTTCGCAAGCCTATCAGACCATTACCGTAAACGCTTCAGGAGCTGGCGAAAAAGCCAGTAGCCAATTGGAAATCGATGTGGAAAACCCGAATCCGGAAACGACCAAAAGCAGCTTGTACACCTTGGAAGCGAAGACATCGAAAATTGTGGAATTTGAGACTTTTGGCACATCAGGTTCCAATAGCGCCATGGTTGAATTCTCTACCCTGCCCCCCATGGATTTTTCCAAGCGGATGGCCTACTTATTGGCGTATCCCCACGGTTGTGTGGAACAGACTACTTCCGCTGCCTTTCCGCAATTGTTTTTAACGGATATTCTGGACCTTAGTTTTGAAAAGAAAAAGGAAGCGGAGAAAAACATTAAAGCGGCCATAAAACGGTTGAACTCCTTTCAACTGCCAAACGGCGGCCTAGGCTACTGGCCGGGGGCCAATAATGCCAATAGTTGGGGAAGCAGCTATGCCGGGCATTTTATGTTGGAGGCCAAACAAAAAGGCTTTCAATTGCCTCTTACTTTTTTAAGCAATTGGTTGCGCTTCCAAAAAAATGAGGCACGCCAATGGAGCAGCAAACGCTATAGCTATAATACGGATTTGCAGCAGGCGTACCGCCTCTATACCCTGGCTTTGGCCCAACAACCGGAACTGGCGGCCATGAACAGGCTACGGGAAACAGGCGGCCTTAGCAATGATGCCAAATGGCGACTGGCCGCGGCTTATGCCTTGGTCGGCAAAAAAGAAGTAGCCAAGGCCATCATCCAGACGGCCAATATCAACATAAAATCAAACACCTATGATTATAGGTCCTATGGCTCCGTGTTTAGGAACAGGGCCATGGCTTTGGAGACCATGGTCATTTTGGGGGATTCCAAGCAAAAGGACCTAGCTTTATCCTTGGCTAAAAAACTGTCCTCGCAAAATTGGTACAGTACCCAAGAAACCGCCTATGCCTTATTGGCCATGGCCAAAATGGTGCGGAAGAACGGCGGGAAATCCATCCACCTAACGTATACCCAAAACGGTAAAAAATCAACCCTAAAAACGGATAAGGCCATAGCGCAACGTACGATACCCATTACCGGGTTCCAAAACCAATTGGAAATCACTAATGAACAAGGGAACATTATTTACACCACCTTGACGTTAAAAGGAAAATTACCGGTGGGTAAAGAATTGGCGCAACAACAAAAACTAAGCATTAACGCAGCTTACAAAGATGCTTCTGGGAAATCTTTGGATGTAGCTTCCTTAAGGCAAGGCACGGAATTGGAAGCACGGATAACCGTTTATAACGGCAGCAATGACCGTATGGAGAACTTAGCGCTCTCCCAAATCGTTCCCAGTGGTTGGGAAATCGTGAATACTTCTTTTGTTGGTAGTGGTAACAGCAATACCGGCAAAGCGGATTATATTGATATTAGGGACGACCGTACCCATTTTTATTTTGCCTTGGGGGCCAAAAAATCGAAGACGTTTACCGTAAAATTGAACGCCTCCTATTTGGGCGATTATTATTTGCCGGGCAGTCAGGTAGAAGCGATGTACGACAACACGGCCTATGCCAGAAATAAGGGACAATGGGTAACAGTGGTTCGCTAACTTTGTATTGTAGATGTAGGAATAGACCATAAAACAGGGTTTTTTGAAGAAAACAAAGCTTGGCTTGGGGTTGATGCAAAGGTATTTGAAGAAATACAGAATAGGGTTGATGCTGTTGTTTGCCCTCTTTGTCCTGTGGTTGTTTTGCTTGCCCAAAACCCTATTCGACACCCCAAATTCCACCGTTGTCATAAGTTCGGACGGTATGTTGATCGGGGCCAGAATTGCCTCGGACGGGCAATGGCGTTTTCCGGAAATGGATAGCTTACCGCAGCGTTTTGTGGAAAGCATCTTGCTTTTTGAAGATGAATACTTTTACCAACATCCGGGTTTTAATCCCATTTCCATTGCCCATGCCCTACAGCACAACCTCACCAAAAAAACAAGAAGGGGCGGCAGTACCATTACGCAGCAGCTTGTTCGCTTAAGCAGGAAAAACAAGAAGCGGACCTATTTGGAGAAGCTTGTTGAACTATTTATGGCCACCCGTTTGGAACTGCGTTATTCCAAAGAAGAAATCTTAAAACTTTACGCCACCCATACGCCCTTTGGTGGGAACGTTGTGGGTTTGGAGACGGCCTCTTGGCGGTATTTTGGTATTCCCGCCAGCGAATTGAGTTGGGGACAGGCCACTACCCTAGCCGTATTGCCCAATGCGCCTTCCTTGATTTTTCCCGGCAAAAACACCTCGGCTTTGCTACAAAAAAGGAATCGCTTACTCAAAAAGCTGTACGATCACCAAAAGTTGGACCAAACTACTTACGAATTGGCATTACTGGAACCACTACCCGGAAAGCCCTTACCATTGCCCGACCGCGCTCCCCATTTTACGGAACGAATTAGAAAAGAACATCCCCAAAAACGCATTCATAGCACCTTGGACAATGGGCTCCAAGGACAGGTCAACACTATTGGGAAAAGGCATTACAATCGATTAAAAGCCAACGAAGTACACAACCTTGCCATTTTAGTTTTGGATGTGGACACCAGAAAAGTATTGGCCTATATGGGGAATTCCCCATCCCAAGGTAAGGATGCCCGTTATGTGGATATCATCACCAAAAAACGCAGTACGGGCAGTACGCTAAAACCTCTTCTTTTTGCTTCCTTGTTGGATGAAGGGCTGTTGTTGCCCAAGGCCTTAGTAAAAGATGTCCCAACGGTGATCAATGGGTATAATCCTAAAAATTTTAATAAAAAACACCTAGGTGCCGTGCCTGCCCATAGGGCCTTGTCCCGTTCCCTAAATGTTCCCGCAGTACGTTTGTTGCGAAAATATGGGCTTCAAAAATTTTATAACAAACTACGGAAAATCCATCTTAACGGCTTGGATAAATCTGCGGGGCACTATGGTTTATCGCTCATCTTAGGCGGTGCGGAAACCTCTTTATGGGAACTTACCCAAACCTATGCCAACATGGCCGCCGCCCTTAATCATTTTACTGAAAATTCCAGTAGGTATCGGTCCGGGGAATATACCGCCCCCAACTATATCATGGATGTGGAACCAGATTTTGGAACGGTCCAATTTGAAACGGAGGCCCTTAAGGCCGGTGCCATTTACCATACCTTCAAAGCGTTAAAAGAAGTCAACAGACCGGAGGGTGAAGAGAATTGGCATTTCTTTGATAGCTCCCAACCCCTGGCTTGGAAAACCGGAACCAGTTTTGGCTTTAAGGACGCCTGGGCAATTGGGGTTACCCCAAAATATGCCATTGGCGTCTGGGCAGGAAATGCGGACGGCGAAGGTAGACCGGGATTAACGGGCATAACTGCCGCGGCACCCATCTTGTTCGATGTACTGGACCAATTGCCACATAGTGGTTGGTTCCAAGAGCCTTTTGATGATCTGGTCGAAGTGGAAATTTGTACCGCCAGTGGATACCGGGCTTCCCTATTTTGTGAGGATACCCAAAAAACGGGAGTGCCCGCAAAGGGAATTCGCAGTGACCCTTGCCCCTACCACCAACAGCTTAGCCTTGATGCTACCGGAACGTATCAGGTAAACGCCTCTTGTTATCCTTTGGAGGCTATCCGAATGAAAAGCTGGTTTGTTTTGCCTCCTGCTATCTCCTATTACTATGCTTTGGAAAATCCGAACTATAGGGAACCCCCTCTTTTTTTAGATGGCTGTGTCATCGACAGCGAAGCACCCATGCAGTTTTTGTATCCCAAAGCCAACGAGACGGTGCTCTTACCTAAGGATTTGGGCAATTCTTCCATGGAAGTGGCCTTTAAATTGGCGCACTCCAAGGATACCAGTACCATTTTTTGGTATTTGGACGACACCTATGTGGGCACTACCCAAGATTTTCATGAACTGCTTTTACCTATAGCATCCGGGACGTATACGCTGAGTGTTACTGATGATGATGGCAACCAACTAACACAAATTTTGGATGTTAAAAGGGCTTCGGAATAGGTTTGGAGTTAGTGGTTAGAAGAAAAAATTCCTCGAAACCTACAAAATCCATCTGGTTTCTTGGCTCTTGAATCCAAAATTCAACATCCAACATCAAGAATCCGGCATTCGTCATTCATCATTCAAAAACCCTACTTTTTCCGCATAAACACGGTAATGGGTACCCCGGTGAAGTCATAATTTTCCCGAAGCTTGTTTTCCAGAAAGCGCTTGTAAGGTTCCCGTACGTATTGCGGTAGGTTACAGAAAAAAGCAAATTGCGGATAGGCGGAAGGCAGCTGCGTACAAAACTTGATTTTTACGAACTTCCCTTTGTACGCTGGCGGTGGCCTGTGTTCTATGATGGGCAACATTACATCGTTCAGTTTGCGGGTCACTATTTTCTTGGAACGGTTTTTATACACTTCTACGGCGGTTTCTATGGCCTTAAAAATTCGCTGCTTGTTCAATACGGAAATAAACAGGATAGGGACATCCACAAAGGGTTCCATAGCCTCTTTAATCTGCTTTTCGAAATCCCTAACGGAATTGGTCTCTTTTTCCACCAAATCCCATTTGTTCACCAAAATAACGATTCCCTTATGGTTTCTTTGGGCCAACCAAAAAATGTTCTGTACCTGGCCGTCAAAACCTCTGGTGGCATCTAAAAGGAGAATACATACATCGGCATGTTCAATGGCCCTTACGGAGCGCATGACGGAGTAAAACTCCAAATCTTCCTTGACTTTGGCCTTTCTTCTAATTCCGGCGGTATCCACCAAATTGAACTCAAACCCAAACCTATTGTATTTGGTGTCGATACTGTCCCGGGTAGTCCCGGCAATATCGGTTACTATATAACGCTCTTCGCCAATAAGGGCATTTATAAACGAGGATTTCCCGGCATTGGGACGACCTACCACCGCAAATCTTGGCAATTCGTCATCCTTTTCAACCACATCCGGAAGTTCTTTGACCAAGGCGTCCAAGAGTTCCCCGGAGCCACTTCCATTGATACTTGACAGCGTATAGTATTCCCCCAAACCTAAGGCGTAAAACTCTACGGCATCCGCAGCACGTTTGGCATTGTCCACTTTATTGATGGCCAAAAAAACGGGTTTGTCCACGCGGCGCAACAACTTGGCCACATCTTCATCCATTCCGGTAACCCCAGATTCCACGTCCACCATAAATATGATGGCATCGGCTTCATCTATGGCCAATTCTACCTGCTTATCGATTTCCTTTTCAAAAATATCATCGCTCCCTAACACATAACCCCCGGTATCGATTACCGAGAATTCTTTGCCGTTCCAATCGCTCTTTCCGTAATGGCGGTCACGTGTCACCCCACTTACGGCGTCCACAATGGCCTCCCGTCTTTGTATCAAACGGTTAAAAAAGGTTGATTTTCCAACATTAGGTCTTCCCACTATGGCTACTATGGCCCCCATCTTCGTTATTTTTTGGCAAAAGTACCACTTATTTTCAAGGAAAAAATGATACCTTAAAGAGAAGAATAACAAGCTGATATGAGCGATTTATCCCATGAAATAGTACTAAGGCCAAGGTTTGAAATTTCATTGTCCTTATCCTTGGACAAAGCCCAGGCTATTTTTAAGGACCGGACAGGGGATCCTATTACGGTGAAGCAGCTTGATGCGCATGTTTATATCCGCTTTAAGAAGGAACACACCTCCTTTTGGTCGCCCCAACTGCATTTGGAGCTACGGTCCTACGAGGACCATATCACCCTAGCGCAGGGCGTGTTTGGCCCAAACCCTACCTTATGGACTTTCTTTATGTTTTTACATTTTGGTGTGGGAACCTTGTTCTTGGTTTTGGGTGTTTTTACCTACTCCAAACATTCCTTGGGACAACCCATAACCCCGCTGGTAGTAGGGATGTGCTTTTTAGTCGTCATTTGGGTTTTACTTTATGTTTTTGGTAGGTTAGGCAAGGCCAAAGGTAAAGGGCAGATGGAACAATTGCGGAACTATGTGGATATCGTTTTGGAACCTTACATAGCATAATGTGCGCCAACTTAGCCTTTAGTTATTATACCCAAAGCGTTTAAGTTGCCTGCTGTTACTGCGCCAGTTTTTGTTCACTTTTACGTACAGTTCGATATGCACTTGCTTGTCAAAAAAACGTTCCAAATCCCTTCTGGACTCTACGCCCACTCGCTTTAGGGCTGCCCCTTTATGGCCGATGATAATACCTTTTTGCGTATCGCGCTCTACCATAATGATGGCCCGGATCCGAATGATCTTTTCATCTTCCAAAAACTCTTCGGTTTCGACCTCTACGGCATACGGGATTTCCTTTTTGTAGTGCATCAAAATCTTTTCCCGAATCGTCTCGTTTACAAAAAACCGTTCGGGTTTGTCCGTTAACTGGTCTTTGGGATAATAGGGTGGTGCTTGGGGTAGTAATTCTAAAATGCGATTGAACACTTCCTTGACATTAAAATTTTCCAGTGCGGATATCGGGTGGATTTCTGCCCTAGGGAGCACTTCTTGCCAATGTTGTATTTGGGTCTCCAAAACCTCCTGTTCCGAAGTATCTATTTTATTGAGCAACAGCAATACGGGAATGGTACTGTTTTGGATTTTTTTAAAAAAGGTTTCGTCTTTCAGGCCTTTTTCTCCAATCTCTACCATATACAGCAAGACATCGGCATCCTCAAAGGCCGATTTTACAAAATCCATCATGGCGTTCTGCATCTCATAGGCCGGTTTTATGATTCCGGGCGTGTCCGATAGAATCACCTGAAAATCATCGCCATTAACGATACCCAAAATACGGTGTCGTGTGGTCTGCGCTTTTGAGGTAATGATGGAGAGTTTTTCCCCAACAAAGGCGTTCATCAAGGTGGATTTGCCCACATTGGGGTTCCCGATGATATTTACAAAGCCTGCTTTATGCTTCTCCATGCTTTAATTTTAAAAAGTAGGCTTTTGCCGCTTTATTAACTTTAGGTGCCAACAAAAGTACCGCAATCATATTGGGAATCACCATTAAAGCGTAGGACAAATCGATTAAGTTTTTTACCAGTTCCAAGGAAGCGACGGCCGCAAAAACGATCATGATCACAAAATAATGATTGTAGTACCGGCCAATTTTGGCATTCGTTAAAAAGGAAAGGCACTTTACCCCGTAATAGGAATAGGTAAATAAGGTTGATAGGGCAAAGGCGGATACTATGACCATCAACAAATCGTCCCCCACCCCAAACAGGGTGGTCCTGAACGCTTGCAGGGTCATTACGATGCCACTGGAATCTTCCAGATAGGCGCCGCTTAAAATAATAACTACCGCGGTAAAGGTGCAAACGAGAATGGTATCTATAAACGGACCCAACATGCCTACTAGCCCTTCGCGAATGGGTTCTGAATTTTTGGACTGCCCGTGGTACATAGGTGCGCTGCCCAAACCGGCTTCGTTGGAGAACATGGCGCGTTTGACCCCAATAATGACCAAGCCCCAAAATCCTCCCGTAACTATGGTGTTAAAATTCCAAGCTTCTGTTACAATAAGTTGAAGCGCGGGCCATACCTTGGATGCATTCATGACCAGCACCACGATCACGGCCACCAAATAAACCATCACCATAACGGGAACAATGGCCGTCGCTACTTTGGCAATTTTAGCCAAGCCCCCAAAAATGACAAAGGACGTTACTATGGCCAATAGAATTCCAACGGTAAGTTTCCAATTAAAAAGTGGGTCGTTTTCCGTGCCACCAAGGGCTATCAACTGTTCTTCCGGCCGTACTACGCTCATAAAGGTTTCCGTAAACTGGTTGGCCGTAAAAACGCCCAGAAAGCCAAAAATACCGGCAATACAAAAGAAAATGGCCAGCGGGCGGTACTTTTCGCCAAGGCCTTTGGTGATATAGTACATGGGACCTCCTTGGAGTTTTCCTTCGGAATCCTCGCCACGGAACATAATGGAGAGGCTGCAGGAATAAAATTTAATGCACATGCCAATAATGGCCGTCATCCAAATCCAGAAGACGACCCCGGGACCACCGTCATGTATGGCAATGGCCACCCCGGAGATATTGCCCAATCCCACGGTAGCGGCAACGGCCGCCGACAAGGCCTGTAGAGAGCTTACGTCCCCTTTGGCATTTTTGTCATCGTACTTGCCCCGCACAATAGCGATGGCATGCCCCAAATAGCGATAGGGTGCCAATTTAGAATAGCCTATTAGTAAAAGGCCTCCCCCGATCAACAAAAGAAACATAGGCCAATTGGCCCATGAATTGGCGCTTACCAAAAAATCATTGATTGCTTCCATAAATCGAATGTAACCTATTCAACGCTTTTGAGAAAAAAAAGCGACAAAAAATCAAAACAAGTCCCTAAAAAGGAAATCCGTAACAGTTTTCGGGAAAAACTGAATAGCAATACCTCTTGGGTCTGTTTTAGCTTTGTACCAAAAAAGAATACAAATGGAAACTACAACACAAGAACAAGAATTATTGACCAATGCAAAGAAAGTAACGTCACTATTGTCCAAAGGGCAATTCATCGATGCCATGGAAACCTATTTAGCAGATGATGTACAGCTGTTTGAAGGCAACAACCCAGCTAAAGTGGGAAAGACTTTTTGTTTAAATGAAGAACAAAAACTTTTGGATACCGTAACCGCTTTTCACGGATATACGGTTACCAGTGGCCCTGCGGTTAAAGGAGATACTACCTTCTACGAGGCTATCATGGAATTTGATACCAATGACGGAACAAAACATCGTTTTGAGCAAGTGGTGCGTACACAGTGGAAAGATGGAAAAATCATAAATGAGCGTTATTACCACGCTTAAATCTAAGCAAGCATACCAGTTTAAGTTCCCAACATTTTTTGTAGGGAACTTTTTTTTGCAAAAAATTAACGGCATCAAATTTTGGTGTGCACCTAAAAAAGATTGTATATTTGCCGTCCACATCGCGGGATAGAGCAGTAGGTAGCTCGTCGGGCTCATAACCCGAAGGTCACTGGTTCGAGTCCAGTTCCCGCTACAAGAGAAGCCCTCCATTAAGGAGGGTTTTCTGTTTTATGGAAGAGTTTGTAGTTTATATCATGTATTCCGAAATATACAAGAAAACGTACGTGGGTTTTTCTTCTTCACTAATCCAACGGTTTAAATCCCACAATGAGTTGGGAAAGAAAGGATGGACCATAAAATTTAGGCCGTGGAAGGTGGTACATGTAGAATTTTTTGACTCCAAAATCTCAGCAATGCGAAGGGAAAAATTCCT